>CAIZPS010000269.1 GCA_903934925.1 uncultured bacterium | reverse complement strand
CGCCCGCGTCCGCGTCCCGGACGCGCCTGTGGACGTCTGACCCGGATGGGGACGAGGTTGCTGCGTCAGTAGGTGGGATCCCGGCGCGCGGCGGACCCCACCTCCTGACGCAGCAACGGGCTACAGCAGACCCATCCGGCCGGCGGCCTCGCGCAGTTCGTCCCGCACACTGGGATGCGCCGCCTGCTCGATGATGTTGCGCGCCTGATCGCCCTCACTGCACCCGAAGCAGGGGGCCAGGCCGTGCTCCGTCGCCACCCAGCTGTGCTGGAAGCTCGTCACGGGTTCCTCCAGCAGCGGCACGATCGTCGACACGTCGGCCTTGGCGTGCCATGACGGCAGCGCCATGAAGGACTGGCCACCGCGCGAGTGCAGAGCGCCGACGATGAAGTCCGTCGAGCCGCCGAAGCCGGAGTAGATCCGCCCCTTGACCCGGGAGGCGTTGGCCTGGTCGAAGAGGTCGACCTGCAGTGCAGCGTTCACGCTCGTCATGCGCGCCTGACGCGAGATCTCGGCGGGCGAGTTCGTCTTCTCCGTGCGGAGCATGCGGATGCGCTTATTGAGGTTGACCCAGTCATAGAGCTCCTGCGAGCCGAACAGGAATGACGCCGTCAGGGGGACGTCCGAGTCGAGGGCACCGCGCCGGTGGAGCTCCAGGACCCCATCGCTGAACATCTCCGTCCAGATGCGCATTCCCTGTCGTGAGGTGAGCGACGCGACGACGGCATCCGGCACCGCGCCGATGCCGAGCTGCAGCGTCGAGGCGTCCTCGACGCGAGCGGCGATCAGCTCGCCGATCTGCCGCGCGGTGTCGTGGATCTGTCCGGGATCGTGCGTGGGAAGCGGCTCGTCGACCTCGACGAGGAAGTCGATCTCGTGCTCGTAGATCTGGGCGTCGCCGTAGGTGTAGGGCATGCGCAGATTGGCCTGCGCGATGACGAGCCCTCCGCGTTGACGCACGGCCTCGATTGCGGCCGGCAGCACGTTCACCTCTGTGCCGAGACTGACGGTGTCGTGTCTGCGCGCTGAGGTGTGGAGCAGGACGACGTCGGGGGCGTACTGCTCGCGGTAGAGGACGGGAACGAGGCTGAGCCGGCACGGTACGTAGTGCAGGCGCGGGTGATGCCGCATCGCCGGACCCACGAAGGTCGTCTCGTACACGACGCCATCACGGTCCGGGATGGACCGCTGGGCATTGAGCATGTGGAGCCGGTACTCGGGCACCACGGCGTCGAGGGCCTCGAGAATCACAGACGGCGTCGCGAAGTTGCCCGAGGCGACCACGCGGGGGTTGTCCGGGAGGCTTCCGAGGGCACTGGCGAGCTGCTCGACCGTGACGACTCTCATGGACCTCATCCTGTCATCGGACGGCACCACGACGCCGGTCGAGCAGGTGCGCGCTGTGCCAGACTGAGGCCTCATGGAGCAGATTCGCTGGCCTGACGCGAAGGTCTACGTAGCCGGGCACAACGGCCTCGTGGGATCCGCGATCGTGCGCGCCCTCGAAGCAGCCGGCGTCGGCGAGGTCGTCGGCTGGCGGTCGGGTGAACTCGACCTGCGCGACCGTGAGGCGACGATGACGGCCATCGCGGAGGCGAAGCCGGACGTCGTCATCGATGCTGCGGCCAAGGTCGGCGGGATCATGGCCAACTCGACGTACCCCGTCGAGTTCCTCAAGGACAACATCCTCATCCAGACGAACATCATGGATGCGGCCCATGCGATCGACATCGATCGCCTGCTGTTCCTCGGATCGTCGTGCATCTACCCGCGCCACGCCACGCAGCCGATCCGCGAGTCGAGTCTCATGACGGGCCCGCTCGAGCCCACCAACCAGGCGTACGCGATGGCGAAGATCTCCGGCATCTACTACATCGAGGCGCACCGCGAGCAGTACGGACGGCACTGGATCTCGGCCATGCCGACGAACCTCTACGGGCCGAAGGACAACTTCGACCTCGAGACGTCTCACGTGCTGCCGGCGTTCATCCGACGCTTCCACGAGGCGAAGGTCTCCGGCGCACCGACCGTCACCGTGTGGGGAACGGGCGCACCGCGCCGGGAGTTCCTGCACGTGGACGATCTCGCGCAGGCCTGCCTGATGCTCCTGAACGCGTACGACTCGCACGAGACGATCAACGTCGGATGGGGCGAGGACCTCCCGATCAAGGAGCTCGCCGAGACCGTCGCGGATGTTGTCGGATTCGAAGGCGACATCGAGTGGGACACCTCCAAGC
Organism: uncultured bacterium; assembly: GCA_903934925.1. Lineage (GTDB taxonomy): Bacteria > Actinomycetota > Actinomycetes > S36-B12 > S36-B12 > UBA10649. Next base: position 14,198 of record CAIZPS010000269.1, on the reverse strand, counting down.
CCGACGGAATGCCGCGCAAGCTGCTCGACACCAGTCGCATCAACGCGCTCGGCTGGAAGCCGACGATCACGCTGCGCGATGGCCTGAGCACCACGTACGAGTGGTACGTCGAGAACGTCGCCTGACATGCAGGACGAGGTCGAGGGCACCGAGCCGGTTCAGGCACTCCTGCCCGGACGCAAGGCCATGGTCGTCCGCCTGACCTGCAAGTCCGGCCTGCGTCCGGCTCTGCTCGATGCCCTCAACACGTACGCCGACGGCCTGGCCGAGGAGCCCGGCACCGAGGTGTTCATGGTCTCCCTCGATCCCGAGAACGAGGATCTCGTCTGGCTCACCGAGGTGTTCAAGGACGACGACGCGGAGAACGAGCACCGCTCGTCACGTGGCTTCGCGACGATGATCGCGGAGCTCAACGAGCTGCTCGAGGAGCCCCCCGCCGTTCTACGCATGGATCCGCTGCGGCTGGTCATGCAGGAGACCCTCCTCCAGGAGGACTGGGCGTTCTAGGAACGTCTCTGCAGGGGTGACGTCGCCTCAGAGCCGCGTCAACACCTCCGTCGCACACCCGTCGGGGCACCTAGGCTGACTCCTCAGCAGAAGGGAGCGGAGCGTGTCACGAGGCGGAGTGCTCATCGTCGACGACGACGACTTCACCCGCATGGCCCTCGCCGCCGTGCTCGCGTCTCTGGACTACGAGGTGCTGGGGCAGGCAGCCACCGTGGTCGAGGCCATGGATGCGGCCCGGGCGACCCGCATCGACATCGCCCTCGTCGACCTCGACCTCGGCGAGGGACCGACTGGCATCGACCTCGCCCACGGCCTTCGCGCCCTGCAGCAGGCGATCGGCATTCTGATCCTGTCCTCCTACGCCGACCCGTCCCTGCTCGGTCGCCGCTCCCGCCCGCTCCCGGACGGCGCGGAGTTCCTCACCAAGCAGGACCTAGGCGACCCCCAGGTGCTCGCCGCGGCTCTCACCCGGGCGCTCAATGCCGATGACGCATCCGGCACGTCAGCATCCACACCCAACCGACAGCCGAACCTGACGGAGTCGCAGATCGAGACCATGCGCCTCATCGCCGCCGGCTGCTCCAACGCCGAGATTGCCCGCCGCATGTGGATCACCGAGGCCGGCGTGAACCGTGCGGTCACCCGACTGGTCAAGCAGCTAGGACTCGACGTGACGAAGGAGAGGAACGCTCGCGTGCTCATCGCGCGGGCCTATGCCGACATGGCGGGCCGGAGCCTCTCCGGTGACTGACGTCCCAGCCGACCCCACCTTCCGCGAGCGGATCGGCGGCCGATGGGCCATCTCGTGGCAGGCTTTTCTCCTCACCATCCCGATCGCCATCGCAGCACTCGTCGTCGCCAGCACTCGCTCCTGGTCAGAGGTCCTGTGGTGGATCCTCGTCGGATTGATCGCCGCTGTTTTCGCCGGCGCGTGGGTCTACCTCATGCACCGCACGGTCTTTCGCCATCGGGCCTCAGAACCAGTACCCCTGGCATGGGCACTCGTGCACCCGGTTGTCACCATGGCCATCGCGATTGTGGGAACCGTGGTCGCGAGCATGGCGATCGGCCTGCCGCAGGAGTCAGGACCCCTGACCCGCTTCATCCCCACGCTGCTCATTGGCACCCTCTGGAGCCTCGCCATCACCCTGCTGCTCGAGGCTCGATGGCGATTCACCGAGGAGCGCGATGCCCTCATTGAGCGAGCCGTTCAGCAGCAGCTCGCCGCCATGCAGGAAGCCGATGTTGCCGAGCGCATCCGCGAGTCGCTGAGGGAGGAGATCTCGGATCATTTGGCGCAGACGAGGGCAGCCATCGACGGCCAGCTGGCATCGTTCAGTGGCGTCTCGCCTGATGCGGGCTCGGCAGCATCCGAACTGCGCGACGCAGCTCATCGCACCGTTCGGCCGTTGAGCCACGAGCTCGCCCAACGTGCCGATCGCGCGCATCCCAGGCCCGGATTCACGGCCGTGCTGCGCAACATCGTGGAGCGCCAGCCATTCAGGCCCTTGCCCGTGAGCATCATCTATGTCGTCACGACGGGGGCCCGTGAGGTTGAGCGACGTGGCGGCCCAGAGGGCCTCGTTGCCATAGTCGTCACCGTCGGCCTCATCTGGGTCATCATGGTTGTGGCCAACTGGGCCATGCGCCGCTGGCCGCACCGTCACGCGGCACTGTTCCTCGCCGGGATAGCCGCCATCGAAGCACCGTCGCTAGTACTCCCACCGATAGAAGCCGCAGTGACCGGTGCTTCCGTCGACTGGCCGACCACTCTGATCTCGGTCGTGTTCGGTGTCGTCATCATCCTTCTCACATCGGGCTTCGGCTCCCTGCGCGCTGAGCGTCGTGATCTACTCCGCACTTTCGCAACCGACGTGAAGGACGAAGAGGTGTCGACCATCGCCCGGAGTCGGACCCTTGCGGCAATGGCACGTGAGGCGGCCAGCGCACTTCATGGTCCGGTTCAGACCAAGCTTGTCGCCTGTGCAATGGCCATTGAGCACGCGGCAGCATCGGGTGACGTGATCGCGGTGAATCAGGCGCTCGTGCAGGCACGGGCGGTACTGGACCATCCGCTTCCCGAGCTTGCGCAGCGCTACGACTCGACGATCGCCGAAGAGGTCGAGCGCAAGGTGGGGCTGTGGCGCGGCCTGGTCTCCGTCACCCTTGAGATCGAGCCGGATGTCGCGTCCATCGGAGGCCGGACAGCGGTGGATGTCGGAGCAGTGGTCGAAGAGGGAATCGCCAATGCAATCCAGCACGGTGCTGCCACGGAGGTCACCGTCTCGATTGCCCACGAGCAGGGCGACATCGTCATCCGCATCACCGACAACGGCTCAGGACCGAAGGCGGGAAGGGTGGGCCTCGGCTCGAAGCTTCTCGATGAGCTGGCACCAGGCTGGACCTTGGAAGCCCAACCCGAAGGCACCCGGCTCACGGTGCGATTGAGACCGTTCTGGCCCGAGTCTTCATCCCACCTCTCGCAGGCGTGGGCCTAGACCCACGTCTCTTCAGGCAGCGCCGCAGGAACTTGATGAATGGACGCGACGACCTTCTAATGCGTCGTGTCTCTGCGACATCTCGGACCCACTCGTCCAGCCAAAGTGACCGCCCCACCGAGGCCTGTCCCAGTGCTGCCTCACACCAGGAAGTGACATTCTCATGAAGTCGAGCGCTACAGCTGGCCGGCGCATAACCCGTCTCGCCATGACTTCTGCGGTGGTCGCTGGCCTGTTAGTGGGTGCTGCGGTGACCCCTGCCTCGGCGTCACCATATCCGTCAGCCGAGGTGCAGCCCGGTGTCATGTACGCCTGCGTGAGCAGTAGCTCAGGGGTCATGCGACTCCCCACCCCAAAGACCGTGTCGGGGAAGCCAATCGTGCAGTGCCGTCGCAAGGAGACACTGACGCTTTGGTCCCAGACGGGTCCCATGGGAGCACAAGGAAGCGTCGGCCCTACGGGCGCACCTGGACCGGCAGGCGCGAACGGCGCGGGCGGAGCAGTAGGTGCCACCGGGTCTGCTGGGCCCCCAGGTCCGTCGGGCCCAGCTGGTCCTACGGGCGCCACAGGTGCTGCTGGACCGACAGGCTCCGCGGGCCCAGCGGGCCCCGCAGGAGACATAGGTCCCTCCAACGGGTACGCCAGCCAAGGGCCAGGCGGCATTCTTGTCCCCGACTCCCCGGCGCTCATCGTGTCTTCGGGCCCCCTGCTCGCCGGCAACTACATCGCTACCGCGGGGTCCAACTTCTTCGACAACCTCGGCGCCACCTACCCCGACGCCACACTGGTGTCGTGCACGATCATGAGATCTGACGGCGCCCAAATCAGCCATGTAGCAGTTCAGCGCATACCCCCGGCTAGCGATGGGTCCATCGCGCTCACATGGGGCATCAGTGGCGTGAACACTGGCGATGCCATCGTCCTCGTCTGCGCGAGTCAATCCGGGCGCCAGCTCCAGTCCAACGGGTCCTCGCTCACCGCGATCCGTGTCGCCTCGTTGAACTGACGATCGGGCCCTGCCTGACTTGCTGCTCATGTGGTTAATGGCGCGCTGCGTCGGTGTGTGCCTAGACCCACGTTCATGACCACTGGCGGCACGAAACTTGATGCTCGTGTGGGCTGACCATGTAATGAGATATGCCGTTGTCGCTTCGACGCCTCATAGTCGCAGCCGCCTCATCCATCAGCCTGATGACAGGCGTCCTCGCAGGTGCGCCCACCGCAGCCGCCGTAACCTGCGCCAGCCCCAGTACCTCGACTATCACAGAAACCAGCGGTGCAGTCACTCGCACCTACACGCGCGGCATCGTCACCGCCACGAGCACATGCGATTGGACCGTTCCTCCGGGTGTCGCATCACTGGATCTGCTGGTCGTTGGTGGTGGCGGTGGCGGTGGCGGTGGAATCTTGTGGGAGGGCGCTGGAGGTGGTGGAGGAGGGGGCCAAGTTGTCGAGACGACACTCTCCGTCACTTCTGGTCTAGCCCTTGCGCTCAGCGTTGGTCTGGGAGGGACCGCCGGAAGGGGCGGTCTGATGAATATTCATGACGACAGTGGGATGGCTCCGGCAGGCAACGGCAGCCCGTCCACCGTGACGGGGACGGGTGTCTCCGTTTCCTCGGCCGGAGGGCTCGCGGGTGGCAACGGGACCAAGACCCCGGGCGCACTGACCTTCAGCGGCGCCGGGGGCAACTCTGGATCTGGGAGCACCGGGGGGCAGCCGGACTGGGACGGCGGCGGTGGCGGCGCCGGTCATGGTGGCAGTGGAAGCCCAGGAGTTGACATCGGTGGCGCAGGTGCGAACGGAGGAACAGGTGGCCTGGGCGTGACCTCCTCCCTCTCCGGCTCGGTTCAGTGGTACGGAGCCGGTGGAGGTGGAGGTGGCTCGTACAGCCCCACCTTCACGAATGTGGGCACAGGCGGGATCGGCGGCAGTGGTGTCGGCGGAAACGGGAACACGAACAACGGCTCCTCCGTCGTCGGACTCAAGCCCACTTCGGGAGCGACGAACACCGGATCAGGTGGTGGTGGTGGCGCAGGCGTGCCGAACACCAGCACGTGGGATCCTGAGGGCCCCGAGCCTGAACCACGACTCAATGGGGCTTCAGGTGCAGCGGGAATCGTGATCGTCAGGTACCTAATTGGCCCCAATCTCACGGGGGCCACCACATCCGGTTCACCCCAAGTGGGATCAGCAGTCACAGCAGCAGCATCGGGTGCGACAGGTACCCCTGCGCCTTCTTCGACCTTCCAGTGGCAGAGCAGTTCCACGGGGACTGGGGGTTGGTCAGACATCGCAGGCGCGACCTCAAACAGTCTCGTGATCGATAGCGCGTACGTTAATCAGTACCTTCGCGCACAGGTCACCGTGACAAACTCCAGCGGGAGTGCCACCACGTTCACCGAGAGTTCCGGGCCCGTGGCCGCGGCCGCGGCTCCCCCGGCACCCCCAACGCCACCAGCTGCCCCTACTTCTCCCTCGCCCGTGCCGTCCCCGACCGCAATCGCGTCTGAGTCGTCGGCGCCACTACAGATCACCACGGTTGCGCCGACGGGCAGCCCGGTCGATGTGTCACCAGGCATGGGGGAGATGCTCATCGGGGGAGTTGCTGTTCCGGTAACTCGGACGCCGGGTTCTCCTGGTGGTGGCTTCACGTTGTCAGGTGGTGGTGTTGTCGCGAGTGCCAGTCCGCCTCCGTCGGGCTTCTCCTCCGGCGGCTCTACCGCAGTGACGATGTCCGGCCTCGCACCTGATTCACAGGTGGGCTCATTCCTCTACTCGACGCCGGTGTCGCTCGGGACTCTGACCGTCGGTGCGGATGGCATGGCCAACGGTCGGATCACCATCCCGGCGTCCGTGCCACCGGGCAACCACACCCTGCAATTCACGGGTTGGACTCCGTCCAACGAGCCCGTGATCCTCAGCGCCGGCATCACGGTGAAGCCCCAGGTCAGGCGCCTCTCCACGTCAGTCACCTTCGATGAGGGATCGCGACTGACGAGGTTCGGACGCGCCGATGTTCGGCGCTTCGTCGCCGACTCTTCTGCTCTCGCCACTCCGGTGACGACAGTGGTCACCTACCCGGGGTTCGGGACACCCCCGGAGGTCTGCCTCGCGAAGGCGCGGGCGCAGGTCGTCGTCAGGGCACTGAAGGACCGAGGGATGACGGGCAGCATCAGGATCGCGGCATCGTCACCCGCGAAGGCGTCGGGAGTGCGTCCGGGGTCGGTGCGCATCACGGCCACCAGCTGATGGCGGGCAGCCTCTGGGCGCCCCATTGCTCGACGATCCTACCGACGGTAGGATCGTCACGTGAGTAGCGCATCGGCACCCGCACCTGAGCCTCCAGACGAGGCCCCCTCAGCACCCGTTGACGAGAGCGTCATCGAGCGCGCCTTCACCAGCCTGGTCTCGGGCCCCTTCGACAAGGTGAGCATCACCATGCCGGCGGCGCTGAAGGCCCGCATCGCCGAGCGGGCCGTCGACACCAACTTCTCTGCGTACGTCACCGAGGTGCTGGCTCGCGAGGAGCGCCGCCTGGCCCTGATCGACTTCCTCGACTACATGGACGAGCTCTACGGCCCTCCGACAGAGGAGGAGATGGCCGAGGCTGATCGACGATGGGAGGAAATGTGGCGCCGTCACGAATCGTCCGAAGCGTCGTCCTTGACGCTTCAGCCCTGACCGAGGCATCACGAGAGGGCACCCAGCTACGTATTCAGGTGCATCGGTCAATCAGGCGTGGAGCTGAGGTGTACACCACCGCCGCCACGCTCACCGAGGTGCTGCGTGGCCATCCCCGCGATGCCCTGATCTACCGGATGCTCAACTCACTGTCCGTCCGCGTGGTCGACGAGGCCCTCGGCCGGGCAGCTGGTGAGCGTATCGGCCGACGCGAGGTGCGCGGCAACGTCACTCTCGATGCGCTGGTGGCAGAGCTGGCATCCTCACTGCCGCGCCCTGTCGTCGTCATGACCGCTGACGTCGACGACATCACTGCCCTCGTTGACGATGACGTGATGGTGCTGGACGTCGCCGCGTAAACCCGACGGCGTGACCTGCAGCTCTACTGCAGATCGAGGTCCAAGACGTCCGCGATATCCCGTCGCAGCTGCACACCGTCGATGTGCGGGACTTGCCGCCACATCGCCACGAGCTCCTCGGCATTGAACCGCGGCTTCGGCAGGGTGGTCTTACTCATGTCCCCAGTGTGACACGACTACAGATGCCGTGCGCAACCTCAGCTGAACGGCGGCCGCTCGTCGAACTTCATGCTGATCCGACCCGACGCCCGCCACAGCCGCGCGACGGTGTCGGTGTCCTCCTCCGTCACGAGGTTGCCCATGACCCGCAGCGCGACCGTCATCAGCAGTCGCGACCTCATGCCGATCGGCCCCAGGGTCGGCAGCAGTCCGGGGACGGTCAGGTATCCCGCCAGTCGCCGCGCGATCGAGAACGCCGTGCCGTACTGACGACGCAGGATCGGAGCCCACTGACGCGTGTAGTCCATCGAAACATTCGGGATCGTGTCGGCGAGCAGCTGGGCGGCGAGGTGACCGGTCTCCAGGCCGTAGTCGATGCCCTCGCCGTTGAGCGGATTGACGCACCCGGCGGCGTCGCCGACGAGCAGCCAGTTCGCGCCCGCGACACCGCTGACCGCACCACCCATCGGCAGCAGCGCCGACCATGGATCGCGCACCTCACCGGAGAGCCGCCAGTCATCGCGCTGCTGATCGGCGTAGTGGCCCAGCAGCTGACGCAGGTTGACGTCGGCAGGGTGCTTGTCGGTCGCGAGGGTGCCGACGCCGACGTTGACCTGGCCGTCGCCGAGCGGGAACACCCAGCCGTATCCGGAGAGCAGCTCGCCCTCGGTGCCGCGCAGCTCCAGATGGGACGAGATCCACGGATCGTCGCTGCGCTCGGAGTCGATGTAGCCGCGGGCCGCAACCCCGTACGCCGTGCCTCGATGCCACTCGCGCCCGAGACGACGGCCCAGCTGCGAGCGCGCGCCGTCGGCGACGACGAGACGCCGGCACGTGATCGTGCGCTTGGTCGCCGCGCGTCCGGAGCCGGATGAGAACTCGACCCCGGCCACCCGGGATCCGTCCATCACGACGTCCGTCGCCCGATGACCCTCGACGGCCACGGCTCCGGAGTCGAGTGCCACCTGGCGGATGGCGTCGTCGAGGACCATACGAGGTGCAGCGCCGCCATTGCGCGGGAGCGAGCCCCCCGGCCACGGCAGGTACAGCTCCTGACCGAATCCCGCCGCCCGCAGACCCCAGTTCCGGGCCCGGCCCTCGAGCCACGGGGACAGCCCGAGGGCGTCCATCTCCGCGATCGCGCGGGGGGTGAGGCCGTCGCCGCAGGGCTTGTCACGCGGAAAGGTCTCCGCGTCGACGAGCATGACGTCCAGGCCGTGTCGGGCCGCCCAGGCGGCCGTGGCGGATCCGGCGGGGCCAGCCCCGACGATGAGGACGTCGGTGCTGAGGGTGTCAGGGCTGGCGGTCATGGCCCCGTCATTCTTCCCGAGGAACGGCTACCGGGCGAATCGCGGCTTCCTGAGCAGTCCTTGGGCGATCGACACTCCGACGATGACGATCAGGGCGCCAACAGGCTGGTTCCAAGTGATGTCCTCGCTCAGGAACAGCGCACCGGAGATCACGGCGACGACGGTGATCGCGAACGTGACGGTGCTGGCTGTGGTGGCATCGGACCTGCTGATGAGCCGGAAATTGAGGATGTAGGCGATGCCACCGCCGAGGATCCCGAGTGCGAGCATCGAGAGGGCGACGGACCACGTCACGGGGTCGTGCGAGTAGCCCGTGACGAGAACGACGGGGCTGATCTGGATGGTCGCGAAGACCATCAGTCCAGTCGCGATCGCCAGCGGCGGTACGGCATCAGCGCGACCGGTGGCCAGGTGGCGGCGGGTGTAGGGGTAGGCGATGCCGTAGCCGATCACCGCAACCACGCACGCGCCGATTCCCAGGAGCGTGCCGCCACCCAGTCCCTGCCATACACCGACGACGACGAGGACGCCGACGAAGCCGATGAGCAGCCCGATGATCCGTCGACGCGTGGGCTTCTCCTCCGGGAAGGCCACGAGAATTGCCGCGAGGGTGGTCAGCGGGGTCACGCCGTTGATGATCCCGGCGAGTGCCGAGGAGATGTACTGCTCGCTGAAGGCGAAGAGGAACCACGAGAGCGACGCCATCGGGATCGCGACGATGAAGATCGCCTTCCAGTGGCGTCGCGCCGGGAACGCCGTCCGCGTGACAGCGCTGATGAGGATCATCGTCACCATGCCGAGCAGCAGTCGCGTGAACACGACTCCCGCAGGAGTCAGCGATTCCAGGCCGATCATGACGAAGAAGAAGGAGTTGCCCCAGATGAGGGCGAGAAGGAGGTACGACGGAAGCCAGCTGCGCACCGGTGCGGAAGTCGTCACCCGCGTTCGCTCTGCAGCAGCGACGACTTGACCTGAAGACCCCAGCGGTAGCCGGCAAGGCTGCCGTCGCTGCGCACCACGCGGTGGCACGGGATGGCCAAGGCGACTCTGTTCGTTGCGCACGCGCGCGCCACGGCACGTACGGAAGTGGGGTGGCCAATGGACGTCGCCACCTGCGTGTAGGTGCGGGTCTGCCCTGCAGGGATCTCGCGCAGCGCGTCCCATACCCGAGCCTGGAAGGCAGTACCACGCACGTCGACCGGCAGCTCGGGTGCCGGACGGCCATCAGCCAGCAGCCCCAGCGCAGCCATGACGTCACTCATGGCCGCATCGTCGCGCACAAGGTCGGCGTGAGGAAACTCATCCGTCATCTCGTCGACAAGTGCAGCCTCGCCGCCAATGCGTACCGAGGCCAGACCTCGCGGGCTCGCGACGGCGAGGATGTCGCCGACGGACGATTCACCGACGGACCACAGGAGCGGTTGACCGGCACCGCCGGTGATGTAGTCGGAAGGCGTCATGCCCAGACGCCTTGCCGTCTCCTCGTAGAAGGCACGGACAGATCCGTATCCGGCATCGAACACAGCATCGAGGACGCTTGCGCGCGAGCGCAGGGCTGCGCGGGTGCGATCCGTTCGCACCGCCTGCCCGAACTGGCGTGGGGAGACGCCCAGGACTTCAGCGAAGTCGCGCTGCAGCTGCCGAGGCGTGCAGCCGGCACCGTGCGCGAGCTCGTTGACGGGGACGGGCCCACCGGCGGCAGTCATCTGCGCGCAGGCGTCCCGGACGCGCGCGTGGGCCGTGGTCACCTAGGAAGGCTAGGCCGTGAACGGGGGGTGATTCACTCCGGTTCGCGACACGGTCGCCACCTACTCCGTTGCAGCCTTGGACGACGCAATCACAGTGGCGGGCTGGTGATCACGCGGTCCCCGCCGGCGTGCACGGCGAGATCGAGCGCGCCGGCCGATCGATTCAGCACCGACTCCGCGCTCTCCCCCGCGCTGATGAGGGTCACTCCTGCCGCCATGGACTGCTGAGCCTCCGACTCCGCGAGGACGATCGGCTCCGCGATGACTTCCTGGAGTCGCTTGAGGACCTCGACGGCGCCGGTGAGGTCGTGCACACCACGCAGCACCATCAGGAGCCGATTCGCGTCAAGCCGCGCAACGAGATCGCCCGATCGCAGGGAGTCGGCGATGCGACCCACGGCGACCTCCATCACCTCCTCGCCGGCGAGCCTGCCCTGCTCCTTGACCACGGACGCCAGATCCGTCAGCTCGCACGTGACGACGGCGGTCTCCTTGCCGGTGCGGGGAGTGGCCGACAGCAGCCAGGCCACTTCGTGAAGGAGCTGCTCGCGATCGGCGAGGACTCCGTTCTGCTGCGGCATTCCCGCCGAGGGTCCGAGGGTGCGAACGTCCCGGAACTGAACGATCCATCCGTCGGCTCGCGGCACGGCGAAGACGGCCATCCAGCGTCCGTGGCCCTGGGCGTCACGCAGCCGGAGCCAGTGCGGGCCGGTGGCATCCTCGGCGAGAACGGCACCCAGCAAACGGGCGTCGTCGGGGACGAGCGCCCCCGTCAGCGGCAGGCCCACCGGGTGCACGTCGTCGGACCACCACGTCACGCGGCCATCGGCAGCGACATGGGCCTGGATGTCTCCCGCGCACGACGACAGGGCGGCCCACTCGTCCGCCGCGATCATCTGTTCCCCAACCGTCATGACCCCTCCGGCAGCACGTGGGCACCCACCCGGGCAGCCGTTCCCACGCTAGGCGGTGGCGCACCCGCTTCGCGCGCCATGACCGGTCAGAGTTGCCCGAGAGCCCCGTTCGTCACGTGTGACGGACGCGCGCGGCACCGGTGTCGTCGAAGGCGAGCAGCGCGATCCCGGAGTCGTCGAGGGGGACGCGGTCGGTTCCGTCGGTGCCGAGGGTGACGTGGATCTTCTGGGTCGACCACTTGGTGATGTCGACCAGCAGCTCGGCGATCTCCGCCTCCGTGAACTCCGCCCGCACCTGCCGCACGAGCGCCTCGGAGATCTGCGATGGCCGCCAGATGAAGGCGTCGACGAGGCGGAGGGCCACCTTGTGCCGCTCGCTGAGGTCGCTGGTCTCGTAGTGGTCGATCTTCGCGATGACGTCGTCGGTGGCCCCCGCATCGCGTGCCTCGTCGTAGCGCAGGGACTGGCAGATGCGGCAGTCGTGCTGGCGTGCGCATCGCAGCCGGACGAGTTCCGTCGTGACCGGGTCCAGGTGCCGCGAGCGCACGACGGCGTCCTGGTAGGCGGCGAGCAGCGCGACGAGCTCCGCGTCCCGGCCCACCGGCCGGCCGTCCGCTCCGACCGGCACTCGAGTCGCGCGCGTCATCCGAGGTCGCCCAGCAGTCGCGTAGACGCCAGTTGAAGTCGTGTGCGCGCCTCGATGGCGTACGACGCCATGACGAGGTCGGCGAGTTCGCCGTCGGCGAAGTGTGATGCCGCCAGCTGGACGGTGGCGTCGTCAAGACCACCGACATCCACGAGCATCTGGTCGACGACCGAGCACACGGCCCGTTCGCGATCCGTCGTCACCTCAAACAGTGCTGGTGCGTCCTCAAGGGCCATGGCGATGCGATCGGTCACCAGCGCAAGCAGGTCGGGATCCACGACGTCACGCGCGCGTGCGATGGTCGCATCGAGCAGAGCCAGCGGCTCGGCCTGGAGGTCCCGCAGGGTCACATTGCGCAGGGTAACTGCCATGATGCGGACGTGCCGAGACATGACGTGATCCTCATCGATCTCGACGGGACGATCACGGACTCCATCCCGGGAATCCTCCGCTGCCTGCGCGAGGCCCTGCCGACACTCGACATGCAGGACCTCACGGATACCGAACTGCAGACCTGGCTGGGCCCGCCGCTTCGTGTGACGCTGCTGGAGAGGTACGGGCGGTCAGAGGAGGATCTCGACCGGTTCGTGCAGGAGTACCGCGCCCACTACTTCGGCGGCGGGGAGTTCGAGTTCACCGTCTTCCCCGGTGTGGACGAGCTGATCGTTGACATCGCCGCAACCGACTCCGCGCTCATCCTTGCGACGGCGAAGCCGATCGAGTCGGCGACGAGGGTGCTCACTCACGCCGGGCTCATCGACCACTTCGACGTCATCAGCGGCACGGAGCTCGACCTCATGCGGCAGGACAAGCCGAGCATCATCGCCCACGGCATCACCGAGCTGGGCCGCAGCGCGCAGGACGTCGACGCCGTGATGATCGGTGACCGGAAGGAGGACGTGCTCGGGGCCAAGCACCACGGATTCACCAGCGTTGGCGTGGCCTGGGGCTACGCAGATCCGGGTGAGCTCGAGGCGGCAGATCCCGACCACATCGTCACGACCGCAGATGAACTCCGCGCTGTTCTTGACCTGCGCTGACTGACGTCAGGACAGACAGCCCGACGTGTACAGGGCCTCGGGGATGACCGCGTCGGCCGGGTAGGCCTCAGGATCATCCGGATTGAACGTTCCGCACACCTGATTCATGGCCTTGGGGATCCAGAACTGGCCCTCGGCCTCGAAGATGAAGTTGGTCGGCGCTCCCTGCGGGCCATCGGCCGGGGCGTTCGCCGGGCCGAGGATGCCGCTGGTGACGGCCCAGCCGTCCGCGCACTCCAGGGTGTCGATCGAGTAGACGTTCTCGGCGCCCAGCGCAGTGGCGGAGTCCTGCGCCGGAGTGGCGAGAGCCTCCTTCGTGCACTCCGTCATGCCGCCCACGGCCTCGGGCTCGCTCGACGAGGAGCATCCCGCGAGCACTCCGAGGGTCACGATGACGCAGCTGCTGAGGAGGACGGTGCGCATGGACTTCCCATCGTCGTCGGACACGGTCCCGCGATCGGGACCGAAGGTCAGGCTAGGTGCGGGCCCGGGTACCGCACCGGCAGGGACACGCCCTAGACTCATGGCGCTTTGCCAGGCAACTCGCGCGAGTGGCGGAATAGGCAGACGCGCACGGTTCAGGTCCGTGTGCCCGAAAGGGCGTGGGGGTTCAACTCCCCCCTCGCGCACCAAAGAAGAAGGCTCCCGCCTCACATTCCAGTGAGGGGGAGCCTTCTTCGTTGTCTGGTGGTCACACCGTTGGACGCTGGCGTTCAGTCGACCGTCCACCGGCCGAGGCTGTTGCTATAGACGAGGGTGCGGGTGCATACGAGGCCGCCCGTGCCGACGTTCATCCACTGGGCCCACGACTCGCCCCAGCCACCGCTCGCAACTCCAGACCAGTTGAGGGATACCGGAGCATGAGCCTCGCAGTTCCCCGTTGAGGGCTTGCCGAACTGCTGGATGACGGGAGGGGGAGCATCCCCCTGCGACCCGCTGCCGCTACCTACAGAGATAGACAGTCCGACGCTGGTTGCGGCGTAGATGGTGGATCCGTCCGCGTACACCCCGTGCACAAGGTCGCTACCCAGCCCGTCAGCGATGGTGTAGTTGTTGAACGTCTCCCCGCCGTCGGTGGAGATGGACAGACCGCCCTCGGTGGCCGCATAGACCGTGCTGCCGACGGCATACACCCCGCGCACGCGGTTATCGCCCAGCCCAGAGTTGGCGTTGGTGCGGTTGGTGAACGTCGTACCGCCGTTGGTGGAGATGGACAGGCCTCCACCGTCCGTCCCCGCATAGACCGTGCCACCGAGGGCATACACCGCATAGACGCCGTTACTGCCCAGCCCAGAGTTGGCGGTGGTGTAGTTGGTGAACGTCGTACCGCCGT
>CAIZPS010000268.1 GCA_903934925.1 uncultured bacterium | reverse complement strand
GGCCTGTCGCCTGACCGGGTGGGATCACGCCGAAGTCCACCGACTCCGGTTGCCGTCCAGCCATGAAGGGGCCACGACTCCCGTGTCCTATGACGCCAGTGCGATCACCGTCCTCGAAGGCCTCGACGCCGTGCGCAAGCGCCCGGGCATGTACATCGGCTCCACAGGTGAGCGGGGCCTGCACCACCTCGTCTATGAGGTTGCCGACAACTCCGTCGACGAGGCGATGGCCGGATACGCGACCCGCATTACCGTCACCCTGCTGGCAGACGGTGGCGTGCGCGTCGTCGACGACGGTCGCGGCATCCCGGTCGACGAGCATCCGGTGGAGAAGAAGCCGGCCGTCGAAGTCGTTCTGACCGTTCTGCATGCCGGCGGCAAGTTCGGGGGCAGCGGCTACTCAGTCTCCGGCGGTCTCCATGGCGTGGGCGTTTCGGTGGTCAACGCTCTGTCTACCCGCCTCGACGTAGAGGTGCGTCGCGACGGCTTTGTCTGGCGGCAGACCTACGTCCACGGCGTCCCGCAGGCCCCCCTCGAGCGCGGCGAGCCCAGCGACTCCACCGGTACGACCGTCACGTTCTGGGCTGACGCCAACATCTTCGAGACGACGCGGTACGACTTCACCACACTCGCCCGTCGATTCCAGGAGATGGCCTTCCTCAACAAGGGCCTGTTCCTCGAACTCATCGACGAGCGAGCACCGGCCGTGCTCGACGACGTCGACGACGAGAGTTCCGTCGACGCCGTCCGTCGGGTCGAGTACCACTACGAGGGTGGCATCGCCGACTTCGTCTCCCATATCAACGCGAGCAAAGGTGTGGCCAACCCATCCGTCATCTACCTGGAGTCGGAGGCCGATGACCGCCGCATGAGCGCCGAGGTGGCCATGCAGTGGAACACCACCTACTCCGAGTCCGTATACACGTTCGCGAACACGATCAACACCACAGAGGGCGGCACCCACGAGGACGGCTTCCGTGCGGCGCTCACCTCACTCATGAACAAGTTCGCGCGCGAGTGGAACATCCTCAAGGAGAAGGACGCCAACCTCAGCGGAGAGGACGTCCGCGAGGGATTGACGGCGATCATCAGCGTGAAGCTCTCCGAGCCGCAGTTCGAGGGGCAGACGAAGGCCAAGCTGGGCAACACCGAGATGAAGGCCTTCGTGCAGAAGGTTGTGAACGACCAACTCGGTGAATGGCTCGAGAAGAATCCGACCGAGGGCAAGGAGATCGCGCGCAAGGCCGTACAGGCCGCGACAGCCCGCCTCGCTGCGCGCAAGGCACGCGACCTCGCCCGCAACCGCAAGGGCCTGCTCGGCGGTGCGGGCATGCCAGGCAAGTTGATCGACTGCTCCAGTCGTGAGCCGGAGGAGTGCGAGGTCTTCATCGTGGAGGGTGACTCGGCGGGTGGGTCCGCTCGTCAGGGCCGTGATCCACGCACTCAAGCGATCCTCCCCATTCGCGGCAAGATCATCAACGTCGAGAAGGCGCGCATCGACAAGGTGCTGGGCAACAACGAGGTCCAGGCACTCATCTCCGCGCTCGGCACCGGCATCCAGGACGAGTTCGACATCAACCGACTGCGCTACCACAAGGTCGTGCTCATGGCAGATGCCGACGTCGACGGCCAGCACATCCGCACCCTGCTGCTGACGCTGCTGTTCCGCTTCATGCGACCGCTGGTCGAGCACGGGCACGTCTTCCTCGCACAGCCCCCGCTGTACAAGATCAAGTGGTCACGGGAGCTCGCCGACTTCGCCTACACCGAGCGGGAGCGGGAGGCGCTCATCGAGGCCGGCCTGGCAGCAGGTCGCCGTCTGCCGAAGGAGGAGGCGATCCAGCGCTACAAGGGCCTCGGCGAGATGAATGCTGACGAACTCTGGGAGACGACGATGGATCCCGCACGTCGGATCCTGCTCCAGGTGACCATCGACGACGCCGCGCAGGCGGACGAGATGTTCAGCGTTCTCATGGGCGAGGACGTCGAGTCCCGACGCACCTTCATCCAGCAGAACGCCCGCGACGTGCGCTTCCTCGACATCTAGGCGCATGCGCACCACCGACTTCCACCGCAACACACTGAGAGGTATTCCACGTGGCTGACGACATCGACATGATCGATGACACCGACCCTGGTCCGCATGGCCGCATCGAGCCGGTCGACTTGCAGACCGAGATGCAGCGGTCGTACCTGGACTACTCGATGTCCGTCATCGTCTCCCGTGCTCTGCCGGACGTCCGCGACGGCTTGAAGCCGGTGCATCGTCGCGTTCTCTACGCGATGTACGACGGCGGCTACCGTCCGGACCGCAACTTCTCCAAGAGTGCGCGCGTTGTCGGCGACGTCATGGGCAACTACCACCCGCACGGCGACAGCGCGATCTACGACGCCCTCGTGCGGCTCGCGCAGCCGTGGAGCCTGCGATACCCGCTGGTGCAGGGCCAGGGCAACTTCGGATCCCCCGGCAATGATCCGCCGGCGGCACAGCGCTACACCGAGTGCCGCATGGCCCCGTTGGCCATGGAGATGGTGCGTGACATCGACGAGGAGACCGTCGACTTCGGCCCAAACTACGACGGTCGCACGCAGGAGCCACGCGTGCTGCCGAGCCGCTTCCCGAACCTGCTCGTCAACGGCAGTTCGGGCATTGCGGTGGGCATGGCCACGAACATCCCGCCCCACAACCTCCGCGAGATCTCCGAGGCGGCCCAGTGGGTGCTCGCGCACCCCGATGCCGAGCGACAGGAGCGCCAGGAGGCGCTCATGGAGATCGTCAAGGGTCCAGATTTCCCAACGGGCGCCATGATTGTCGGCCGTCGGGGCATCGACGACGCCTACCGCACCGGTCGTGGCTCCATCACGATGCGAGCGGTCGTCGAGGTCGACGAGGACGCCCGTGGCCGGCAGATCCTGGTGGTCACCGAGCTGCCCTACCAGGTCAACCCCGACAACCTGCTGCTGCGTATCGCCGAGCTCGTCGGTGACGGCAAGCTCACCGGAATCGCCGACGTCCGTGACGACTCCTCGTCGCGCACAGGCATGCGCCTGATCATCGAGTTGAAGCGCGACGCCGTGGCACAGGTGGTGCTGAACCAGCTCTACAAGCACACCCAGCTGCAAGACAATTTCGGCGCCAACATGCTGGCCCTCGTTGATGGCGTGCCACGCACGTTGACGCTGGAGCAGTTCATCCGGCACTGGATCAGCCACCAGATCGAGGTGATCCAGCGGCGCACGCGCTACCGCCTGCGCAAGGCGGAGGAGCGTGCTCACATCCTGCGTGGCTACTTGAAGGCACTCGACGCCCTCGACGACGTCATCGCGCTCATTCGCGCGTCGGCGACTGTCGAGGATGCGCGGGCGGGCCTGATGGAGCTGCTGGAGATCGACGAGTTGCAGGCGACGGCGATCCTCGACATGCAGCTGCGCAGGCTTGCTGCACTGGAGCGACAGAAGATCATCGACGAGTACGACGACCTGATGGCTCGCATCGCCGACTACAACGACATCCTCGCGAGTGAGGCGCGACAGCGTTCCATCGTCAGCGAGGAGCTCGCTGAGGTCACGGAGAAGTACGGTGACGAGCGGCGTACCCAGTTCGCGCCGTGGGACGGCGACGTCACCGATGAGGACCTCATCGCCGAGGACGACGTCGTTGTCACCATCACGTCAGGGGGCTACGCCAAGCGCACCAAGCTCGAGCTGTATCGCTCGCAGCGTCGTGGCGGCAAGGGAGTTCGCGGCGCGGCCCTACGGCAGGACGATGTTGTCGAGCACATGTTCGTCAGCACGACCCACCACTGGATCCTGTTCTTCACGAACAAGGGCCGGGTCTACCGCGCCAAGGCGTACCAGCTCCCGGACTCCGGGCGTGACGCCCGCGGGCAGCACGTGGCGAACCTGCTTGCGTTCCAGCCGGACGAGGAGATCGCACAGGTTCTGGCGATGCCGGACTTCGAGTCCTCCGACTACCTCGTCATGGCCACGCGCAAGGGCCTGGTCAAGAAGACGAAGCTGTCGGAGTACGACAAGAACCGGCAGGGCGGCATCATCGCGATCAACCTGACCGACGACGACGAGCTCATCGCGGCACGTCAGGTATCCGAGAGCGACGATCTCCTGATGGTCTCGCGCAAGGGCATGTCGGCACGGTTCACCGCTGACGACGAAACCCTGCGTCCGATGGGTCGGGCCACCAGCGGTGTGATCGGCATGCGCTTCCGCGGTGACGACTCACTCCTCGCGATGGACGTCGTCCAGCCGGACGCCTATGTCGTCACCATCACCGATGGCGGCTTCGCCAAGCGCACCCCGGTGAGCGAGTGGGCACCCAAGGGGCGCGGCATCCTCGGCGTCCGGGCGATGAAGCTGGTCGAGGAGCGGGGCTCGCTGGTCGGCGCCATGGTGTGCCAGGAGAACGATGAGCTGTTCGCCATCGCCTCGAATGGGATCGTGATCCGCACCCGCGTCGGTGAGGTGCGTCCCTCGGGTCGCGACACCATGGGTGTCACCTTGATGAACCTCGCGGAGGGTGACTCCATCGTGGCGGTGGCTCGCGGAGGTGAGTCCAGTGATGACGAAGGAGACGCTGACGAGACCGGTGAGTCGATCCCGTCCGATGACGTCGAGTCAGTGGCCGAGGTCGACGTGATCGTGGCGGCCGAGGCTGCAGATCCCGAGGCGACGGAATGACAGAGGTCGCGCGGGCGCCCAAGCGCGCGCGGCTGTACGTCACGCGGGTCGACCCGTGGTCGGTGACGAAGGTCGCCTTCCTGCTGTCACTGGCGATCGGCATCATCCTGATCACGGCCGTGGCCGGACTGTGGTGGGTGCTCGATGTCACCGGGGTGTTCACCACGGTGTCGACGACGGTCGACGATGTCGTCGGTACCGCGGCAACCGGTTTCAACCTCATGGACTACGTGGAGCTCAGCCGCGTCATGGGGGTCGCTGTTGTGCTGGCGTCCATCGAGATCGTGGTGGTTTCGATCCTGGCCACGCTCTTCGCCATCCTCTACAACCTCACGGTGGGCCTCACCGGAGGCATCGAGGTCGTCCTGTCCGACGACGTGTGACGCGGGGGAGACTGAAGCCGTGAAGGGTGTGTCCATCACCGGGCTCGTTCTCGGGGTGGTCGCACAGCTCGTCATGTTCTCCCCGGTGATCGGCGCCCTGCTGGGTGCTGCGGGCTTCGTCGAGGGTGGCTGGGCCCTGCTGTTCTTCAGTGTGCCCGTGGGCCTGCTGCTCGCCACCGTTGCGGGCGTCCTGTGCATCATCGCGGCGAGCATGTCCCTGCGCCGTGGGACAGGCTCACGTGTGCACGCGATCCTCGGCATCGTGCTCGTGGTGATCGGGCTGCTGCTGCAGCCGGTGTGGGTCGTCTTCGTGGTGGTGGGGGCCGACACCGTGCTCATCATCGTGTCGCTCGTCCTGGCACTGGCCCTGACCCTGATCGGTGTCGTGCTGTGCACACTGGGCGGATTGCGGGGGGCTGGAGGCCCGTCCGCCGTGGTCGGATAGCATTCTGCCTCGCACGCGGGCCTATAGCTCAGTTTGGTTAGAGCGCTTCCCTGATAAGGAAGAGGTCGGTGGTTCAAGTCCACCTAGGCCCACTTTTGCCAGACCAGTCCGTAGTCAGACGAGCCAGACCACTTCCGTGCGCTCCCCGGCCATCGTCACGACCCGCAGGGCCGCGCCCCACGGATGCTCCGCCTCCTCGACCTGGACGACGCCGCTGATCTCCCAAGGGACCCGCGCACCGTAGGAGTCCAGGTCCAGCCGGATTCCGTCGGCCGTGAGTGAAGCGTTGATGAGCAGGTCCGGCTCGTCCCATGGTCGCGCGCGTGAGCTGAAGGACTGTCCCTCGTCACCTGTGAAGACCCCGCACATGGCTGACGGCCGGCTCATCACGCGCTCAATCCAGGTCTGCAGGAGCAGCCGCTGGTCGCCTGTCATGCTCGGCCCTTCCTCACGGGGGTCACTGCACGGAGCCAACCACACATCGGTCCGTGGCCCCCGGGTACGCTGCCCCCATGAAGAAGCTGCTTCTCCTCGTCGTCCTGGCCGGTGTCGGCTATCTCGTGTACCGCCAGATCATGGCCAACAAGGCCGAGCAGGACCTGTGGTCCGAAGCCACGGCCGAGCCTGACCTTCGGTAGGCGTTCGGGCCGCCTGGCCCACCCGGGGGCTTAGCTCAGCTGGTAGAGCGCTGCCTTTGCAAGGCAGAAGTCAGGGGTTCGAGTCCCCTAGCCTCCACAACCTCAAGTCGTGAGGCACCATCAGCCACGTCAACGCTTGAATCGACACCTGACGAGCACGACGCTACTGAGGCAAGGCCCTCTCGAAGGGGTGATCCGTGGCGCGACCCACCCGCGTGCTCTATGTCGAGAATGATCCGGCGCTGCGCGGCATTGTGGCAGCCATGCTGCGCTCCTCCCCAGCATTGGAGGTTGTCGCGGCCTGCTCCGATGCGACCGAGGCGCTGGTGCAGGTCGAGGCAGAGACTCTCGACGTCGCCCTGCTGGACCTTGCGCTGGGCAAGCACAGCCTGAATGGCACGGAACTCGGGCTCGTCCTCCGCGAGCGCAACCCGAATGTCGGCATCGTCATCTTCACCCAGCACGTGGTGCCTGACTTTGTGGCCTCCTTGCCCGAGGACATCCAGTGGGGCTGGTCATTCATCGAGAAGCGCGGTGACCTCGACCTCGACTCACTCGTCGACGTCCTGCGGTCGACAGCCCGTGGTCTCAACGTCCTGGATCCCGGAATTCAGCGGGCACGGGAGAAGGCACCGCCATCAGTGATCGACAAGCTTACGGCGCGGCAGCGGGAGATCCTCGCCCTCGCTGCCACAGGCCTGGACGCCACGGCCATCGCGGGAGAGCTCAAGCTGGCGGCAATCACCGTCCGCCAGGACCTGTCCAAGGCGTATGCCATCCTCGTGCCCGATCCACCTCCCGGCACCGACCTGCGCACGAGCGCGGTGCTCCGCTACCTGAGGGAGTCACGCACCTACGCCGAGGACGCTGATGAGGACTGACCGCGCTGGACAGTCGCGCATGCGCACAATCCGTACCGAAGTCGCTCAGGTCATCCTCGGGCCGTGGCCTATCCGACCAGTCCTGATCGGATTCATTGCCTTCGCCATCTTCCAGTACTCCTCCGGTGCCGCGGCAGTTGCACAGAATGAGTTGCTGGTCCCCGCGGCATGGGGGCTGCCTGTCAACATCGCCCGAGGGATCGCTGTGGGGCTCATCCTGGGCCTGCTGCTGTACGTCTATCGCAGGATCACGGGGCGCATCGAGCTGACCAGGACCGGCTATCTGGTGATCGTCATCCTCACGGGCGTCAGTGCGGGCACGACGCGGTATGTCACTACTCCGGACCTGGTGGATCTCTACCCCGGACAGTGGATCTTCAGCCTGGTCCGTGGCGTGGTGACGTTCATGATCCTCCTGAGCGCCCTGGGCGTCGCCGACTCCCGGCTGCTGCGGCAGATACGTCAGACCGATGCCGCACTCGACCTCGTGCGCACCCAGAGAAGTGTGGTGCTCGAGGCGGAGGAGAGGGCCCGGCAGTCGATCGCGACCATCCTGCACGACCGTGTCCAGGCCGGGCTCGTGGCTTCGACTCTGCAGCTCAAGCAGCTCGCGAACTCGCTGAAGGGTGAGGAAGCGGCTCGCCTGGAATCCGTGATCGCCGATCTCGAGAACATACGTACGCAGGATGTGCGCTCCGCCAGTCGGCAGTTGAGTCCTGACCTGCGCAATGTCACCCTCACTCAGGCTCTCAAGGTGCTCGCATCGAACTACGAGCCAGCCATGCACACGACCATTGACGTCGGCACTCTGGAGGCAGAGGCGCATCGTCGCCCCCCGGAGGACCCCCTGAGCCTGGGTGCCTATCGGATCGTGGAGCAGGCGCTGTTGAATGCTGCCGCCCATGGCGGCGCAACGCAGGTGAGTGTGGCGGCGCACCATGACGGTGACGATCTCGTGATGACGATCCATGACGACGGACGTGGCATCGGGCAGGATCCGGTGACGCCAGGTGCAGGATTCGCCATCATCGACGCCTGGGCTGCGGCTATCGACGGCACCTGGGCCGTCGATGGATCCCCGACGGGCACCGACGTCACGGTCCGACTTCCTCGGGAGCCGTGAGGTCCTGCTACACGTGTTCGCACGGTGGATCACGTGTGTGTTGACCCGCACCACGCCCCTGCCCGGCCTTCTAGGGTCCACGCGTGACGAGAGGATCCGGACTCCCGGGCAAGAATGGCCCGGAGCCACCCAGGACCCTGTCCATCGTCGTTGCTTGCGTCGTCGGCGTGATGGCAGTGGGTGCCATGCTCATCCTCGTGAATCTGCTGGACTGACGGAAGGCAGGCCTTCCGTAGGCGTCGCGTCAGCCTCCAGATGATCCGGATGCGCCAGCGCGCCGATGTCAGCGACGGCGCATGCAACCACGCATACATCTGTGAAGAACGTTGCGAACACTTGTATGCACCATCACCGCGCCCATGGGTATCGCGGCTAGCGTCTCGCGCACATTCGTGACGTCCGTGTGTCCTCCCTCAGCGCACGGCTACCAGTCCAGGAGAAGTGGCATGACCTCATTCCTGCTCCCCGGCGGCCTTGCTCCGTACGACGGACGACTGGGGCCTCCGCAGGCGAACCTCTGGTGCGCACTCACCCGTGGCCGCTGGCTGGGGGCAGCCCTGCTGGCGGTTCTCACAGCGGGCCTCGTCGCACTGTCGTCACCGATGGCCCATGCGGCGACGTCCATCCCGGTCACCTGCACCGAGACGTCGATCACCATCTACGGCACGGTCGGGGATGAGTTCGAGTTCTCCGGCAGTGGCTCGTGCAACAGCAACTGGGAGTTCTACAACACGGTGGACTACTTCAGGTCGGGTGTTCCTGGCTGGCTGGAGTACCGATCGGATGTCAACATGGCGTTGAGCAGCGGGGCCGTCACTGCTCCCCAGGATCGGTGGTACGCGTACTTCAGCGCTGGATCCCCGTCGAGCGTCACCGTGCGCCTCATGGCCACGAACTTCGTCGGAACCCCCCTCCTCGAGGGAAGCACCATTGCGGAGGTCGACAACGACGGGGTGCCTGCGCCCAGTGTCCCGAGCATCATCATCCCGATCATCTACGGCGGAACCAGTCGGCCCGCGGCGACGAGTACCGCATGGACGGTGATCCGTCAGAGCCTTCCGCTCGCGAGTGATGGAACGTGCTCCACGGTGGACGACCGCGACTACGCGTGGGGTTCGGGATTGACCGGGGGCTGGGTGAGGTCCTGGGAGCCGTGGGTCAGCGGCGGCACGGGCGGATGGGCCTGCAATCGCACGCTCGTGAACAAGGGTCGCGGGTGGATCGTCGACAACGCCGCCTAGGCAACGTGTGACGTCCCTTCCATGTCGATGCGACCAACACGTGTTCGTATCTGACGACTACGGGTGTTCGCGATTCCCCAACGGTGAGTGATCTCGACGTACCGTCACGCCGTCTCCGGCGAAAGGTGCTCACTGATGCGTCGACGTATCGTCTCGATTCTCGTCCTGGCCCTCCTGGCAACTGGCGTGGTGTCGGTGCCCGCCGTCGCCGCCCCGGTGGCCGACCAGGTCTCAGGGCCAGTCAACACGGCCGGATCGGCATGGCCCGGGAGTTGGTTCACTGCTGTTGCCCAACTGTTCGTCCCGCAGGTGAGTGGCACTTTGACGGAGGTTCGCCTTCCCATGGGCCGGAATGAATTCGGCACCCCCACGACCTTCACGGTCAGCATCCTTGCAACATCACAGGGTGTTCCCACGGGCACCGCATTGGCGTCTCACACCTTCGGCCCGTCGAACTTTCCCACACTCACCGAGGGTCGTGTGAGCCCACCCAGCACGGTCAGTGCAGTTTTCGACACCCCGGCGAGCGTGACCTCGGGCACGGTGTACGCCATCCGCGTGACGACCACGGACGCAGGAGATCCCTACCATTGGTTCTCCGGGGACTACTGCCTCGGGCACGTCTACCAGCAAAGGTCGTCCACGTGGCTTGCCGGTGTTGGGGCACTCGGCTTCACCACCTACGTGGACGGTACGCCTGATGCCAGCAGCGGGATCCCGAAGCCTGTGGGTGTCCGGCCGACGGCGGGCAGCAACAGCGCAACGCTCGGCTTTGGCACGTGCAGCGGCAGTGGGGCGCCAGCCGACTACGGCATCACGAACTACGAGTACTCCCTGAATGGGGGTACGAGTTGGCAGGCGCTGTCACCCGCGAACGCCACATCACCTGTCACGGTCCCTGGGCTCACGAACGGCATCGCATCCACCATCAAGCTCAGGGCGGTGACAGCTTCCGGTATAGGTCCGGCTTCTGACTCAGTAACGGTGACTCCCGTCGCGCAGCGCCCAACCGAGCCGGCATTCACCTCCGTGGTGAACATTCCCGGTGGCGCATGGCTGTCATTCACAGGTGGCGAAGGAAACGGATCGCCGATTCTTCGTTACGAATACGAGCTGGACTTCAATGGAGTGTGGATACCCACCGACCCCGGAACTTCGTCACCTGTGTCGATCTCAGGGCTGGAGAACAGTGGAGTCGGACGATGGATCCGACTTCGAGCTGTGAACGAGGCGGGAGCGAGCACTCCGACCTACTACGAGTCGGTCGTTGTTCCCGGAATCCCGGATGCTCCTGCCGGCCTCGTTGCCACACCCGTCGCCGGGGGCATCTCCATCGCCTACACCCCGTGCTACGAGGGTGCGGCACCGGTCACCGAATTCGAGCACGACACCGGGGCAGGATGGGTGACATCCGACACCTCCTCGATCTGGGAGCCGGTCGTGATTTCGGGCCTGACGGATGGCACTCCGGTCTCGGTGAAGCTGCGTGCCGTCAACTCGGTTGCTGCCAGCTACGACTCAGAGACGCTCACGGTCACCCCTGGTGCTGGTCAGCCAGTGGTCACCGGCACGACGACGACGTGCTCGAGGCCGGGGCCGACCCGTCCTGTCTCCACTCCACCCAGCAGCGGCGGGTCGGGTTCCGGTGCCCCGCAGTCCTCCGTGCAGGTGATTGAGCAGCCGGTCATCACGGCCCCGGCCCAGACGCCAAGTACCCCCAGCTCGACGCCCACGGGCACCACGACGACCCGTCCAGAGGAGCCGCCTTCCGTTGTGCGCGTGACCAAGCCAGCTGGTGACACGGCCGCGGAGGCACCGGTCGTCAAGGTCTCGGTCGCGGAGCCCATTCAGGTCCAGGTCTCGGGGCTGCCCGCGTCCACCCGAATGTCCGTGCAGAGGTGGGTCAACGGGAGATGGCAGATGGTCGGAGCCGTGACGTCCGGTCCCGCCGGTGGCGTGAGAACACCTGAGATCACTGCCAAGAAGCCAGGAGCCTTCATGGTCCGCATCGGCAGCGCGAAGGCTGGATGGAAGTTCGTGCGAGTAGTGGCGGAGTAGCAGCCTCATGCGTTGCACCTTGCGTGGGTGTTCGCGTTGCTGTCACCCTGAGAGCCCCAGGGAATGGAGGCCCACCATGAGCAATGGCGTTCCGGCTCCGCAGGAGCTTTCCGACTCCGATGCCAAGCTGTGGGCCATGCTGGCCCACCTTTCCGGCATCATCATCGCGGTCATCGGGCCGCTGATCATCATGCTGGTGTTCGGTCCGCGGTCGGCCTTCGTCAAGAACCAGTCCACCGAGGCCCTGAACTTCCAGATCACCCTGGTCATCGCGATGGTGATCAGCTTCATCCTCACCTTCGTGGTGATCGGAGCGTTCCTGATCCCGATCGTGGCGATCTTCGGCCTGGTGTTCATGATCATCGGCGGGATCAAGGCGTACGGCGGCGAGGAGTACCGCTACCCGATCACGCTGCGCCTGGTGAAGTAGTCGCGGCTGGTGAAGTAGTCGCGGCGAACGGGCGGCACCAGCACAGGTCTCGGCTGATTCCTGCCGGGTGAAGCCCGTCCGGGGGCCGGGTCTGGCGTGGTGGACGTGACCGTGGAGTGCGTGAGCGGGTGAGAGCCCGCGCCCGCGAAGGTGACGGCAATGCCAGCATTGACATCAATGACAGCACACAGATATCGTCCCGGACGTGGCCGTGATGACGATCCGGGACCTCGATGACGAGGTTCGGGACAAGCTCCGTATCCGTGCTGCCCACAACAAGAGGTCGATGGAGGCCGAGGTGCGGGCGATCCTGACCGAGGCCGTCGCCTCCCCGGTGGAGAGGTCACTCGTGGACGCGCTCCTCGACTTCGGCCTCCAACTGCGCGAGGCGGGGGTGGACATCGACGACCTGCTCCCCGCACGCGAGCCCTATGAGCCTCGGGTGAGCTTCGACTGATGATCGTCGACACCAATGTCCTGTCAGAGGTCTTGCGGCCAGCCCCCAGCGCCGAGGTCACATCGTGGCTGCGTCGTCGCGAGAGCACGATCCACCTGTCGGTTGTGACGGTCCAGGAGCTGGCGTTCGGCGTGGCTCGCATGCCTCGTGGAGCGCGACGTGCGGAGTTGCAGCGGTCCATCGACGCCGCCATCCACGCCCTCAGCGGGCGTGTTCTTCCGATCACCATCGACGTGGCGCGGACGGCAGGTCTCCTCCTCGCCGATCGCCAGATGATCGTGCGCCCCCTGTCGCTGCCGGACGCCCAGATCGCTGCGACGGCGCTCGTTCTCGGTCATCCCCTCGCCACGAGGAATGTCCATGATTTCGATGGTCTCGGGCTCGACGTCGTGAACCCGTGGGGCGACGACAGGCCCTGACAGCGGCGGCCCGGCCGTCTGAGAGGATCGCGTCCATGACAACGACAGCGACCATCCACACCAACCTCGGCGACATCAAGGTCACCCTGTTCGACCTGCAGGCGCCCAAGACCGTCCGCAACTTCACCGGCCTGGCCGAGGGGACCCAGGAGTGGACCGACCCGAAGGTGCGGGCCAAGAGCACCGCTCCCCTGTACGACAACACGATCTTCCACCGCGTGATCTCCGGGTTCATGATCCAGGGCGGTGACCCTCTGGGCACCGGCACCGGCGGTCCGGGTTACCGCTTCGACGACGAGTTCCATCCCGAGCTCACGTTCGACCGCCCCTACCTGCTGGCCATGGCCAACGCCGGGCCGAACACGAACGGCTCGCAGTTCTTCATTACAGTCGCCCCGACGACGTGGCTGAACTTCAAGCACAGCATCTTCGGTGAGGTCGCTGATCAGGCCTCCCGCGACGTCGTCGACAAGATCGGTGCCGTCGAGACAGCACCGGGTGATCGACCGAAGTCCGACGTCGTCATCTCCTCCATCGAGATCACCCGCGACTAGCACGCAGCATGACTGAGCCCACCCCGGCGTCGGGGTCCTTGCCGGTCTGTCCCCGGCATCCGGACCAGGCGACCGGGGTGCGCTGCACTCGCTGCGGGCGACCCGTGTGCCCGCAGTGCATGGTGGCTGCGCCCGTCGGATTCCAGTGCACGGACTGCGTGTCCGCGGCTTCTGCCACGGTGCGCCAGGTGACGACACCTGCTGGCGGCACCCCCATTGGAAAGCCCGTCGTCACCTACACGCTCATTGGCCTGACGGCCGCGATCTTCCTGCTGCAGTTCGCCCTTGGCATCAACGATGTGGCGAGCGACTGGGGCATGTGGCCGGTGGGCATCTCCGTCGGAGGCGAGTGGTGGCGGCTGCTCACGGCAGCCTTCCTCCACGGTTCCCTCCTGCACATCGCCTTCAACATGTACGTGCTGTTCGCACTGGGACCAACGCTTGAGCGCATCCTCGGACACGGTCGCTACCTGACCCTCTACATCCTCGCGGCACTCGGCGGCGGAGTGGCGTCCTACGTCTTCTCCGACCTTCGAACGGTTTCGGTAGGTGCCAGCGGTGCAATCTTCGGACTCATGGGCGCCCTCATCGTTGCGGGACGTCGCCTTCGCTACGACATCACACAGGTCGTCATCCTTCTTGCGATCAACGTCGCGATCGGCTTCTTCTCACCGGGCGTGGACTGGCGCGCCCACTTTGGCGGCCTCGTGACGGGCGCGGTCGTAGCCGCGATCTTCGTGCTGCCGGCACGCCACCACCGCGCACTTGTTCAATCCGCGGGTCTCGTCGGTGTCGTCCTCATCCTCGCCGCGCTGGTGGCCTGGCGCACGGCGCAGATCAACGAAATGCTCGCCCCGCTGGGGGCCATCACCCTGTGATGTCGAGTCGATCGACGCCACCTGTCAGGAAGCGAAGGGGCACCATGAAGCGTTCATCACTGGCCGCGTGCGCCGGCTCGCTCGCGGCGATGGCCCTGGTTCTGGGCGGGTGCTCGGGGCAGGATGAGTCGACCGCTGCTCCCTCGGGGGCCGACGTCGTGCGCATGTGGGTCGAGCCCGAGCGGGTGGACTGCGTCGGGGTAGCGCCGATGGAGTGCCTGCAGGTGGCCTACTCCGAGGGCGGCGACACGCAGCTGTTCTATGACTCGATCGAGGGCTTCGAGTACGAGGAGGGCACGGCCTACGTGCTGGACGTACGGGTGAGCGAAGTGGCGGATCCGCCGGCCGATGGCTCGAGCCTGGCCTACACGCTCGTCACCGTGGTCAGTGCCGTGCCCCAGTAGTCACACCCGGCACAGTCGTCCACCGATATCACGAGGGAATCCACAGCTTTATCCACAGCTGGGGACGAACTACACGTCTGTAAGTCAGGATCCCGCCGACCTTGGTTGGTG
>CAIZPS010000267.1 GCA_903934925.1 uncultured bacterium | reverse complement strand
GCCGTTGTGGCGCTGCTGATCGGCATCCCGCTGGCCCTCGCCTTCGCTGTTCCGTCTCGCGCGGGGCGTTTCACTGCTGCTCGCAGGTATCCCGAGGCTGTCGCGGTCGCGGGAGTCGTCACCGTGGTGGTCGTGGCAACGTGGCAGGCAAGCGCGGTGGCCGCCAGCACTGTCGGGCTGCAGGTCGCGTCGGTGCTGACGATCGCGCTGCTGCTGGGCTGCGGTGTCGTCCTGGCACCAGCGGTCGCCTCGTCGGCTCCTGCTGCCGGCATCATCATGATCGGCCTGCCGATCGCCACCTGGTGGATCGAGCGAGACGTGGTCGGCGGCCTCGGGCTCGGCACCTGGAGCACCATCCTGCTCGCCGAAGGTCTCCTCGCCTGGGCGGCCTTCGGACCGGGTCGTGCGCTGATGCAGGATGCGCGTGTGGCCACGCCCGAGACCGCGCCCTCTTCCGGGGTCGAGAGTCCCTCACGGCAGGAGATCCCCGGGTGACGGACCAGCCGCGCAGTCGCGTCAAGGACCTCTGGCAGCTGCACCTGCCGCTCGTCATCGTGCTTGCGTTCTGCACGGTCGCCACGATCGTGGAGTTCCAGCGGGCGCGGCAGGGAGTGGATCGTGCGTGGGCCTACACCTTCCAGTGGCCGATCATCGGCGGTTTCGCCGTGGTCGTCTGGAACAGGTACCGCAAGCACGGGAGCATCACCAAGTCCATCTCCACCTACTTCCGCAACCGCGCGGCGCGATTCGAGGCGGAGGCCCTGGCAGAGGAGGAGCGCGACCGTGCGACGCAGGGTGTCGCAGGGGAGCCGTCTCCGCCGGTCGTGGATCCGGACGAGGTCGCGTGGCGTGAGCACGTTCGGCGACTGCACGAGCAGGACCCTCCTGGTGGGCCGCCGTCCCGTCAGGGCAGCGATCGCTAGCCTGCCGCAGTGAAGACCAGTCAGCGGTGGGCCGCCCTCGCCGTCCTCTCGGGAGCGCTGGCACTGATCTCGCTCGACAACACCATTGTCAACGTCGCCCTCCCGAGCCTGCAGCAGGAACTCGGCGCGACGACCTCGGCACTCCAGTGGGTGGTCGATGCCTACTCGGTCGTCTTCGCCGGCACCCTGCTCCTGGCAGGCAGCCTGGGCGATCGCTTCGGTCGACGCCGCATTCTCATCATCGGTCTGGTGATCTTCGGCGCAGGTTCGCTTGCGGCCGGTTTCGCCGCGGACACCACCGCGCTCACGATCTGCCGTGCTGTCATGGGCGTCGGCGGTGCCTTTATCATGCCCTCGACGCTGTCGATCCTCGTGCAGGTGTTCCGTGAGCCCCGAGAGCGGGCCCAGGCGATCGGCATCTGGGCAGCGGTGGCGGGAGTCGGTGTGGCGCTCGGCCCGATCATCGGCGGGCTGCTCCTCGAGCAGTTCAGCTGGCACGCGATCTTCCTGGTGAACCCACCGCTCATCGTGCTCGTTCTGCTCGCCGCGCTGTTCCTCGTGCCGGAGTCGAAGGACGAGTCCCGTCCGCAGCTCGACATGCGGGGAGCGGCACTGTCGTCACTGGGCCTGATCGCCCTCGTCGTGACGATCATCGAGTTGCCTGAGCAGGGGATCGCCACCACCACCATCCTCACCGCGGTGGTGGCCGCCGTGGCCCTGACGACCTTCGTATGGTGGGAGGGCCGGGCACCTCGCCCGCTGCTGCCGATGTCCCTGTTCCGGCAGAGCACGTTCGTCGTCGCGGTGGTGACGGTAGGGCTCGTCTACTTCGCCCTCATGGGGGCGATGTTCCTACTTCCGCAGTTCCTCCAGCTCGTGCAGGACATGACACCCCTGGAGTCGGGCGTGGCACTGCTGCCGGGTGCCGGTGGGCTGTTCGTGTCCTCGCTGCTGAGCCCTGCTCTGGCCTCCCGGCTGGGTTCGCGCACCACGGTCGTGGCGGGCCTGGTGCTCGTCACGACCGGGCTGGCGCTGGCCAGCTTCTTCACGGCCGGCACGCACTACTCGTATGTCGCGGTCGCCCTTGGCCTGGTTGGTGTCGGCATGGGGTTCTCCCTTCCCCAGGCCACGAACGCCGTTCTCGGCAGCGTCCCGCGGGAGCGGGCCGGCGTGGGCTCGGCGGTGAACGACGCCGTCGGCGAGCTGGGCGGCTCCTTCGGTGTGGCCATCCTCGGATCACTGATGTCGGTGTTCTACCGCGATCGGATCGAGGGGTCGATCGCGGCCCTGGGGGAGCGTGTGTCGCAGGTGCCGACCGAGGTGCTCGAGGCGGTGCGCGAATCGCTCGCGTCGGCCTCCCTGATTGCCGCAAGGCTCCCGACGGCCGAGGCGAATGTGGTGCGTGAGGCCACTGGGGCTGCCTTCGTCACCGGGATGACCTGGGCGCTCCTCGTCGGCGCGGTGATCGTGGCCGTCGGGGTGGCGCTCGCCTGGTGGCTGTTCCCGCGGCAGCTGGAGCACGTCGCCGAGTAGCAGCAGGCAATCCACCGGAACCGGCCATGACCAGTCCCTGTAGGCGCTAGCGTTCGCACGCCGATGCTTCCTGTTCGAGTTCCCCTCTCGTCTTTCCCCATCGGTATCCGTCCATTTAGGGGAGGTTCATGTGGCAGTGCAGGAGGGGAGCCGGGTCAGCGGCTTCGATCGCTGGTTCGACCTGACAGCACGGGGGTCCAACTACAGTCGTGAGATCCGTGGCGGCTTCGTCACGTTCTTCACCATGGCGTACATCGTCGTCCTCAACCCGCTGATCATCGGGACGGCCAAGGACGTCAACGGGATGTACATCGGAGAGAACTCCGACCCTGTGGTCGCCATCGCCATGGTCGCTGCAGCGACCGCGCTGGTGGCGGGTCTGCTGACCATTCTGATGGGGGCGATCGGCCGCTTCCCGATCGCCGTCGCCGCCGGCCTCGGCCTCAACGGCTTCGTCGCCTTCACGCTGGCTCCGCAGATGACGTGGGCCGACGCCATGGGCCTGGTGGTGATCGAGGGCATCGTCATCCTGCTCCTGGTGCTCACCGGCTTCCGCTCTGCGGTGTTCACCGCCGTGCCGGAGCAGCTCAAGTACGCCATCGGTGTCGGCATCGGCCTGTTCATCGCCATCATCGGCCTTGTCGACGCGGGCATCGTCCGCACGGGCGTGCCGCTGATCAGCTTCGGACTCTTCGGCTCCCTGCGCGGGTGGCCGATGTTCGTGTTCGTCTTCGGCCTGCTGCTGACGATCATCCTGCTCGTGCGCAAGGTGCGGGGCGCCATCCTCATCGGCATCCTCGGCACGGCCGTCGTGGCGATCATCGTCGAGGCGGTTGCCAAGGTCGGGCCGCGCACGGGGCCGGACGGCAGCGAGGCCAACCCGGTCGGGTGGAGTCTCAACGTGCCGAAGCTCCCGGACCAGGTGGTCGGCACCCCCGACCTCGGGCTGCTCGGCCAGTTCAACCTGCTGGGCAGCTGGCAGGCGATCGGTGTCATCGCGACGATCCTGGCGATCTTCTCGCTGATGCTGAGCGACTTCTTCGACACCATGGGCACGGCCTTCGGCCTGGCCACCGAGGCCGAGCTGCTCGACAAGGAAGGCCAGATCCCGCACTTCGAGTCGATCCTGGTCGTCGACTCCGTGGCGGCCATCGCCGGTGGTGCAGCGTCGACCTCGAGCAACACGTCCTATATCGAGTCGGCGTCAGGCATCGGCGAAGGTGCCCGTACGGGCATCGCATCGCTGGTGACCGGAGCACTGTTCCTCGTCGCGATGTTCTTCTCGCCGCTGGTGACGATCATCCCGCACGAGGCGGCGACTCCGGCTCTCGTGGTCGTCGGCTTCTTGATGATGACGCAGATCCGTCACATCAACTTCCTCGACTACCAGATCGGCATCCCGGCATTCCTGACGATCATCCTGATGCCGTTCACCTACTCGATCACCGTGGGCATCGGCGCCGGCTTCGTCAGCTGGGTCGTGATCAAGATCTTCACGGGTCGTGTCCGTGAGGTGAACTGGCTCATGTGGGTCGTCTCGATCGCCTTCGCGATCTACTTCCTGATCGACCCGATCCAGCAGGTGCTGGGCGTGGGCTAGAAGCAGCTGTTGACCGAGGAGGGGAATCCCTGCCGCGCCTACGGGTGCGGGTAGGGGTTCCCCTCATCGTCGATGAGGGCGTGCACGTTCACGCCGAGAGACTCCATCACGGCCCGGCCTTCGAGGAAGGTCAGGTCCATGAGCACCGCCAGGCTGATCACGCGTGCTCCGGTCTCACGCACCAGGTGCACCGAGGCCGCCGCCGTGCCCCCTGTGGCCAGGACGTCATCGACGATCACCACCCGATCGTCGGCGGTGAGGGCGTCCTGATGGATCTCCAGTGCGCTGGTGCCGTACTCCAGCGCGTACTCCCGGCGGTGCACGGCGCGCGGCAGCTTGCCCGACTTGCGAAGCTTGACGAATCCGCAGCCCAGCTCGTAGGCCAGGGCCGCACCGAGCGGGAAGCCGCGTGCCTCGACCCCGACGATCATCGTCGGAGCCTCCGGCCGGGCCGCGTCGGCCCAGGCGCGCACGGTGATGCCCAGGGTCACGGGATCGGCGAGGATCCACGACAGGTCCTTGAAGGAGATACCGGGGGTCGGAAAGTCAGGGACCACCACGATCTTGTCGCGCAGTGCGGCCAGGTTCTCGCTCACGGTTCGAGGGTAGTGGCATACCCCCAGGACAGGCTCGCCGCGAGGAACAGCCACACCTGGTAGGGCAGTAGCACCAGGCCCATCCAGAGCGCCTGCCCGAAGGCGATGCCGACGATCGGCAGCGTGAGCACGGCCGCGCCGGTGAGGCAGATCGCGGCCCACATCAGCTCGTGCGGCTCGTAGAACAGGTAGGCCCAGGCGATGGCCAGGGCGACGGTGGTC
>CAIZPS010000266.1 GCA_903934925.1 uncultured bacterium | reverse complement strand
TGGAATCTGGTCTTCATGCAGGACGAGCTGTCGGCGGTTCGGTCCAAGGAGGACTTCGACATCCGACAGCCCCTGCCGGCCAAGAACATCGACACGGGCATGGGGCTCGAGCGGATGGCCGCTCTCCTGCAGGGTGTCGACAACATCTACGAGATCGACACCACGCGCGGCATCCTCGATCGTGCTTGCGAGCTGAGCGGCGCACGCTACGGGGCTGATGGAAGAGACGACGTCGCGCTCAGGGTCGTGGCCGACCATGCCCGCACCTGCGTCTTCCTGATCGGTGATGGCGTCATCCCGGGAAATGAGGGGCGCGGCTATGTGCTGCGTCGACTCATGCGCCGCACGATCCGCATGATGAGGCTCCTGGGCGCACAGGAGGCGACTATGGGCGACCTCGTCGACGCCACCGTGTTGACGATGGCTCCTCAGTATCCCGAGTTGAACGACACCGCCAATCGCATTCGGCAGACAGCTGTCGGTGAGGAGTCTGCCTTCCTGCAGACACTGCGCACGGGAAGCACCATCTTCGACACGGCGGTTGCACAGCTGCGCTCAGGAGGAGCGAGCGAGCTTCCGGGCGAGCAGGCCTTTGCCCTCCACGACACCTACGGCTTCCCGATCGACCTGACCCTCGAGATGGCGGCCGAGCAGGGACTCAGCGTGGATGAGGCCGGATTCCGGCGCCTCATGCAGCAGCAGCGAGAGCGGGCCAAGGCCGACTCCCAGCAGCGCAAGACGGGTGTTGCTGCCGTCACTGCGTATCGCGACATCCTGCAGGCGGGTGGCACGACGACTTTCACCGGTTACGACGAGTCTGTCACCGAGTCGACGGTGATCGGCATTGTCAAGGACGCCGAGACGGTCCCTGCTGCGCGTGTGGGAGACCACGTCGAGATCGTGCTCGACCGCTCCCCGTTCTATGCCGAGGCGGGAGGACAGCTCGGTGATCATGGCCGCCTTCGCAGCAGTGAGGGTGCACTCGTCGACGTCTACGACGTCCAGACCCCGGTGCCGGGACTCTTCGTGCATCGTGGCGAGGTACTCGACGGTGAACTCGTCTCGGGGGCGCGCGTGATCAGCGAGATCGACGCCGCGCGTCGGCGCGCTATCTCACGGGCGCACACGGCGACGCACATGATTCACCGCGCCTTCCGCGAGAGGTTGGGCGACACCGCCACCCAGATGGGCTCGGAGAACGCTCCGGGGCGGCTTCGCTTTGATTTTCCCAGCCCGGCTCCGGTGTCCACCTCTGTGCTCTCGGAGGTGGAGCAGCACGTGAACGAGGTGCTTGTCGACGATCTCGTTGTCTCGGCGCAGACCATGACACAGGACGAAGCGCGATCCATGGGAGCGATGGCGCTGTTCGGCGAGAAATACGGCGATCGGGTCCGTGTGGTCTCGGTCGGAGACTGGGCGCATGAGCTCTGCGGCGGGACGCATGCGCAGCGCTCGGGCCAGCTCGGCGTCATCACGTTCCTGTCCGAGGGGTCCATCGGTGCAGGCGTCCGACGGGTCGAGGCGCTCGTCGGTACGGACGCATACCAGTTCCTCGCCCGCGAGCATCTCCTCGTTCAACGGCTGTCCGAGCTGGTCAAGGCTCCTGCCGACGAGGTGCTTGATCGCGTCGAGCGCACCATCGCCTCTCTTAAGGACGCTGAGCGCGAATTGGGCAAGGTGCGCAGCGCGCAGTTGGCCGCGAGCGTCGACGGCATCGTCGGCGAGGGCACGGATATCGGCCCTGTGCGACTGTGGGCCTTCCAGGCTCCCGACGGTACGAGTGCGGGTGACCTTCGCGAACTGGCGATGAAGGCCAAGGGTCGTGCGCGGCAGGGATCGGCGTCAGTGTTCGTCGGCGTCGCCGTGGCGGACGCCAAGGTTTCCGTGGTTGCGGCAGCGACGTCGGAAGCAATCGCGCTGGGACTGTCGGCCTCGGCGCTTCTGCAGGCGGCAGCGGGCTTCATCGACGGTCGCGGTGGCGGCAAGGATGACTTCGCCCAGGGCGGAGGCACGAACACGGCAGGTATCCCGAACGCACTCACTGCGGTGATGGACATGGTCCGCGAGCGCGTGGGGGCCTAGGCGTGCGTGCAGGCGTCAGACTTGCCGTCGACGTCGGCACGGTGCGAATCGGTGTCGCGCGCAGCGATGCGACCGGTGCCCTCGCGGTGCCCCTGGACGCCGTGCGTGCGGGAGCGTCCTCGGTCGAGGACGTAGCGGCGCTGGTGCGCGAGTGGGAGGCCATCGAGGTCATCGTCGGCCTGCCACTCAGCATGAGCGGTGCGGAGGGCAAGGCTGCTGCGGCCGCGCGAGGCTGGGCGGCGACCCTCGCTGAACGCATCGAGGTCCCGGTGCGTCTGGTGGATGAGCGGCTGTCCACGGTGCAGGCCCAGCGTGCCCTGCAGGCTGGCGGCCGCTCGACACGCCAGTCGAGGTCCCTCATCGACAGTGCGTCCGCTGTCATGGTTCTGCAGGCGGACCTCGACCGCGAGGCTGCGCAGGGGACGATGTCGGATGCCGATCCCCGGAGTGGGGAGGGAACGAGCGCGTGAGCCAGCTCGAATCGATGCTGTCGCCGGGCAAGCTGCCCCCGTCGCGGCACCGACGTTCGTGGGCCAAGTGGATTGCAGGTCTGGTGACCGTCGCACTGGCTGTGGCGATGATCGGCTACTCCGTGACGCTGCTGCGTGGTTCTCCGGCGTCCGAGGAGGAGTTCAGCGGAAGCGGCGTGGGTGAGGTCGTGGTGATCATCGAGCGGGGCGACACACTGACCCGTATCGCGAGAAAGCTGGAGGACGCTGGGGTCATCAGCTCCGCGGACACCTTCATCAACGTCGCTACGGTCGATGAGCGGTCAGCGACGATCGGGCCGGGGAAGTACACCCTGCGGGGCCAGATGGGTGCGATCGAGGCCCTCGACCTGCTGCTCGATCCGGTGGCGCGCAAGGACAGCCGTCTCGTCCTGCCCGAGGGCCTGCGCATGAACCAGACCGTCGAGGCATCCGTGGCAGCCACCGACATCCCCAGGGCGGACTTCGAGAAGGCGCTCGCCGAGCCAGGCGATCTTGGTCTCCCTGCCTGGGCCAGAAACCGGCCGGAGGGTTTCCTGTTCCCCGCGACGTACGACATCGCCGGTGATGAGTCGGCTGTGGCGTTGCTGAAGTCCTTCGTCAGCCGCTTCAATCAGGCCAGCGCGGAGGTCGGGCTTGAGGAGCGCGCCCCCGACGTCGGGCTGAAGCCGTACAAGGTGCTGACGGTCGCCTCCATAGTGCAGGCGGAAGTGTCGCCCGCTGACTTCGCCAAGGCAGCCCGCGTCATCTACAACCGTCTGGACCAGGGGATGCCGCTGCAGATGGACTCCACCGTGGCCTACGCCCTCGGCATCAACGACATCCGGCTCAACGAGGAGCAGCTCGCGACCTCCTCCCCGTACAACACCTACGAGAACAAGGGCCTGCCCCCGGGGCCGATCAACTCACCAGGAGAGGCTGCCATGGAGGCGGCTCTGGATCCGGCCGAGGGTGACTGGCTCTACTTCGTCACGGTCAATCCCGCCACCGGCGAGACGAAGTTCACCGCTGACTATCAGGAGTTCCTGGAGTTCAAGCGCGAATTCCAGAGCACCCTCGCCGAGCTCGAGGAATGAGAGCGGTCCTCGGTGAGCGAGATGAGTGACGTCGTTCCTGATGCGACGGTTCCCGCGTCCCCCGGCAGCCGCCGGCATGCAGCCGTCCTCGGCTCGCCCATCGCGCATTCCCTGTCGCCGGCGCTGCACCTTGCTGCGTACGCCAGTCTCGGCCTGGACTGGACCTACACCGCCATCGAGGTGGACGAGCAGGGATTGCCGGGCTTCCTCGCTGGGCTCGATGACACCTGGGCCGGGCTGTCGCTCACCATGCCGCTCAAGGAGTGCGTGATCGAGCTGCTTGCGGTCGTCGACGACGAAGCAATGCGCCTGCGATCGGTGAACACGGTCCTGCCCGACCCGACCGGTTGGCGCGGAACCAACACCGACGTGTACGGCATCACTGAAGCCGTCACTCGGGCGGGACTGCAGGGCGTACCGCGCACGGCCACGGTTCTCGGCTCTGGCGCGACCGCTCGGAGCGCAGTCGCCGCGTTGGCCCGGCTGGGTGCCGGATCTGTCGTCGTCTGCGCCCGCCGCCCGGAGGCCGCAACCGAGGTGGCGGAGCTGGGTCAGGAGTTGGGACTCTCGTGCCGGGTGCAGAGCCTGGACCCCGATCCGGAAGCTGCGGCCGCCGAGGTCGTTATCAGCACGCTGCCGGGGGAAGCTGGCGCCGACTGGCAGGGCGTCGGCGCACAGGCCACGGGAGTGCTGCTCGATGCCTCGTACCATCCGTGGCCCACGCCTCTCGCCAGCACGTGGGGAGGCAGCGGGATTGCGAGCGGACGCGACATGCTCCTCTGGCAGGCCGTGGAGCAAGTGCGACTGATGACGGGTCGAGAGCCCGCCGTTGCGGCCATGTCCGCTGCGCTGCCGACCTGACCCGCTCGGCCGGCCTGACGCGTGCCCAACGCTGCCTGCCCGAGGTGTCCTCGACCGGCTCTGGAAGGATTCGACTCATGGTGCGCTGGCTGACTGCAGGGGAATCCCACGGGCCCGCTCTCGTGACGATCGCGGAGGGGCTGCCCGCAGGCATCGAGGTGTCGTCGGTCGAGATCGGCCGCGACCTCGCCCGGCGCAGGCTGGGAGCGGGCCGCGGGGCTCGCATGAAGTTCGAGCAGGACGCCGTGCGCTTCCTTGGGGGCGTACGCCACGGTGTCACCCTCGGCGGTCCTGTCGCGATCGAGGTGGGCAATTCCGAGTGGCCCAAGTGGGAGCAGGTCATGTCGCCCGATCCGGTCGACCCCGATGTCGTCGCCGGCCTCGCTCGCAACGCCCCCCTCACGCGGCCACGCCCCGGTCACGCCGATCTCGTGGGGATGCAGAAGTACGGCTTCACGGATGCCCGCCCCGTTCTCGAGCGTGCCAGCGCCCGGGAGACCGCCGCACGGGTGGCAATAGCCGCAGTGGCCCGTGCGTTCCTGCGTCAAGCGGCCGGTATCGAGGTCATCAGTCACATCGTGCGCATCGGTGCCGCCACGGTGCCCGACGGAACGGCACTGCCCTCCACGCACGACATCGACCTAATCGACGACAGCCCCGTGCGGTGCTTCGATGCGCAGGCCGCGCAGGCGATGGAGGACGAGATCTCCGCCGCCCACCGCGACGGCGACACTCTGGGTGGCGTGGTCGAGGTGCTGGCCTTCGGCCTGCCACCGGGTCTCGGCAGTCACGTGCACTGGGATCGCCGACTCGATGCGCGGCTGGCATCGGCGCTCATGGGTATCCAGGCGATCAAGGGCGTCGAGGTCGGCGACGGCTTCTCCCTCGCGGGAGTGCGCGGCTCCCAGGCTCAGGACGAGATCGTCGACACCGAGGACCGGCTCGTCCGTACGTCCGGCAAGTCCGGGGGTACGGAGGGCGGAATGTCCACGGGGGAGACCCTGCGGGTCCGGGCCGCCATGAAGCCCATCTCGACGATCCCCAAGGCCCTGCGCACGGTCGACGTGTCGACTCGGGAGGCTGCGCCGGCGATCAACCAGCGCTCCGACGTCTGCGCCGTGCCAGCGGCAGGCGTGGTCGCCGAGGCGATGGTGCTCATGGTCCTGGCGGACGCAGTCCTGGAGAAGTTCGGCGGCGACAGCGTCGACGAGGTCCGGCGCAACCTCACCGGGTACCTGGCCAACCTCTCCATCCGATGACCACGTCAGCGGATTCCGATCATGTCGGCCCCGTCCTCGTCCTCGTGGGATCCCCGGGAGCGGGCAAGACGAGCGTGGGCAAGAGAGTCGCCCAGCGGCTCGGAGTGCCGTTCGCCGACACGGACGCGCTGATCGAGGAGGCCGCGGGCATGCCCGTCGCAGACATCTTCGTGGTGGAGGGGGAGGAGTCCTTCCGCGACCGGGAGGCCGCAACTGTCGCCCGGGCCCTCGAGGAGCATGAAGGGGTGCTCTCGCTCGGAGGAGGAGCGATCCTGCGTGATGAGACCCGGGAGCACCTCTCGGGCCACCGCGTGGTGTGGCTGCGTGTCTCGGTCTCGGATGCCGCTGCGCGAGTCGGGCTCAACACGGCGCGGCCGCTCCTGCTCGGCAATGTCCGAGGGACCCTCGGTGCGCTGCTCGAGCAGCGGACGCCGCTCTACGAGGCCGTCGCCTCCGACATCGTCGAAACCTCCGGCCGCACCCTCCGTCAGGTGGTGGACGCGGTCACGTCGATCCTGGAGCCGCTCCCAGCAGCAGAGGGGAGGGACGCATGAGCACCGACATCGTGATCCCGGTCTCGGCCGAGCACTCCTACGACGTCGTGATCGGACGCGGACTGCTCGGACACCTGCCGCGGATGCTGGAGGGCGCCACGCGAGTCGCCATCATCCACCCGGGTGCGCTGGTCGTGACGGCGGAGGCGATGCGTGCCGATCTCTCCGACCATGGTTTCGAGGTCACGATGATCGAAGTCCCTGAGGCCGAGGATCAGAAGACCGCCGAGGTGGCGGCCTTCTGCTGGACGGCTCTCGGTGCTGCGGGCTTCACCAGAAGTGACGCAGTGGTCGGGCTCGGTGGCGGCGCCACCACGGATCTCGCGGGCTTCGTCGCAGCGACCTGGCTGCGCGGAATCAGGGTGGTGCAGGTGCCCACGACGTTGCTCGGCATGGTTGACGCGGCCGTTGGTGGCAAGACGGGCATCAACACCGACGCCGGCAAGAACTTGGTCGGCTCCTTCTGGAGTCCCCGTGGCGTCGTATGCGACGTGACCGCGCTCGAGACGCTGCCGCGCAACGACCTCTTGGCCGGCATGGCCGAGGTTGTGAAGGTGGGCTTCGTTCGCGACACCTCGATCCTCGACGACGTCGAGTCGGAACCGGCTGACGCGACCGATCCATCCGGCGACCTGCTGACCGACCTCATCAGGCGGGCCGTTCAGGTGAAAGCCGATGTGGTGAGTTCAGACTTCCGCGAGACCTCGGCCACGATGGGCGACGGCTCCCTGGGTCGCGAGGTGCTCAACTACGGCCATACCTTCGGCCATGCGGTGGAGCGCCGTGAGCGCTACCGGTGGCGTCATGGAGCGGCGGTCTCGGTGGGCATGGTGTTCGTGGCCGAGCTGGCCGGGCTCGGTGGTCGGCTGAGCGAGTCCGAGGTCGAGCGGCATCGCTCTGTGCTGACCTCCCTCGGCCTGCCGATCACCTACCCGGCGGGCCACTGGCCCGAGCTCCTGGCCGCCATGTCCGTCGACAAGAAGACCCGAGGCTCGCTCCTGCGATTCGTAGTCCTCAACGGCATCGGCAACCCGGGCATCTGGGCGGGCCCGGACCCCACGTTCCTCGCAGCCGCCTACGACGCCGTCTCCCGGTGAGCAGATCTGGCGACGGCGCGGGTGCGCCGTGGGGGCAGGGGTAGTTCCACCGGGGTAGTCTGCGGCGCGTGGCGAACGTCTTGGTCCTCAATGGCCCCAACCTCAATCGTCTGGGCTCACGGGAGCCGGACATCTACGGGCATGCCACCCACGACGACCTCGCTGCCGCCTGCCGCGAGACGGCGGCCGAGCTGGGCATGACCGTCGACGTCCGCCAGACGAACGACGAGGCAGAACTGATCGCGTGGCTGCACGAGGCGGCCGACACCTCGACCGCCGTGGTGCTCAACCCCGCAGCTTTCACCCACTACTCGTATGCCGTGCGCGACGCATGCGCGATGCTCACTGCTCCGCTGATCGAGGTGCATCTGTCGAATCCGGCCGCCCGCGAGGAGTTCCGTCACACCTCTGTGGTGTCCGGGGTGGCCACCGGCACCATCGCCGGGCTGGGTCTGGACTCGTACCGACTGGCTCTGCGAGCGGTGGCCGGTCTGCTGGGTCGGTAGCGCGTGGACCACGCGGGGCGTCGTGATCGTCTGCGCCGGGTGCTCGCCGAGAGTGAATTGAGCGGACCCCTGCTGGTGACCGACCTTGCCAACGTGCGGTACCTGACGGGCTTCTCCGGCAGCAATGCGGTGCTGCGCCTCGGACCTGCTCCCGAGGACGATCTGCTTGGCACCGACGGGCGCTACGTCGATCAGGCGGAGATGGAGTGCCCTGATCTCGACACCCTCATCGACCGTGCCACGCTGCGGGCGGTCGGGGAGCGCACTGCATCGATGAACCCCGATGGCGGCATCCTCGTAGAGTCAACGCTCTCAGTCT
>CAIZPS010000265.1 GCA_903934925.1 uncultured bacterium | reverse complement strand
TCTCGTGAACGAATCCAAATAGGAAGGGGACTGGCCATGGCTGTCGTACTGGGAGACCTGAGCCGCGATGCCGAACGTGTCCGACTGACGCTGGCCGAGGAGGTTCAGCTGGTCGAGACGCTGCAGGGCCTCATCACAGCGCTCGATGAGCATCCGACAGAGGACCTGGTGATCATCGGCGCCGATGCACCACTCTCGGTAGCTACTGACATTGCGGAGCGCTACCGGATCGAGCGTCCACCGCTTGGCGTGATCCTCCTGCGGCGCCGAATCGAACTGCAGTCCCTGAGCGAGGCCCTGCGAGCGGGCATCCGCGAGGTGGTTCCGGCCGATGACGCTGAGGCTCTCCTGCTCGCCTGCACGAGATCCCTCAACGTCTCGCGACAGCTGCGACACGTGGAGGCGCGCTCGGGAGACTCGACACGGGCTCGAGTCATTCTGGTGATGGGGGCAAAGGGTGGCTGCGGCAAGACGATCGTGGCGACGAACATCGCTGCTGCTCTCGCGGCTACCGGTGAGGGTCGAGTGTGTCTTGTTGATCTCAATCTTGATTTCGGCGATATCGCCATCGCCATGCAGGTGGATCCCGTGCGGACG
Source organism: uncultured bacterium (assembly GCA_903934925.1). Taxonomy (GTDB): domain Bacteria; phylum Actinomycetota; class Actinomycetes; order S36-B12; family S36-B12; genus UBA10649. The sequence continues at coordinate 13,943 of CAIZPS010000265.1, read as the reverse complement.
ATCAGCGACGCGTTGGGCATGAAGGGAGGATTGGACCAAGACGGCATACGCAGCATGGTCATCCCGGCTGGTGAGCGTCTCGACCTCCTGCTTGCACCACGCCAGCCCGCAGACGCCGAGTTCATCAGTGTGGATCTCATCGAGGAGGTGATGACCCTCCTCACGGAGGCGTATGACTACGTGGTCATCGACTCGCCTCCGGCACTTGACGACACTGTCCTCAAGTGCCTCGACTTGGCCGACTCCTATGTCCTAGTCACGACGCTGGACATGATGGCTCTGAAGAATGCCAAGCAGACCCTGGACACCCTTGATGCCCTCGGTTACCCACGGGTGCGCTGGACGGTGGTTCTCAACCGGTCCGACTCCCATGTCGGCCTCACGGGCGATGACGTCGAGAAGGCGATCCAGATCCCGATAAGCGTCCGACTGCCGTCGAGCAAGGACGTGCCAGCGTCCATCAACCGGGGGGTCCCACTCGTCCGTCTGAGCCCACGGCATCCCTTCAGCCGCCAGGTGATCGCTCTGGCGACAGCCGAACTCTCGTCGCGCGCGCTAGTGGCCAGTGACGAACGCAAGAGCAGGTCACGTCTGGGAATGCGCCTGATTCAGGGGACGAGCTCATGAGACGCAGATCCAGAGGAGGTGCGCTGTGAGTCTCGCAGAACGGTTGGGTCAGGCCACTGTCACGATGTCGTCGGACCTTCCGGCAACCGGCTCCTCAGCAACCCAGGTAGCGACACCCGCGACAGGCAGCCTCAAGCGCGATGTGCAGGACTGGCTGGTGGAGTCCATCGGACAGGATCTCTACAGCGGAGGCGTTGAGCCCGAGCGGCTTGAGCGGCTCGTCTTCGAGGGCATTCAGGAGGTCATGGCTCGGAACCCGCGACCGCTGTCCGGCAGTGATCGTGCACGGCTCGTTCAAGAGGTGATCGATGACGTGCTTGGCAATGGTCCCCTTGAGCCGCTGCTCCGCGATCCGGACGTCACGGAGATCATGGTCAACGGCTACGACCGCATCTACGTGGAGAGGTTCGGACGACTCCACCCGACGAGTCTGACGTTCGCCAGCGAGTCGCACCTGCGCCAGACGATCGACCGGATCGTCTCTCGCGTCGGTCGACGAGTCGATGAGTCGAGCCCCATGGTCGATGCGCGCCTTCCGGACGGGAGTCGCGTCAATGCCGTGATCCCGCCGATCAGCGTGGATGGAGCGGCATTGACGATCCGCAAGTTCGCCAAGGAGGCGTTCAAGGCGAGTGACCTGATCAGCATCGGGACGATCACGCGGCCTTGCGCGGACTTCCTGCGCGGATGCGTGCGCGGCAAAGTGAACATGCTCATCAGCGGTGGCACGGGGTCCGGAAAGACGACCACCCTGAATGTGTTGAGCTCGTTCATACCGGAGGACGAGCGCATCGTCACCATCGAGGACGCCGCCGAACTCCAGCTGGCCCAGCCGCACGTCGTCCGCCTGGAGTCCCGCCCGCCGAATGCTGAAGGAGCCGGCCAGGTAGCCATCCGCGACCTTGTCCGGAACTCACTGCGAATGCGCCCGGACCGCATCATCGTCGGAGAAGTACGCGATGCAGCCGCTCTGGACATGTTGCAGGCGATGAATACCGGGCACGATGGCTCTCTGTCGACGGTCCATGCCAACAGTCCGAGGGACGCGCTGTCCAGGATCGAGACCATGGTTCTGATGGCAAGCATGGATCTCCCCGTGCGAGTCATCCGGGAGCAGGTTGCGAGTGCGATGAACCTCGTCATCCATCAGACCAGACTCCGAGATGGCTCCAGGCACATCGTGCAGATCTCGGAGATCGTCGGGCGAGACGGAGACACCATCGTGATGCAGGACATCTTCGTCTTCGAATACGCCAAGGACCGACGCTCAGGATCACTGGGCCACCTGAGGCCGACGGGAATCGTGCCGCAGTTCGCCAGCTCACTTCAGGAGCGGGGAATCGAGCTTCCCGCTCACCTGTTCCAGGATCAGCGGTAGGAGTCACTATGCCCACGATGAGGATCGGTGCACGATTGCTACAGACGGCTTTGGCCGTGGCGACTCTGCTTGTCGCAGCTGTGCCGGCTTCGGCTGAAGAGGCGGCCGGTGCCACGATCACCGGTCTCGAGGACCGTACGGTCACGATCAGCATTCCCATTCCTCGGGCGTCGAAGATCGAGACCTCGACAAGCGTGCAGGCGACGCTGGAGATCAATGGGCGGACTCTTCCAGCTGAGGCCCTGCTTCCCACTCCCGAGGCGCGCAGGCGAGCAGTCGTCATGGTTCTCGATACCAGCGGTTCCATGTCGGGAAGGTTCATCTCGGGTGCCAGACAGGCCGCTGCCGCCTACCTGGATGCACTACCCATCGATGTCGATGCCGGACTAGTGACATTCGCCGACGAGCCGGTGGTGTCCGCCCCCGTCGGCACGCCGCACACCGAGATCGAGTCCGGACTTGCCGAAGTGCGCGCTTCGGGTGGGACCAGCCTGTATGACGCTGTCAGGAAGGGCCTGGAGCTGATTCCCCGTGACGCCGTGGGTCGACTTCTCGTCCTGACCGACGGGGAGGACACAGCGAGCACCTCGACGCTGATGGCTGCTGCGCGCGCCGCCCGTCAGAGCAATGTGTCGGTCGATGTCGTCCTTCTGGGGCAGGGGTCCCGGCCTGTGGCAGACGAACTCGCTGTGACCGGTTCGGTCACGGCCGCATCGGATGCGAGGAGCCTGGTCAGCAGCTTCGAGCGGGCGGCCCTGACTGTGGCCCCGAAGGTGACCGTGACGGCACGGGTGCCGGAGGAAATCGACGCGGCAGGTGTGCTGGCGGATGTCGACGTCACGGGAACCGCCGGCGCAATCAGCGCGAGCGTTGTTCTCCCTGACGTCGACTCGCTGAGGGGGCCGCCGGGTCAGCTCACCGCGACGGCACCCTCGACGCAGGTGCAGGTGCAGGTGCCGTTGCCGGCGACAGGTGCGATGAGCGACGGCACCGAGCAAGCCACCAATGGCTCGTCCTGGGCGGTTGCCGCGATACTCGCCCTGGCCGTCGCGGGTCTTGTGGTCTCAGCCGCATGGCTGATTCAGGTGCTGCGTGCCCGGCGACTTCGACAGCGGCGAGTGGCCCAGGTGCTCGCCTATGGAGGTACCTGGCCCCGAACTGGTGACCGGGCGGGATCCGGCATGGCGGACAGGTCGGTTCTCGAGACGTGGGATCGTCGTATCGTCGCCACTCGACGTGGTCGTGCGCTCCAGACGAGCCTCGCCGCAGCGGACCTGTCGGTGGGCGTCTCAGCCTGGCTGCTGGCCTCAGGGCTGGCCGTGGTCGGTACCGCAGTCCTTCTCTGGATATTCCTCGACCGGTTGTGGCTAGCGGCCCTCGTCTCCCTGGGGCTTGTGCCGCTTGCCTTCGTCGGACTGCTGCGCAGCAGGATCGGTCGGCGGCAGAGGGCCTTTGCCGATGAGCTGCCGGAGTTCCTGCTGCTGCTGTCGAGTGCCTTGCGTGCTGGTCTGTCCTTCACACAGGGTCTGGAGTCGGCGGCCGAGCAGCACTCAGGCCAGGTCGGGCGGCAGATCCGTCGGGCTCTCGCCGAGGCCCAGGTGAGTGCGAATCTCGATGAGGCTCTTCTTGCCAGCGCGAGCCGAATGGGAAACGAGGATCTTCGGTGGGTCGTCATGGCCCTGTCAGTGCAACGCGAGGTCGGCGGCAACCTCTCCGTGATCCTCGACACCGCTGCGACCACTATCAAGGGGCGCCATGCCCTCGCACGCGAGGTTCGTGCCCTTTCGGCCGAGGGGCGACTCTCGGCCTATGTGCTTCTGGCACTGCCTGTCGGCGTGTTCGCCTTTCTTCTCGTGTTCCGCCGCGAATACGTCTCCCAGTTGTGGACCCATCCGCTCGGGATTGCGATGTTGAGCGCGCTCGTGATCCTGATGGTTCTCGGCTGGCTGTGGATGCGCGCCGTCGTGAGGATCCGAGTCTGATGAACAGTGTCCTGCTTCCCGTCGTGGCGGCCATGATGTCCGCCGCGGCCGTCCTCGTCCTCGGGTTCTCCATAGCCGGCCATCGGTCGACCGCCGGCGTTCGCCGGTCACTCGCCCTCGTGCAGGATTCTGGGCTGCCACGCCTCATGGACAAAGAGTCACTCGACGCTCCCTCCAGCTGGGGGAGGGAGGCATTGGCGGCGCTCTCTCGCATCCTCGTGCTCCCGGTCAACCGGCGATGGATTCGCCGACAGCTCACGCGTGCCGGTCGTGTTCGACCCGAGGATGCGCAACGCGTGCTGGATCAGAAGGTCGTGCTTGCTTTCACGGGACTCCTGCTCGGAGCACTCGCGGTTCAGGCCTTTGGCGCAGCCGGATGGCTCATGCTGCTGGGTGCACTCGCTGTGGGATACCTGCTCCCGGATCTGCTCGTCTACAACGCCGGGTTGCGGCGCACGGAGGAGATCCGTCTCGGGCTGCCCGACGCCCTGGACCTGCTGGACCTGTGCGTGGAGTCAGGTCTCAGCCTGCAGTCCGCCATGGGTCGCGTTGCTCAGGCCCAGGAGGGGCCGGTGGCCGAGGACTTCGCGCGGGTGCTGCAGGAGATGCGACTGGGCGTCGCGCGCAGCGCGGCCCTCCAGTCCCTTGTCGACCGGGCCACCGAAAGCGACCTCAAGCAACTCGTGTCCGCGATCATGCAGGCAGAGTCACTCGGCATTCCGATCGCCGCCGTTCTTCGCGAGCAGGCGCGTGAGATGAGGGCAAAGCGAACTGCGCGCGCCCGGGAGGCCGCCCAGAAGGTGCCCGTCAAGATCCTTGCACCACTCATGCTCTGCTTCCTGCCGGGGCTCTTCATCATCATCCTTGGTCCAGCGGCGATCGCGGTCTTCGAGTGGTTCATGAGTTGACGGGCGTGTGGCACCCGGGGATGACCGGACGGTGTGGGTAGGTTGATCGAGTGGCAGTCAAGAAGAGCGCGGCCTCCACGGCCTCCGGTTACTCGGCCAAGGATCTGGCGGTGCTGGAGGGGCTCGATGCGGTCCGCAAGCGTCCGGGAATGTACATCGGCTCAAATGATGGACGCGGACTCATGCACTGCCTGTGGGAGATCCTCGACAATGCGGTCGATGAGGCCATCGCCGGCCACTGCACGAAGGTGTCGGTGACCCTTCTAGCGGATGGATCCGTGGAGGTGGCCGACAACGGCCGCGGTATCCCGGTGGACGTGGAGCCCAAGACCAAGCTCACCGGCGTCGAGGTGGTGCTCACCAAACTCCATGCGGGCGGCAAGTTCGGTGGTGGTTCGTACGCGGTCAGTGGAGGCCTCCACGGTGTCGGTGCGTCCGTCGTCAACGCACTGTCGTCGCGGCTGGACGTCGAGGTTGACCGCGCGGCGAAGATCCACACCATGTCCTTTCGGCGCGGGGTCCCCGGGATGTTCGACGGCGATGGCCCAGATGCCGGATTCACCCGCAGGGGCGGCCTGCAGGTGACTGGCAAGTGCCCGCGCACCCGCACCGGCACCCGGGTTCGCTGGTGGGCCGACAGGCAGGTGTTCACCATGGATGCCGACTACGACCGAGCAGCCCTTGCCGAGCGCGCCCGTCAGACCACCTTCCTCGTCCCTGGGCTCGCGATCACGCTGCGCGACGAGCGCGACCCCTCCGACGTTTGGGAGGAGGTGATCCAGCACAAGGGTGGAATCGCCGAGTACGTGCGATACCTGTCGTCAGGAGAGGCCGTCACGCCGGTGATCCGTCTCACGGGCGAGGGACACTTCAGCGAGACGGTTCCCGTGCTCGACGACAAGGGGCATATGTCACCGCAGGAGGTGCAGCGTGATCTCGGAGTCGACATCGCGCTCATCTGGGACGGTGGATACGAGACGTCCCTGCGCTCCTTTGTCAACGTGATCGCCACTCCCAAGGGTGGTACCCACGTCAGTGGATTCGAGCGCGCCCTGGTCAAGGTCGTGAACGACCAGTTGCGGTCGGCGAAGATTCTGAAGGCGAGCGAGGACAGCGTCACCAAGGACGACGTCGTGGAGGGCCTCACCGCCGTCGTCACCGTGCGCGTGGCCGAGCCCCAGTTCGAGGGCCAGACGAAGGAGATTCTCGGCACGCCGGCGGCGACCCGCATCGTCTCCAACGTGGTGACCAAGGAGCTCGGACGTTGGTTCGCGACGCCTCCACGCGGGGAGAAGGCCGCTACCAAGTTGCTGCTGGAGAAAGCCGCGAACGCCATGCGTGCCCGGGTCGCGGCTCGTGCCCACCGTGACACGCAGCGTCGCAAGACTGCTTTGGAGTCCTCTGCTCTGCCCGCCAAGCTCGTGGACTGCCGTAGCGACGAGGTCGAACGCACCGAGTTGTTCATCGTCGAGGGTGACAGCGCCCTCGGCACCGCGAAGACCGCGCGCAGCTCCGACTTCCAGGCACTGCTGCCGATCCGTGGGAAGATCCTGAACGTTCAGAAGTCGTCCCTGTCCGACATGCTCAAGAATGCCGAGTGCGCCTCGATCATCCAGGTGATCGGCGCTGGCTCGGGTAGGTCATTCGACCTCGACGCCGCCCGGTACGGCAAGGTGATCCTCATGTCGGACGCCGATGTCGACGGTGCCCACATCAGGTGCCTGCTGCTCACCCTGATCCACCGCTACATGCGCCCCTTGCTGGATGCGGGTCGGGTCTACGCAGCAGTGCCGCCGCTGCATCGGATGGAGATCATCTCTCCGGGATCGAAGCCCAATGAGGTTGTCTACACGTACTCTGATGCAGAGATGCACGCGGTACTGAAGGATGCCGACAAGCGCGGGCGGCGAGTGCGCGACCCCATCCAGCGCTACAAGGGCCTGGGAGAGATGGATGCCTCGCAATTGCGCGAGACCACCATGGATCCGGCCCACCGGACACTCAGGCGAATCACCATGGCGGATACCGAGGCGGCTGAACGGGTCTTCGATCTGCTGATGGGCAGTGAGGTGGCACCACGCCGGGACTTCATCGTCGAGGGTGCTGCGGCACTTGACCGCGACCGCATCGACGCCTGAGCCGCGGCGGGATCACACCCCCATCGGGGTTAGCGGGTGGTCGCGGGGACGCCGGGGACCCCGGGGCCTGCATGGGTGTCGAGGCCGGCCGACCGGCGCAGTCCGCGACCCCCGGTGATCGCCAGCACGACGCAGAACACCGCTGCCCCGACCAGCACGATCATCGTGCCGGAGGGAACGCCCGCGAAGTAGGACAGGTACATGCCGACGGCCCCGCATGCCGTGCCGATGACCGTGCTGAGCATCAGCATGCGGCCGAATGAGTCGGTCAGCATCCGCGCCACGACGGCCGGAATCACCAGCATCGCGGCGACGAGCGTTACGCCGACCACCGTCAGGGTTGCGAGGATGGACAGCGACAGCACGATCATGAAGATCGCCTCGAGGCGACGGACGTTGACGCCGGAGACCTCGGCGACCTCAGGATCGAAGGTGGCGAAGAGCAGGGCCCGGTAGCGACCGAGCACGACGACGACGGCCAGGACGGAGACGGCGACGAGACCGATGATCTGCCCGGTGGTGATCCCCAGAATCGATCCGAACAGCGCGTTCTCGAACGCTGGTCCGCTCGTGCCGAACTTGGCGAAGAGCGCCACACCGAGAGCGAACGATGCCGTGGTGACGACACCGATGGCTGCGTCGGCTCCGATGCGCGTGCGCCGGGTGACCCCGTTGATGGCGAGTGCGGAGGCGATGCCCCACAGGGCCGCGCCCACGGCATAGAACTGCGCCGCGAAGAGCTGGACCGCTGCGAATCCGCCGAAGATGGAGTGCGAGAGTCCGTGACCGATGTAGCTCATGCCCCGCAGGACGATGTACACGCCGATGAACCCGAGGAGAGCACCGGAGAGGGCGGCCACGAGCAGACCCTTCTGAAAGAACGAGTACTCGAGCGGGGCGAGGAGGGTCTCGATCATCGGGTGCTCACGCCGTCCGCTGCTGGGGTGCCTCGTCGATGATGACCCGCATCCCGAGATGCTCCAGCACCTCCATGCGTGCCCCGAAGGTCACCTCCAGAACGTCAGGAGTCAGGACCTCGGCAGGCGTGCCCTCGCCGACGACCCGGTGGTTGAGGCAGACCAGGTGCGGCAGATGGGCTGCCATGCCGTTGAGGTCGTGAGTGGTGAGCACGATGGCGATGCCGTCTTCATGCAGCTCCGCGAGCAGGTGCAGCATGTCGTGCCGCGTGGTGATATCGACGCCGCTGGTGGGCTCATCGAGGAGCAGGATCTGCGGGTCGCGCAGCAGGGCACGTGCGAGGAACATGCGCTGCTGTTGTCCGCCACTGAGGTCGCGGATGTGGCGCTCACCGAGCTCCGCGATGCCAAGGCGATCGAGCACCCGTGCGACGTCGCGGCGATCCTGGGGGGTCGTGCGCGGGAACAGGCCGCGCTGAGGCCGTGCCATCAGCACGCACTCGGCCACCGTCACCGGGAAGTTCCAGTTGATGGTCTCCAGTTGCGGCACGTAGGCGACCTTGAGGCCCTGCTGGCGGACGACCGCACCAGTCGACTGGCGCATGGTTCCGAGCAGGATGCGCAGGAGCGTCGTCTTTCCCGAACCTGAGGGGCCCACGATCCCGGTGAACTGATCCTCGTGGACATGGAACGAGACGTCCTGGATCACGGTGTGGTGGCCGTACGCGGCATTGACGCCCGTCAGACGGATCAGCTCCGGGCCGACTCCGGTGCCGGTCACTGTGGGTAGACCGCCGTGTCCGGCGTGGCCAAGGCGATGTCGAGTGCCTCGAGCTGTGTGGGTTGTCCGCCGAGCCCCCGGATCATCGTGGCGAAGTTGGAGCGCATCAGGCCCAGCCAGGAGTGCTCGGAGTCGCCGGGTGCGCCGGGGAGGTCATCGTCACGGAGCGAGTCCTCGTAGCGCACTCCCGCTTCCTTGCCGATCTCCTCGAGCACGGCTGAGGGGAAGACCTCCGACCCGAAGATGGTCGGGACCCCCTCCTGCCGAATCTGCTCGATCAGGCCGGCAACCTCGGAGGGCGTCGGCTCCGCGAAGTCCTGGGGCTGGATGGCACCGACGACCTCCCAGCCGAAGTTCTCGGCGAAGTATGCGTAGGCGTCGTGGTACGTCACCAGCTTCAGCTGGCCCTCGGGAACGGTCTGCTGATCAGTACGGATGGCATCGGCGAGCTCATTCGCCTTTGCCTCGAAGGCCGAGTAGTTGGCCGCGTAGACGTCCGCCCCGTCCGGATCGAGGGCGGTGAGCTCGTCGCGGATGAGCGCCGCGTAGGCGATGGCGTAGGTGGGATCGGTCCACAGGTGCGGGTTCGGCTTGCCCTCCTCCTTGGGGAAGGAGAAGTCGAAGATGTAGTCCTGCTCGGGCAGGACCGTGGTGCCGATCTCGACGAGGCGGGCCTCCGGCGCCATATTGGCCTCGGCGAGTGCCATTGTGGGGTCCTCGAGCTTGAGGCCGTTGACGAGCACGAGATCGGCCGTGCTCAGCAGTTCGGCCGTCTGGGGCTCCGGCTCGAAGGTGTGGCTGTTGGTGCCCTCCGGCACGATTCCCTCGATCCGAACCCGGTCCCCGCCGACGGCGGCCGCAATGGAGGTGATGGGGGAGACGGTGGTCGCGACGAGGGGGCGGGCGTCCGCGGCGTCCTGGGATTGCCCGCAAGCCGAAACCAGGGCCACGGCCGCGGCCAGTGTCATGGGCAACAGATGGATCGGACGCATGGAGTAACCCTATGGTCCCGTTTTGGTATCTGCAAACTCTTTGCAGAAAGGTGCGAACGTGTCTTGCGCCCGAAGCCTCGCTAGTCTCGCCCCGTGCCGCTGAGTCGTACCGCCGAACTCCAACCCTTTCCCGCCGAGGATTTCGCTGACGTCCTCCAGGCGAACGACGCGTATGCCCTCGATTACGTGGATGCGGGGCTCACCGGTTGGGCACGCAAGGGCCTGGCCGTCGTCACCTGCATGGACTCCCGGATCGACCCACTGGCCGTGCTAGGCCTGGAGCCCGGTGACGTGAAGATCCTGCGCAACGCAGGGGCCAGGGTCACGGACGACGTGCTGCGCACCCTGATGCTGGCGTCTCACCTGCTCGGGGTGACGAGGGTCCTGGTGATGCCGCACACCGACTGCAAGATGGCCAGTGGAGAGGAGGCGGACATTCATCAGGCGATCAAGGAGAAGTCGGGAGTGGACACTCGCAGTATCGAGATCCGGACTGTTACAGACCAGCGCAGTGCCGTGATCACGGATCTCACCCGAATCCGCACGTTTCCGCTCCTGCCGGCAGGACTGGTGGCAGCCGGAGCGCTGCTCGATATCCGGACCGGACGCCTGACCCCCTACGACGTCTGATCACTGGCGATTTGCTGCCGGCACAGCCTGACGAGACACTTGTGACATGGGCCTCGCCACCGTGGAGATGCGGCGCGCCAAACTGAGGTTCGGACTCCTCACCATCGCGGTGGCCCTGCTGGTGTTCCTCATCCTGCTGCTCACCACGCTGTCGAGCGCCCTCATCTCCTCCCTTGTCGGAGCCCTGAAGGGTCTCGATACGCAGGGGCTTGTGTACTCGACCTCCTCGCAGGACAACATCGCCGCCAGCCGTCTGGCCCCTGAGACGGTCGCGGCGGTTGCCGCGGTGCCCGGTGTGGCCGCTGCCTCGGGTATCGGCACCTTCACCACTTCGGCTTCCATATCCGGCGTGGAGGGCGACCTCCAGGCCTTCGGCTTCACCCCGGATGCGCCGGGGGCTCCGACGGCGCTGAGTGCCGGGCGCCTGCCCGCGAACGAGGCCGAGGTGGCGGTCGACGGGGATGCTGCGATCGGTGACGTGGTCGTGATCGGATCGCAGTCACTGGAGATCGTCGGCCTGCTGCGCGGGGCGCAGTTCAATGCACTGCCGACCGCGTACATGACCTTGCCGGCCTACGAGCGGGCGGTCACGGAGATCAACCCCGGCCTGCCCTTCGTGCCTGTGAACGCGGTGGCGTTCACCGTTGCTGAGGGTGCCTCCCTCGCCGAGGTGGCTGGTGCGGTGTCGACCTCCGTCGTCGACGTGAAGGCCTACTCGCTGGACGAGGCCGTCGCCTCGATCCCGGGCATCGACTCGATCTCCCAGAGCTTCGGCATCCTGGTGGGCCTGACGTTCATCATCGGCATCGTGGTCATCGGCTTCTTCTTCCTGATCCTGACGGTACAGAAGATGCGGACCTTCACCCTGCTCCGTGCGATCGGCTCGTCCTCGGGCGGACTCGCGCGCGCGGTCACCCTGCAGATCGTCGTCGTCGTGGTCCTCGCCTCCGCCGTCGCGCTGCTTCTGACCCTCGGAGCACTGCAGGGCATCAACACGGGGATCCCGGTGAGCATCGACCCCGTCACGGTCACCGGCACGATCGCGGCGGTGCTGATCTTCTCCCTGCTGGCGGGCCTGCTGAGCATCCGGCGCATCGTGCGCATCGATCCATCCGCGGCCGTGGGGAGTCGCTGATGCTCGCCATCCGGGAGTTCCAGCGCGGTCTCGGTCGCTTCTCGGCGATCGTCTCTGCCCTCGGACTTCTCGTGTTCCTCGTCCTGATCCTTGGTGCCCTTGCCGATGGGCTCTTCTACGGGGCCACGGGTGCAGTTCGCTCCACATCGGCCACGGCATATGCCTTCGACGACGAGGCAGAGGGCTCCCTCGTTCGCTCCCGCCTCACCGAGGTCGATGTCGCAATCCTGGCTCAAGCGCCAGGAGTCGAGCAGGCTGGTCCTGTGGGTGTGCTGCTCACCGGGGGAGAAGGTCCCCAGGGAACGTTGAGTCTCTCGGTTTTCGGGATCGACATGGGGTCCGCGGGCACGCCGACGACACTGGTCGAGGGCCGGCTTCCCGATCCGGGAGAGTCGGGGGTGGTGGCTGCCGACGAGCGGCTGACGGACGAAGGCGTCGTACTCGGGTCGACGATCGCCGTCGGCGATGTCACCGCGGAGGTGGTGGGCCTCGTGGCCGACGCCTCGTACCAGCTCCAGCCGAGCGTATGGACGAGCGTGGCCACATGGCGTGCGATGCGCGATGCGGTGCGACCAGAGCTGCGCGGTCAACCCGACGGCATCAACGCCGTCGCCCTGGTGACTACCCCTGGTGCCTCCCTGTCCGAGATCGCAGCGGCCGCACCCGGCATCACGGTGCTGAGTGCCGAGGCCACCGGCCTGGCCATCCCGGGCGTCGAGCAGCAGTCGTCGACGCTCAACTCGATCATCTACACGACGCTTGCGGTCGCAGCGCTCGTGGTCGCGCTCTTCTTCGCCCTCCTCGTCCTGGAGAAGCGCGAGCTGTTCGCGGCACTCAAGGCACTGGGGGCGTCCACGAGCCGCCTGGGGGGCGGAGTCATCGTCCAGGCGGCGGTGGCCTCCGTTCTCGGTGTCGTCCTCGGGACGGTGGTCGCGCGCCTGTTCGGCCTGGTGATCCCGCCTCAGGTGCCCACGCTGTTCCGCACCGACACCCTCGTCACCATCGCTGTCTTCACGGTCGTGGCAGGCATCGTCGGTGCCGTGTTCTCTTTGCGCCGCATCGCGCGGATCGACCCGGCGACTGCCATCGGAGGTGTGCTGTGAACGAAGATCCTGTCGTGCAGGCGACTGGAGCCGTGCCGGACGGAACGGGACCATCGCCTGCCGCGGATGCGTTGTCACACGCCGGAGCACTCCTGCAGGTGCGTGACGTACGCAAGGTCTACGGCGAGGGGCACACCGAGGTCGTCGCCGTGTCCGACGCGACCATGGCGGTCGACGAGGGTGAGTTCGTCGCCCTCCTCGGGCCCTCGGGCTCGGGCAAGACGACGCTCATCTCGATCATCGGTGGCCTGCTGAGCGCGACGTCGGGGACGGTGCGAATCGGCGATGTGGAGGTCACCGGAATGTCGCGGCGGGATCTCACCAGGTTTCGCGCCGAGCGCGTGGGATTCGTCTTCCAGTCAGCGAACCTGGTTCCCTTCCTCACCGCCCGCGAGAACCTCCTGTACGTCGCAGGTCTGGTGAAGACTCCCCGGGCCGCGGCGAAGTCGCGCGCAGACCAGCTGCTCGAGGAGCTCGGACTCATCGGGCGGGCGGGGAACCTGCCGGAGCAGCTGTCCGGCGGTGAGCGGCAGAGGGTTGCCATCGGTCGGGCACTGATGAACGATCCGGACCTCGTCCTCGTCGACGAACCCACTGCGGCGCTCGACACCGCCATGGGTCGGCAGGTCGTGGAGCTGCTGCGCCGTGAGATCAAGGCACGCGGCAAGACGGGCATCATGGTCACCCACGACCTGCGCATGGTGGAGTACACCGATCGCGTGTTCGAGATCCTTGACGGTGAGCTCACCCACGTCGAGGAACCGAGCACCCTCGGCCACTGACAGGGCGATCGTCAGCGATCAGACGTCGGTCTGGCTGCGGGCGTGGGCGAGCAGAGCCTCCCTGAGCGACACGACCGGCTGGGCTGCCGGGACGTCGACCTCGACCCACCCATCCGCCGTCGTGCTCGCCCCGTACAAGGTCAGACGCACATCCGGCCGGCCCCGGCGCTCACCGGTGTCGAGGTCGAAGCGCCACAGGTGCGAGGGGCAGGTGACGCAGCCGTCACGGACGAGGCCCTCGCTGAGTGACGCGCCGTTGTGCGGGCACACGTCGGACATCACGTGGATCCGGTTGTCGATCATCACGACGAGCAGCGCCTGTCCTGAGACCTCGACGCGCACGGGGACGCCGTCGATAAGCTGATCGACCTCGACGAGACGCTCGACGGGCAAGAGTCAGCCTTCTGGGCGCAGGACGGCCATGGGCACCCCGCCCACCGCCCACTCGTCACGGCTGACCTCGTAGAGCGCGACCCTGATCCGCTCGATGTCGCCGCCGACCACCTCCGCGGTGACCTCGGTGAGGCGTCGCATGAGTTCGTGCTTGACCTCGACGGGGCGTCCTTCGAG
>CAIZPS010000264.1 GCA_903934925.1 uncultured bacterium | reverse complement strand
GTTGAGGGGAAGAAGCTCGACATCGAGCGCCGGATCATCGATGAAGGCTGCGGCCAGTTCAGCGAACTGGCGCGAGATCCCGCCGAACCGCTGGATGGCGAAGATCTGCTCATCGAACGCCACCCGCATGAGCCCGAGGCTACCGCCCTCGATCTCCCCCGAAGCCCGACACCGCCTGCTCGTACACCCGCAGGTACTGATCGACGACGGCTGCTGCTGACCATCGCGACTGCGCGTTCGTGCGGGCCGCTGCGCCCCACCGCGCCCCCGTCCGGGCCTCGTCAAGAGCCTGGGACAGCCCATCAGCGAGGTCAGTCACGTCGTAGGCGCGAGCGAGGTAGCCGGTCGTAAGGTGCGTGACGATGTCGGGGAGTCCACCGACATCGAATGCGACCACCGGCCGACCGGCCGTCTGCGCCTCGCACGCCGTCATCGGCAGGTTGTCCATCTCGCTGGGCACCGCCACCACGTCGGCGGCCGCGATCAGCTGAGCCATCCTGGCGTCGTCCTGGATCTCTCCCTGCCAGTGGATGGGGATGTCGATCCCCGGATCATCATGATCGTGGTGCGGGCCGATCACGATCACGCACACATCAGGAAAGCGTCGTCGGACGACGTGAAGGGCATCGCGCAGGTGACGCCACCCCTTGCGATCATCGCCGATGCCGGCGCTGGCGGTGAAGGCAATGAGCGAAGTGCTCGCGGGCAGACCGAGCTGTCGGCGCACCTCCGACTTGTCCTGCGGGGCGAAGGTCTGGATCGGCATGACATTCGGTATCACTGTCGTGGGCCAGTTGCGGGCGAGGGCGCTTTGGCCTGCGAGGCCACCGAGCCAGGAGCTGACGGGTATCAAGTGCGGGGGGCGGACCCAGGATCGTCGTTTGCGCTCCCATGTCCAGCGATCCAGATCCCACCCGGACTCGTCGCCGGGTCGGTTGTCGCGGGTGTAGCCCTCGACCCACCTTGGTGGTTGCCCATCCTCATGGGGGTGTGCCTCGGTTCGGGATCCCGTGAAGGTGTAGTGCTCGGTGCCGGTGAACGGCCACATGTCGTGCATCGTCCACACGATGGGCTTGGTGATGCGACCGATCTGCTCTACGGACAGGAATCCGTCGGTGACCCAGTGAAGGTTCACGACATCGGCCGCGCTGGCATTGATCTGCTGGGCAGTGAGGCAGCCGAACCGTGCGGGAGACCGCCATGTCACGCGTGGAGAGCGCTGAAGGCTCCACATGCGCCTGTCGAGCTCGCTGGTAATGCGAAATCGGGTGCCACTCGCGGTGAGCATCCGCGACTCCACACCCTCATCGACCATCGCCTGGTGCAGGGAGGACGCCGCTCGCCCAGCGCCGCCGTTGCCGGCATACGTGCTCACGTGCAGGACCCTCAATGCCACTGTGTCACGGTATCCGAGGGGCACTGGAAGGGAGGCCTGCTGGCAGCGGTGGCGTCAGCGGGCCCCGGAGCCGGTGAGCACCGCCTGGACCGTCCTCGCGAGAATGGCGAGATCTCCGATGAAGGTCCAGTTCTCGATATAGAGCAGGTCGAGTTCGATACTGGCGTCCCAGGTCAGGTCGGAACGCCCCGCTACCTGCCACAGGCCCGTCATGCCCGGCTTGGCGATCAGGCGCCGCAGATCGCGATCGCCGTAGCGCTCCACATCGTCCAGGGGGTGCGGCCGGGGACCGACGAGACTCATCGTGCCGTTGAGGACGTTCAGCAGCTGGGGAAGCTCGTCTAGCGACCATCGGCGCAGGAACCGACCCACGGGCGTGATGCGCGGATCATTGTCGGCCTTGAACGTGGGACCGTCCTGCCCCTCCTGCTCCCGGAGTCGTGCGCGATGCGCGTCAGCACCATCGATCATGGTGCGGAACTTCCACATGCGGAAGGTGTGCTGGTCGCGACCGGCTCGACGCTGGCGGAAGAAGACCGGGCGCCCCGAGCTCGCGACGATGGCGACGCTAATCAGGAGGAACATCGGGCTCAGGAGGATCAGCCCTGCGACGGCGCCGGCGAGGTCGAGAGTGCGTTTGGCCACGCGTTGCGTGTTGCGCAGGGCGACTTCATCGAGGTGCAGGAGGGGAAGCCCGCTTGCTACTCGCAGTGTCACGCGCGGGCCTGTTGTGGTGCCGACACCAGCGCCGACGAGCAGGTCCACCCCCTCGCCCTCGATGCGCCACGACAACTCGCGCACGAAGGCAGCATCCGAGGCGGACGAGCCCGCGAGGGCGAGGGCGGTGGCAGCCGAGGCCTTCAGCCGATGGGTCAGGAGGTCGAACCACTCGGGCCACTCCTGGGGCTCGGTCGGGCGGTCGAGCTCGTCGACCACGGCATACCCCGCCCACGGGCGCTCGGTCATCGACTGCAGCAGGCTGGCGCGCTCATCGGCGTCCCCCACGATGAGGGTTCGCGCGAGTCCGATGCCTCGGCGTCTGCGGTTGAGCAGCCTTCGACGCCACAGCCAGCGCTCGATGAGCAGGCCGACCATCCCCACGGGAATGGTGACGAGGACGTATGCGCGTGAGGTATCGAACTTGAACAGGAAGCTGACGGTCGCCACGACGGCCAGGACGATGACAGCAGACAGGACGACCCGTGAGTACTCGGCGAGGCCGACGAAGAGGTTCCGACGATCGTAGGCCCCCATGAAGATGAGCACCAGCAGCCAGAAGATC
>CAIZPS010000263.1 GCA_903934925.1 uncultured bacterium | reverse complement strand
TGCTCAAGCAGCGGGGTGACGGCTCCGGCACCCGCCTGGCCCGGAGCCGTAGCGAAAGTGGACAGCCCCTTCGTGTTGGTCTTCGCCTTGGTCACCTCGCGCGGCACGAGAGTCGTGGGATCGTCTCCGTAGAGGGTCAGGCGCGTGCCGCTGCTGCCCGCATCGATCACCGCGAGGTACTTCGCGGACTCATCTGCGAAGACGGGAACCGAGGACGCACCTGCAAGCGAGAGGACGATTGCACTCGTGGAGAGGATGCACGTCAAGACCTTCAAGATGGCCTCCAGCCGTCGAAGTCTCCGATCGGGAAGTTGAGGCGACCGGCCTTGCGCCACTCCTCCTGCAGTCCACGGAGCAGGTGCTCCCGGGTCATGGACGCGTGGTCAGCGGCCGCGTAGTAGGCGGCCGACACGACGGCCGACCGGATCGAGCCGCCGGTGATGTCGAGGCCTGCCAGCTTCTTCAGGTCTGCCTTCGCGACCGTCCCCTCGAACGGGCCGAGGGCCTTGGCCCAGATCGTCAGCCGCGCATCGGCGTCTGGCTCCTCGAAGTCCACGATGGCGTCGAGGCGACGCTGGAAGGCCTCGTCGAGGTTGGCGCGCAGGTTGGTGGTGAGGATGGCCAGGCCGTCGAACTGCTCGATGCGCTGCAGCAGGTAGGCGACCTCGATGTTGGCGTAGCGATCACGCGCGTCGGAGACGTCGGAGCGCTTGCCGAACAGTGCGTCGGCCTCATCGAAGAGCAGCACGCCGTCGTCGTTCTCGACGGAGCGAAACACCTCCTCGAGGTTCTTCTCCGTCTCGCCGATGTACTTGTCGACGACGCTCGCGAGGTCGACCTTGAACAGCGGTACGCCGAGTTCACCGGCGAGGGCCTCGGCCGACATCGACTTGCCGGTGCCTGAGGCTCCGGCGAACAGTGCAGTGACGCCACGACCTCGACCCCCGCCGGGACGCATGCGCCACTCGTCGATGACGACGGTGCGATAGCGGACCCGATCGGCGAGCGCGGTCAGCTGCTCGCGGATGCGATCACCGACGATGACGTCCTGGAGGCTCACCTCGGGAGCGATGGTCTGCACGCGACTTCGACGCACGGATCCGCTGGCCCTGGCCAGCACGCGCTGCTGGGGGGTCGCGCCCGCCTGCAGGATGTCCTCGGGCTCGAGGTGCGTGGCGGTGCTCGCAAGCTCGAGGTCGCTGCCCGGTGCGAGGGTCTGCCACCAGCCCTCGCGCTGGGCGAGCGTGGGCAGGGGAATGGTGACGGCCGCCTTCTCCCACGGGCCGAGGTGCCTGCGGGTGTCGACGATCGCGATGAACGGAGCGCCGATGTGGGTGAAGAAGGACAGCGCGTCGACGACGGACACGTCAGGAGAAGTCGTGCGGTAGTCGAAGACGAGCACGGTGCCGAGCATCGATGCGTCGCGCGCGCAGACGCGCAGGGTCGTCTCGTGCGCATCCTTGCCCAGGTCGAGGATCGAGGCGTCGAAGATCATCGGCTCGCGATCGAGTGCGGCGAAGGTCTCCAGGCGCACGTGGTCGAGGGCGGCAGTTCCTGCACGCGCGCGCAGCACGGCGGGCAGGGCATCGGGGATCTCCACCTCGGGCAGCAGTTCCCACGGCAGGGGGTCTCGCTCGGGCACGCGCAGTGCGCGGACCGTCGTCGGTTCCGGGCGCCAGTCGTCGAGCAGGTAGCGCACGACCTGCTCGGGCACCTTGACCACCTGGCGCAGCAGGCCCCGCGTCGTGGGCCCCGTCTCGATGAGATTGAGCACGCGCATGATCGACGTGTCGGCGAAGCGCGAGCGGTCCGCGCCGTCGAGGGGGTCGAGACCCGCCAGCTGCATGACGGTGTCGACGGTGGGTCCCACCGCGTCGGGCTCGCGGTTGAGGGCAGCAAAGACCTCCTCGAAGGCGACTTCGAGGGCGGGGGTCGCGGCGATCATGAGGATCGACAGATCGATGTCGTCGAGAGGCAGGGCCTCCTGCAGCTCGCGCACCGGACCAGGTACGTCGTCGACGCCCAGGCGCGGCGCCTCATGGGCGCGGCCCTCGGCGAAGGCGCGGGCCCGCGCGTAGAGGACCTCGAGGGCGGGCAGCCATCCCGGATCGGGGATGGCTGCGGGGGCAGCGACGGGAGCGGGCGCTTCGACGGCAGGTGCGGCGGAGGCAGGGGTGACGACGGCGGCCGCGGGCTTTCGGGCGGGTGCCTTCCGCGGCGCTGACTTCTTCGCCGGCGCCTTCTTGGTGGCGGAGGGGCGGGCGGGCTTCCCGGCGGCGGGCCGCTTCGTCGGCATGAAGCCTGACCCTAGGGCCCAGACGGCGGTGGCCCTACCCCCCTGAACAGGGGCCAGTCACGACGAGCCGCGGGTACTCCGTGGTCAGGAGGTCGGGCCGAAGGCTCGGATGGGGCGCACGAAGCGTGTCGTCGTCTTGGCCCAGTTGTTCACCGCACCGTTCGACATCGTCACGACGGCCGCCTGAGTCGACGTGTTGGTCGATGACCAGTAGCCGCCGGTCTGGAAGGGCCCGCCCTGCCCCGACTTGCTCAGGTCGACGAGCTCGGTGCTCGACCCCAGACGCCAGTTGGTCAGGCCGCCGCCGGTGTAGGCCGCGGCAGTGGTGACGGCACTGGCCCACTGCTGCCGCGGGTCCGTGCCTCCACTCCAGGTGCTCGGTGCCACCTCGAGATACTGCCCCCACGATTGGGGTGTGCTCGCGACGTAGAACACGGTGCCGCCGCCGGGCCCGGTGTCGCCGATCTGGCAGGTGCCGCCCGCGGCGCACGTCGTCGCGACCGGCGTGATCGCCGCCGAGGCGGGCGAGAACGTGCCGGTGCCGGCAGCGTTGATCGCCGCCACCGTGAAGGTGTAGGCCGTGCCTGACGTCAGACCGGTGGCGGTGCACGAGAAGTCGATGCCGAGGCTCGTGCAGCCGGCCTGGTCGGTGTAGGTGGTGCCGTCGGTCGACTTCTGCACGGTGTAGCCGGTGATCGCAGCGCCGCCGTCGTCGGCCGGGGCCGACCATGCCAGCGACACGGAGCCGTTGCCCGCCGTGCCTGTCGGTGCCGCGGGAGCCGACGGCGTGGTGCGCGGCGTGGCAGGCACGACATCGGACCCGTCGCTGAAGCCACTGGCGAGCACCATGCGAATCCGCACGGCGTAGGTGGTTCCGTTCGCGAGCCCGGTGAGGACGAGCGGGCTCGCGACCGATGTGGGCGATCGGGCCGACCACGTCGTGCCGCCGTCGAGGGAGTACGACACGTTGGTCGGCGAGCCCGAGTTCGTGAACGCGATGCTGAGGGTCCGATCGCCCGGCGTGATCGACGTGATGTCGGGAGCGGTGGGATCCGGAATCAGGGTCGCGCCGCCTGAACGGTCGGAGTACAGGCTGTCACCTGCAGCGGAGATGGCGGCAACGCGGTAGTAGTAGGTGCTGCTCGTGCTCAGCGCGCTGTCGTCGTCGACGCACGACGTGCTCGCGCTCGCGTTGACGGTGGCGGCCGCGCACGTGCCGTTCGTGATGTTCGCGAAGGGGCCGAGGTCGCTGGTACTGCGCTGCACCCGGTAGCCGGTGATCGCAGAGCCGTTCGTGGCAGGAGCAGCCCACGTGACGGTGATGCTGGAGAGGCCGCCGTTGGCGGTCGGTGCTGCGGGGGTGTCGGGTGAGCCGACGGGGGTCACGGCCGACGAGACAAGAGCGCTCCCGGTGCCGGCGTCGTTGGTGGCGGCCACGCGGAAGTAGTACGCGGTGCCGTTCGTCAGCCCCGTCGCGTTGCACGAGGTGCTCGTCGTCGAGGACGTGCGGCTCGGCGCGCAGGTGCCGTTGGCCGCGGTCCACGGCCCGGTGGCGCTGGTGCCGATGTCGACGAGGTAGCCCAGGAGCGGCGCGCCACCGTCACTCGCGGGTGCCGTCCACGACAGGGCGACGTAGCCGTCGTTCACCGTGCCGGTCACGCTCGCCGGCGCGCCGGGCGTCGTGCGCGGACGACCGGACGCAGTGCCCCCCAGGTAGGTGGGCGGATCTGCTGTGCCCAGGCCGAGTTGCACCTCGTACGTCGTGCCATTGGTCAGCCCGGTGATGGTCACGGAACCGGACGTGCTGCTGGAGTCGGCCCACGACGACCACGCGCCGCCATCGTTGCTGGAGTAGCGCGACCACACCGTCTCGCCGGCTGAGGCGGTGACGGTGTACTCGATGACGAGCTGGGTGTTGCCCTCCTCCACGACTGTGATGACGGGTGCGCTGCTGCTCGACGTCGGCGTGACGCCGATCGATGCAGCGGAGTCGCTGCCGGAGCCGCGGGCGTTGGTGGCCTTGACCTTGTAGAAGTACTCGGTGCCGGCGGTCAGGCCGGTGAGGGTGCAGGCGGTCGTGCCGGGGTAGGCAGCGCTCTCGCCGCAGGCGCTTGTGACGTCGGCATAGGAGCCACCCGACCCCGCCTTCTGCGAGACGGTGTAGCCCGTGATGGCCGACCCGTTGCTCGACGGGGGGTTCCAGGTGACCGTCACGCTGGTGACTCCCGCGATCGCCTCGGGCTGGTCG
>CAIZPS010000262.1 GCA_903934925.1 uncultured bacterium | reverse complement strand
GAACACGTAGTAGCTCTCACCCAGCCGACTGCTCGCAGGGTCCTCGGGCGTCGCGACGCGCACATGATGGCCACGGTTGTGCTCGATGTAGAAGTGGCCATAGGCGCTCTGCGCGAGGGCGATCTTCGACAGCCAGCGCTCCACCGACTCCCGCTTGTGGCCCAGCTCGTGCGCGGTGTTGATGCCCAGGCCGCCGATGAAACCGACCGTCACCGCCATGCCGACCTGTTCACTGAGCAGGAGGTCACCGCGGGCGATCAGCCACATGCCCGCGAGGAAGCCGACGTACTGCAGCGGGAGGAACAGATAGGTCAGCCAGCGGTAGTAGCGATCGCGGCTGAGGCGCTCGATCACGTCGTCCGACGGGTTGCTCGGGTCAAGCCCGGCAATCGCGTCGAGCACGGGCACAACACCGAGGATGACGATGGGGCCGAGCCACAGCCAGACGCCATTGCCGGTGAGGGTGAAGAGGCCGATCGCCACCAGGGGCAGCAGGGGCATCACGAGCGCGACCGGCCACAGCAGTCGCTTGCGGTCACGCCAGGCGACATCGCCGGTGACCGCGTCCTGCTCGATGCTGGCCATCACCCCTCCTCTCCTGCCCTCCAGTGAAGCAGGACCCTCCCCCATCCGTCGAGACCTGCCGGCCTCGCAGGCCAGAGTCGAGCGAATGACCCGAAAGGGGTAGGCGCGGGTGCAGGAGGGGGATGATGGGCCCCGTGGCCACGCGTACAAGGAGACTCTCCCTGTCATGGCGGGTGTCGATCCTCCTCGCCGTGCTGCTGATCATCTCCGCCGTCGTCACCACGGCTTTCGCCGTGCGCTCGATCCAGTCCCAGCTCTTCCTGCAGTCCGAGGAGGGTGCGGGCAACGTCCACGCCTCCGTGGCCGCCGGGATCCAGTCGGAGTACGCGGCAATCGCCCGCTACCGCGACCAGACCCTCGAGCGGCGCAAGTCCCTCATCAAGGAGGTGTCCGCTCCTCTTGTCGTCGCGCTGGACGTACTTCGCACGGCTGCGGACTCCGGCGAGCTGACGCGGGAGGAGGCGCAGAAGAGGGCCCTGGACCTGCTGCGGTCGGTTCGCTTCGGGAACGACGACTACTTCTTCACCTACGACCGTGACCTCACGGCCATCGCCCATCCCGACGAGCGATTCGAGGGGCGCAACCTGACGGATCTGCAGGATGCCGACGGCGTCTACGTGCTGCAGGAGATCCGTGATGTCGCCCTCAACGAGGGCAGTGGCTACGTCAACTACCGGTGGGAGCGACTCGACGGCGCAGAACCGAGTCCCAAGATCGGCTACGTGTTCCACTACGAGCCCTGGGACTGGATCATCGGCACCGGTGTCTACGTCGACGACATCGATGCCGACGTGGCTGAGCAGGTGCTCGGCGTGCAGTCGGACCTCGAGACGATCTTCGCGGACATCACTTTCGCCGAGGACGGATTCTTCTTCATCCTCGATCAGGACGGGGAGGTCGTGGCAACGGCCAACCCCGCTGTTAGGTCGGCCGGCGCCAACGGCACAGGTCAGGCCGCGCTGGAGGAGATCCAGCGAGCCGCACCGTCGAAGCCGGGCACGGAGACGACGCTGCGAGTGAGCGCCCCCTGGGTGGACGAGGTCGTCGAGGACTGGTCCGTGCGCGTATCGACGACCGGAGGCGATCCCGACTGGATCCTCGTGTCCGCAGTGCCGGAGCAGCGCCTCGAAGCACCGGGGCGCAGCCTGGCCGGCCAGCTGATCCTGCTCAGCGTGGCCGTCCTGCTCCTGGGGCTCGCCTTCGGAATCCTGCTGAGCCGACGCATCACCAAACCCGTCGACGACATCACAGCGGCGGCCGTGGGCCTGGCCGACGGCTCCTTCGATCCCTCGCGCCTGGACGCCGCGTCCACCCGGTCGGACGAGGTCGGTGAGCTCGCCAGGGCCTTTCAGCGCATGGGCACTGAGGTCGTCGAGCGCGAGGCCCGCCTGCGCGAGCAGGTGCAGCAGTTGACCATCCAGATCGACCGATCACGCGTCGACTCCGAGGTGGAGCAGATCACCGAGTCCGAATACTTCCGGCGCCTCAAGGCGCAGGCGGACGACCTTCGTCGACGGGACGGCTGACCTCTGCCACGACGCACGGTCCGCCCGGGCTTCTCGACTACCGCGGCGTCCCGACTCCAGACAGGTAGTGGTGGCGCTGGGACGGCTGGATATTCGCCCGCGACAGATCCCCGTCGTAGAGAGCGGCGACACGAGGATCCATGACCTTGCGCCACAGGGGAGGCACCAGGGCGAGCAGGATCATGCCTGCATAGCCCGTCGGCAGCACAGGCGACTCCTCGACATCACGCAGCGCCTCGGGGCGCCTCAGTTCGTTCGTGTGATGCTCACCGTGACGCTGCAGGCGGTACAGCAGTACGTGCGTCATGACGCTGTCCGAGTTCCAGCTGTGGCGGGGGCGCACCGGTTCGTACTTCTCCCGGCCGTTAGAGACGATCCGCTGCCGGAGCATGGCGTAGTGCTCGAGGTAGTTGACCGCCTCGAGCAGGGCGATCGCCACCACCGCCTGGATGACGAGGAAGGGCAGGACCGACCACCCCAGCCACACGAGGACGCCGACCCAGAGCGCAGCCGTCATGAGCCAGGAGTTCACGACATCGTTGTGGAGGCTGAAGGCCCGATGCCCCTTGCGCGCGCAGCGACGACTCTCGATCCTCCATGCACCACGGAGCGAGCCGGAAGCGGCGCGGACGAGGAACGCGTAATAGCTCTCGCCGAGGCGACTGCTGGTCGGGTCGTTCGGGGTCGCGACGCGCACGTGATGCCCACGGTTGTGCTCGGTGTAGAAGTGACCGTAGCCGCACTGGGCCAGCGCGATCTTCGAGAGCCAACGCTCCACGGACGCCCGCGCGTGACCGAGCTCGTGTGCTGAGTTGAAGCCCAGGATGACGATGAAGCCGACGGTGACCGCCGTGCCCACCTGCTCGCTGAGCAGGAGGTCGCCGCGAGCGATGAGCCACATGCCGGCGAGGAATCCGACGTACTGCAGGGGGAGGATGACGAAAGCCTGCCACCGGTAGTAGCGGTCGCGACTGAGTTCCTCGATGACCTCGTCAGGTGATCCGCTCGGATTCAGCCCCAGGACGGCATCGAGCACCGGCACCAGAACGAGGAAGACGATTGGTCCGAGCCAGAGCCAGATCCCGTTGCCGGTGAGCGCGAACAGCCCCATCGCCACCAGTGGAAGCAGGGGCATGACGAGGGTGACGGGCCAGAGGAGGCGCTTGAGGTCGCGTCCGGGGGCTTCAGCCACAACGGGATCGCGCTCGACGCTGGTCAAGAGTGTCACGCTTCGCTCCTCGCGGACATCGGGGAATTCGCTGGTTTCCCCACGGTAGCAGGGGATTTCCCCCCCGTCGATATCCTTCGCTAGCGCTCTCGGCCCAGATCGCGCACCTCCCGCTCGACCTCCACAAGCTGCTTGCGCATCTCCTCGAGCATCTCGATCACGGTCACGTGCTCGCCCTTCTCCTCCTTGCGCAGCCGGTCCCGCTCCTCCTCCCGCGCCTCCTCCATGGCTCCGATCACGATGCCGAGAACGAGATTGAGGACGACGAAGGCCGCGATGAGCACGTAGGACAGGAAGAAGACAGATGCGAGTGGGGAGACTGCCTGCGCCTGATCGAGGTAGGTCGGGAAGTTCTCGAGGGTCAGCAGGATGAAGAGCGTCATCATGGCCGAGCCGATGTTGCCCCACTCGGTCGGCAGGGCCTCTCCGAAGACAACAACGCCGATCATCCCGTAGATGAACAGGATCAGGATCACGAGAACGACCATGGAGAAGACCGACGGCAGGGCCTTCCCCATCGTCGCGATCAGCACACGCGCGTCGGGGAGGAAGCGAAGCAGTCGGACGATGCGCGCCAGCCTGAGCAGTCGCAGCACCTCCGCCTGGGCACGGAGAGCGGGGACGAGCGCTGCACCGATGACGATGAAGTCGAAGATGTTCCATCCGGAGCGGAAGAAGTTCCAGGGCCGCTTGCCGTACGAGAGCAGCCGAAGGATGAGCTCGGCCAGAAAGACGAGATAGAACGCGTCGTTCAACCGCATCAGGACGGTGAAGCCAGGCGAGGCGGGATCCACATACGTCTCGGCACCGAGCACGATCGCGTTGAGGACGATCACGCCACTGATGAACATCTGGAACCACTGCGCGTCGACGATGCGCTCCAGGGACCTGACCCTCGGAATGTTGGCCTGCGGTGTCGTGGACATGACACGGTTATACACAGTGCGCCTGGCGCTGGTCCCGCGGGTGAGTCAAGAGAGGCGCACCTCCCCCGCTGACATACTGGCGGCGGCAACAGGTCGACGGGGGTGACGATGGTTCCCATGAGGGGACGAGTCGTGGCGCTGCTCATCGGGATCGGTCTCGCCGTGCCGACAGGACTTCCGCTCGCCGCCGCCGCAGAGCCCCAAGCGCCTGCAGGTACCGCGCTCGCCGTGCTCGACACCCTGCCCGTCAAGGGCCGTGCGCCGATGACCGGCTACAGCCGGGATCTCTTCGGTGGAGACTGGGCCGACGTCGACGGCAACGGATGCGACGCGCGCCAGGACATTCTTCAGCGTGACCTTGTGGAGCGCGTGATGAGCAGTCGCTGCAGCGTGATGTCCGGGGTGCTCTATCCCGATCCCTTCACTGGTCGGCCTCTCACCTACGTGCGTGGCCGCAGCATGGTCGACATCGATCACGTGGTTGCCCTCGGCAACGCATGGGCCACCGGTGCCCAACAGCTCAGCCCGCTGAACCGAATCCAGTTTGCGAACGATCCGCTCAACCTGCTCGCCGTGTCAGCATCCGCCAATCGGCAGAAGCAGGACGGCGACGCAGCCACGTGGCTGCCATCGAACAAGGCATTCCGCTGCGCCTATGTGGCTCGGCAGGTGGCGGTGAAGGCCAAGTACCGACTCTGGGTGACATCCGCGGAGAAGTCGGCGATCGAGCGAGTGCTGGCACCGTGTCCCCTGCAGCGAGTGCCTAGAGACGGCACCCTGCCCGATCCAGCACCCAGCATCGGCGGACAGGCGATCAGCGGCAACGGGACCTCGGCAGCGCGCTACCGGAACTGCACCGAGGCCCGCGCGGCTGGTGTCACGCCGATCCGCCGCGACACCAGCCCGGGTCTGTACTCGGTGAACAGCCACATGGATGGTGACGGAGACGGTGTCGCCTGCGAGTGAGCCAGCGGGTGCGCTACTCCTTCGGAGTTCGTTCGAACCACCGCTTGACGGACCATGCGCTCCCCTGGTCAGCGCGCGGGGAGTCGACACAGGCCGCCCAGTAGGCCGCGTTCTCGAGGGCCTGCCGCCTCGTCGCCCCGGAGGTCTCGGCCGCAATCGCCTCGGCGAACTGCACTGCACGACTCAGGCTCTCATCGTCCTGGCGCAGGACGGCTGGCATGGTGGCCTGCCAGGCACGTTGCAGGGCTTCGTCGGCTCGCCCAGCGTCCAGTGCCGCTCGAGCCCCGGCCAGCGGATCCACCCGATCCGTCATGGATGGATCGGCGCGTCGTCCGAGAGTAGGTCCTGAGGCTCTGACGAGAAGGTGAACTTCCCGTTGTCATCCGCGGTGAGGATCCACACGAGGTCGAAGCGATCCTCCGGCCACTGGGCAGGGATGTCCGTGGCGTTGCTCACCGGGAAGTGCGAGAGCAACTCCGGCAGGCTCCCGTGGTGCCACACCACCATGGTGTCTCGGGTGTCGGCGAGAATGCTGCGCGCTGCATCCGCGGCATCCTTGTGCGTGAAGCCATCCTCGATCTCGATACCGAGCCTGGCCGCGGTGGGCTCGGCAGTGTCACGCTCACGCTTGCTTCGATACTCGTGGCTCGGCTTCGTCGCGAGCACCCGCTGCGGACGGGCGAGCCCTGCGCGCTCGGGCGAGGGAACATGATCGAACAGCGCTGCCAGCGCACCCGCACGCGTCCAGCCCCGCACCGACAACGAGTGCGGGTCGGCCTGACCGTGCTGGTCGACACCCAGCGGAGGCCCGTTCTCGCCGGGCTTCTCGCCGTGACGCAGGAACATCACCGTGCGCGGGGCCATGGCGGCAACTATCGCAGGCGCGTTCTAGGACCGCACCGCCACCGGTGCAATCCCCACCTTGATCCGGCCATTGGAGGCGACCGCCGTCCTCGAACCGTCCAGGTTCTCCACAGTGGTGCCCAAGCCGGTGACGTCGACCGTGACATTCGTATCTGCCATGGCCCACAGGAGGGTGTAGTCGCCCTTGGGCCCGCTCATCTGGCACGCCTGCACGAGACTCCCTATCGCGCAGCGCGTCATGCGCTGCCCGACTAGCCACTGGTATGTCTGCTTCCACGCCTGGATGGTCTGCGGCGTGCCAGCGTGCAGCTGGATGCCGAGCTTGTCGTAGTCGCCCTGCGTCCACAGGAACCAGAACAGCGAGTCGATCCCGTACTGCACCGACTGGATGTAGGACTGCGACAGGTACGCAGCGCCCACACGCTGATCGATGGCCCGCCGACCCTGCTGGAGGCCGGCGAGACCGTAGTTGAGCTCGGTGTCGAAGATCGGTAGAACCGGCGCGGAGTTCTGCGCGAGCAGGGTCTTGAACTGCGCGATCTCCTCGATCCGCTGGGCCGGCCCGCCGTCCGCGGCCGGGTAGGAGTGGACGGTGTAGCCGTCGACCGGCCAGCCAAGGGCCATGAGCGCCTTGAGGTAGGCCGGGTAGTTCGTGACGAACGCATTGCTCGCCCGGGTTCCGGTGCTGGACGCGAAGACCTGCGCCCCTGATCCGCAGGCCCTGACGGCGTCACGCACCTTCTTGGTCAGCGTCGCGAGCTCCTCCATCGTCCCGGTCCAGAACGTGGTGAGGTTGCCCTCGTTCCACACCTCGTAGGAGGCGATCGGCGTCGTCTTGTAGCGAGCGCAGACCTGGCCGATGAACTTGGCGGCATCCTCGAGATCGGTGGGCGGAACCGCCCCGCTCTTGCCGCCATTCGCCCAGCCCGGCGTGTCGCCGAGAACGTACATGACCTTCGCGCCGATGCGATCGGCCATCTGCATCGTCAGGTCGAGCTTCTCGAAGTCGATCGGCTTGTCGGCAGAGGGCTGCATCTGCCGCCACGAGACGCCGGCGTCCCACAGCCGAAGGTAGCCGGTCGGAATGCCCGGATCTCCCCAGTCGACCGGGGCAGCAACACCGAAGAGCTCCTTTCCGATGGTGCTCGACGCCGGAACCGCCCCGTAGCTCTCGAATGGCAGGTCGACCACCCACTCCGCGGCATTGGGAATCCCTGCCCCCTCGGCGCCCGTGATGTCGCTCGGCACGAGAGTGGGCGAGGGGATCGGAATGACACCGTTGGCGCGGGCGGCATTCGCGATCTCATACAAGAGGGAGAAGTTCTGGCACTTGTCACCGAGGTACGCGTACAGCTCCAGGTCGCTCGCAGGCAATGACAGCCCCCAGGACGCGACGTTGAAGATGCGAGATACCTGCGCGTAGCAAAGGGGCCGCAAATCCGCATCCGCGTTGAGGATCGCGTTGATGAACTCACGGGACAAGCTGCAGACACTCACAAGCTGTGGCATCGACGTAATAGCCTGCAGCGTGAACAGGCCGCGGTTGCAGTAGATCAGGTAGCCGGTGGCCAAGTAATCCAGGTCATCGAGTGCGACAAGTTCCTCGATCTTCTTCAACTCGGCTGCCGACACCAGCTGCTGGGTCGCGGCCAGTCCCGTGACCGCCTTGGCACGCGTCTGCTGAGTCGCCGGGCCGGGGCGCTCTACCTGGGTGGCCCACGCCAGCCGCTGCTTGGCAGTCCACTGCGAGGCCCCCTGGCCCCAGGCACTCGCGAGGCTGAGCATCGGGGTGAAGGCGACGTCCTTGGCCTTCGTGACCTTCTTGGTGCCCTGATCCACCCACCACACACCGCCCTTGAGGACGCACTTGCGCCCGACCTTGGGCTTGACCCAGGCGGAATCGATGAGCATGCGCTGGCGCAGGTTGCAGCCGCGGGCGTCCTTGCCGCGAGCGACGGAGGGTGGGATGAAGGAGGACGTGCCCTTATAGCCGGCCTTGATGGGCTCCACCGGGGGAATGCGCTGGATGAGGTCATTGACCGTGCCCGTGATCACGGCCTTGTCGGCCATGGGCCGGGCGGGCTCCGCGGCACTGGCCGGACCCCCGACGGAGAGGACGAGTCCGGTGGTCACGGCGGAGATCAGGCCCATCAGCAGGAGTCGCTTCACCTGCGCATGGTGTCATGTCCCGGCCTCGGCCTAGGCAGACACCGGCAATCTAGGCAGACACCGGGGATAACGCGATGGGCGATCAGCCGAGGAGCATTCCGGGGTCGTCCGGAACATCGGCCGCGTGCTCGCTCAGGGCTTCAAGCGGCACGGCGTCAAGGGCGGCCTCGTTCGTGGCCCGGAGCACGACGGGGGCTGCCACGCCGTCCTGGTAGGCCTGCAGCCAGCGCGACGCACACACGGCCCAGCGGTCGCCGGGCTTGAGCCCCGGGAACCCGTACATCGGCATGGGGGTCGACAGGTCATTGCCGACGGAGCGCTGGTGCTCAAGGAACTCCGCTGTCACCACCGTGCAGACCGTGTGAGAGCCGAAGTCATCAGGGCCTGTGGTGGTGAGGCCGTCCCGGTAGAAGCCGGTGAGCGGCTCCAGGCTGCACACCTCCAGCGGCTCCCCGAAGACGTTGCGCTGCGTGGGCTCATCCGTCATGGATCGAAGGCTACGGCGGTGGACGGGTTCGCGCATAGGCGTTGCCGATCGCCTCCGCCTCACCTAACGTCGCACTGTGACCGAGACCATGCCCCGGATCGACCCGCACACGGACGCCTTCTACCAGGACCCTTTCCCCACCTACGCCCTCCTGCGCGACCAGGCCCCGGTGTACGAGATCCCCAACCAGCCCGGCCTGTTCTTCGTGACGACGTGGTCACTGGTGCGCGAGGCGCTGATGGATCCGGTGCGGTTCAGCAACAACATGCCTCATGCCCGGCGCGACACTCCTCCCCCGGAGGTGGCGGCCGAGGTGGAGGCACTGCGAGCGCAGGGTTACCCCTACCGCCCCGCGCTCGGCACCAACGACCCGCCCGACCACAGCCGCTACCGCAAGATGGTCAACCGCTCCTTCACCGTGCGGGGCCTGGCGTGGATGGAGCCCCTCGTCGACGAGGTCGCTGATCAGATCGCAGCGGCCCTGCCCGACGGCGAGGTCGTCGATGCGATGGAGAACATCACGGTGCCATTGCCCGTGTGGGCGATCATGCGCATCCTCGGCGTCGATGATCGCTACCGCGCAGACCTACGCCGCTGGTCGGACTCGTCGAACGCCGCCCTAGGCGGCAAGTTGAGCGCTGAGCGGTGGCTCGAGGTCGAACGGGACGTCCTGGAATACCAGCAGGTGTTCTGCGACATCCTCGACGAACGCCGCGCCAACCCCGGCGATGACCTGCTGTCGCAGCTCGTGCAGGCAGAGGAAGGCGAAACGCCCCTGACCAACGCCGAGCTCGTCTGGCTCGTGCGCGAGCTCGTTGTCGCAGGCAACGAGACCACGATTCGTTCGCTCGCCGACATGATTGTCCGCATCGACGAGATGCGTGCGAGCGATCCGCAGGTCTGGGATCGGATTCGTGACGACGAGGCGTTTCGCCGCGGCCTGGTCGAGGAAGGCATCCGCTTCTCCTCGCCGGTCATGGGGCTCTGGCGCCGGGTCACCTGTGACACCGAGTTCGGCGGCGTGGCGATCCCCGAGGGGTCGACTCTGTTCCTCGCCTACGGCTCCGCGAACCGCGACCCGGAGGTGTTCGAGGATCCCGACGTGTTCGATCCGCTGCGCGAGAACGTCAAGGAGCATCTGGCCTTCGGACACGGCATCCACGTCTGTGTCGGCGCCGGCCTCGCCCGCATCGAGTCGGCCTCCGCGCTGCGCGCACTGGCGGAGAACGTCACCGCGCTCGAGGTGCTCGATCCCGGCGCACTCCGCTTCGGTCCGAGCTTCGGCCTGCGCGGCATGATCGAGGTTCCGGTGCGCGTGCATCGTCGCCCCGCGTGATGTCCCTGTCACCCGGAGACATCGTCACTGCGCTCATCGAGGCCTGCGAGCGTCGTGATCTCGATGCCGTGTGCGCACTCGTCACCGACGACATCGAGTACGACAACGTGCCGATCGGGAAGGTCTTCGGCCCCGACGGCGTGCGCTCCGTGCTCTCGGGCGGAGTGACCGCTGCCGCATCGCAGGTGGAATGGGTTGTTCACCGTCAGGTCGAGAACGGTGACACCGTCATGAACGAGCGCACCGACCGCTTCCTCGTCGACGGCCGATGGATCGAGATTCCGATCGCGGCGGTCTTCGAGGTACGCGATAGTCGAGTGGCCCTGTGGCGTGACTACTTCGACCTCGAGTCATACCGGCGGCAGCGGGGATAGGCGCGCCCTGCCCTCGGTTCCCCGGTCCTAGCGACGGCCTTCATCGATTGCCTGGCGGAATGACATGCCTAGCGACCGACCCTTACGGACGAGCTTCATCCGCTCAATGGCAACTTGCCGCAGGTCCAGCGTCGACGACTCCTCGTGCGAGAGGTCCGTGCTCACCCCCTGGTCCGTCATGCTCCTGATGCTAATTCACCCGGCACGGTGCGGCTGGATCGCATCGGCCGGGACAGTGCCCAGCCGCCCGGCCTGGTAGTCCTCGAACGCCTCGACCAGTTCGGCCTTGGTGCACATGACGAACGGGCCGTAGGCCGCGACGGGCTCGCGCAGCGGCACGCCACCGAGCAGGAAGACCTCGAGGTTCGGCGAGCGCGACTCCTGGCGATCGTCGGCACTGATGACGACGGAGTCGCCCTGCTCCAGCACGGCCAGCTGACCCGCGGAGAAAGGCCGCCGCTCCGCCCCGATGGAGCCCTTGCCCGCGAGGGCGTAGGCGAGGGCGTTGTACTCCGACGGCCACGGCACGACGACCTGTGCACCCGGAGCAACGGTGATGTGCGTGATGGCCAGCGGGGTGTGGGAGATACCCGGGCCCGAGTGCCCGTCGATGCTGCCGGCGAGCACGCGCACGAGAGCCCCGCCATCGGTGGAGGAGAGCAGGGAGAAGTCGTTGCCCTGCAGGTCCTGATACTGCGGCGCGATGCGCTTCTTCTCGCGCGGAAGGTTGATCCACAGTTGCAGGCCGTGGAAGAGGCCGCCGGCCTCGACGAGCTCCGCGGGGGGCGTCTCGATGTGCAGGATGCCGTCACCGGCCGTCATGTACTGCGTGCCGCCCGGGCGGATGAGGCCTCCGCCGCCGTTGGAGTCCTGGTGGATGAACTCCCCGTCGATGAGGTACGTGAAGGTCTCGAATCCGCGGTGCGGATGCCACGGAGTGCCCTTGGGCTCCCCCGCTCCGTACTCGACCTCGCCCATCTGGTCCATGTGGATGAACGGATCGAGGACATCGAGCGGAACGCCCGCGAAGGCACGGTGCACCGGAAACCCCTCGCCCTCGAAACCGCGCGGCGCGGTGGTGAGCGAGGTGACGGTGCGACCGGTCTCGACCGGCAGGGCGGTCAGGCGGGGCAATGTCAGGGTGTCGGCGGTGATGGCGGGCATAGGGCCTCCTTCGTCCCCTGTAGTTTAGACTTCAACTATCTCGGGTGCAACTCCTGCCGCCCCTGCGGATAGTGTTCGCCGCACCTCGACGAAGGGACCTCATGGGCCCGCGCAGGACCTGGCTCGCGGCGGCTCCCGGCGCCCTCCTGCTGGCGACCCTGGGTGCGATCCCCGCCGCACGTGCCGCCGACACATTCACCGCTCCGGCGTATACCGATTCAGACTGTCAGGTCTCCTTCGGCGGCTCCGTGCTCGGCCTGACCCCCGACATGATCGGGTCGGTCGTGGGGATGCCCGTGTCCGTTTCGGCGACCCCGGCCCCCCAGACCGTGGTGGTCGTGTCCCTCGGCCAAAGCGTGGACCAGGCAGATGTGCGCAGCTTCCTGCAGTTCTGCGGGCTGAACCCGGTGACCTGGACGGATGTGCTGAATCCAGGCGATCCGGCTCCTGCCCTCGGCAGCGAGGCGACCCTCGACCTCACCGTCATCGCCGCGCTCCTGCCCGCGAACACCACGCTCAAGACCGCGACGATCGCGGACGGCCTGGACTTCCTGTCGGCCCTCGTCAACGCCGGCAACGCCTGCGGGCTCGACGGCTCCGACCCCACGCAGTGGCGCCGCTCGCAGCTCGACACTCCGACAGGCGGATGCATCGCCACCATGAGCTACGCCATCTTCGAACAGTCCCTGCGCTACATGCTCACGCTCGAGGGGCTCACCACGACGGCCCAGCAGGACGAGTACATCGCCGACGTAGAGATCGTGCTGGCTGGTCTCGCATCGTCCGGCGTCATCACCTTGATCAGCAGCGGTGACGAAGGGTCGGGCGGCTGTCAACCGTGGACGCGCGGTGTGCGCGACGTCATGGCGCCGCAGTGGCCGTCCACGAGCGCGAACGCCCTGTCCGTCGGAGGCACCATGTGGGCACCGCCGACGTGGAACGGTGCAGCGATCACTCCCACCTCGTACGTGCCTGGGGCGACCCTCATGCCGGTGACCTGGCGCAACTGGAACATGGGCAGCGACTGCGACTGGGTCGCCGGGGTGACCGAGTGGCCCGGCATCGGCACGACCGGCGGCATCAGCGCGTTTGCCACGCGCCCGGACTACCAGGACTCCGTCGCCGGTATCGCCCCCAGTTCCACTGGTCGACTCTCGCCGGACCTCGCCGCGCTGGCCGGCTGGCCCACGTGGCTCGTACCCATCTACACGGGCGCGGGGGTCACCTACTCCATGGGCACCAGCGCGGCAGCGCCTCTCATCGCCGCCGGTCTGGCGCAGGTCAACGCGGCCCTCACCTCGCGCGGCCTCGCCCCGCTCGACAACTCCGGTGGCGCGATGGACGTGCACGAGGTGATCTACAGCCCGGCGTTCGCGTCGGCGTTCAACGACGTCACGCAGGGGACGAACAACCTCTGGTCGTCCGACCTGTGGACCGGCCCCACCCCGGTCACCACGGTCAGCTACCTGCAAGGCATCGGCTTCCTCGATGGCTCAGCCAATCCGACCGCCAACGGCAGCGGCACCATGACCGGCTATTCCGCCGGTGTCGGCTACGACCTGACCACCGGTATGGGCGTGCCGAACTTCTCGACACTCGCGCAGCTGCTGATCGACGCGCAGCGCCCCGCACCCGGCGGTCCCCCTCCCGTGCTCCAGCAGCTGCCAGCTCCCGACTCCGGCTCCTGCGACCTCACGATCACGACGTACGACTGGGGCGGATCGTCATCGGGCGGATGGACCAAGTCGTGGGCGCAGTGGGCGAATGACGGCACCGGTGGCGCGGTGTGCACGCGCACGCTGGTCTACAGCAGCGCCCTGCGCCACTGGATCGTGCAGCGGTAATCGCTGCAGCAGAGGATCGTGCAGCGGTAATCGTTGCAGCAGAGGATCGTGCAGCGGTAATCGCTGCAGCAGAGGATCGTGCAGGGGTAACCGAGCGCTGCGGGCTCGTGCAGCGCTGACCCGTCCGATGCCTG
>CAIZPS010000261.1 GCA_903934925.1 uncultured bacterium | reverse complement strand
TCTCCGGGATCCAGTTCCTCCAGAAGTGGGACCTCACCTCGCTGTTCAACTTCAGTTTCCGCGAGCAGGCCACGACGGTGCCCACACCGAGCCCGTCAGTCTCGTCGGGCTCCCCCAGCCCCTCCGGCTCCCCTACTCCCTCCGGGAGTGCATCGGGTAGTCCCTCAGGGAGTGCATCGGGGAAGTCGGCTTCGCCCAGCCCTTCGGGCTCGAAGTCCTGATCTCGCGAGTCGAGCCTTCGCGAACGGGCTCAGAGCACTCCCTCGATGACGATGGCGGCCGCGGGAGTGGACGTGGTCCCGGTGGGATCAGTAGGTGCGGGCGTGGACGTGGCCGCAGGAGTCGGAGTCGGCGACGGTGTCGACGTCGAGGAGGAACTCGTGGAGTCGTCGCTCTTCGTCGAACGGCAGAAGGTCTTCGTATAGGCCGATGGGGTCGGTGAGGCCAGGCTGCGCATCCGGAAGCAGTACTTCACCCCCGGCTGGAGGCCGCCCACCTCGACCGCTGTGTCACTGGCCCCGGGAGCTGGCGAGATCGTGGTCCAGCCGTCGAGGAGCTGTCGCTGGAGTTCGAATCCGGTGACCGGGAGCTTCGCATCGCACGTCGCTGATGACCCGGTCGAACTCGAGTCTGAACTGGAGCCCCCTCCGAACGGAACCGCAGCAGGTACCGACCTCTCCACGGACGCAACCGAGCGCGGCTCGCCCTTGGGCATTCGATCCCCGCGCCCGACCCGCGACTTGGTCTGCGGGGTGGGCTCCTTGTACTCGCTGGGCGGCAGCCAGGTGATGGCGATGGATGTGGTCGACAGCGCCGATGCCAGCGGATCGTAGGGCGGGCACACGACATTGGGCACTGACTCGGTACTCCCCGAGCCATCCGAAGATGACCCTCCCGAGGACGATGAGCCATCAGTCGACGTTCCGGCTGCGGCGGGCACCTCGACACACTCGCGAGGCGTGTACAGCGACGTGGACTGGCCCGCGTTGGCAATGATGCGGTAGCAGTTCTTCTGTCCTGGCATGGTCTTCGTGACGATGTACCGGGTCGTGCCGCTGGGCACATCGGCCACATGCGTGCAATCGCCGCACGTGGGTGACTCGATATCGTTCTCCGCACGTTCCGAGTCGCCTACGGCTTCGCTCGTTGCAGCGGATGAGCTCTCCGGGGACGCCGAGGATGAGGGTGTGCTCGATGCTGCCGTTTCGTCCACCGTGCGCACGGAAGCGTTGACGATGCGAAGCGTGCCCCCGCTCGTTCCTGCGAGCGCGAAAGAGGCTGCGGCGGTCGTCGTTGCGGGAGCCGTTGTCGCTGGTGCGGCACTGGGGACCGCACTGGCGTCAGGGGTCGGGGCGGGCGTCGACGGCGGACTCCCCTCCCCGCTCGGCGTCGTCGACGCTGGTGACGACGCTGCGGGTGATGAAGCTGCGGGTGACGAGGCTGCCGGTGACGATGCTGCCGGTGAGGATGCTGCCGGTGAGGATGCTGCCGGTGAGGAGGACGGGCTCGCGCCAGCACTGGCACTGGCGCTGGCACTGGCGCTCGGCGACGGACTGGCCGCCATCAGGGCATTACCCGTGCTTCCCACGGCGTAGATCGAGTAGCCCTGCGCACCGGGCGCAGCGTCCCAGAGCAGCAGCACCTGGTTGCCGTCGTACAGCTGCACGGTGAGCCCCTGCGGCGGGGGCGGAGGCCCGGTCTGAACTCCAGTCGAACCAGTGATTCCCATCCGGCTGAGGAAGAACAGTGCGATGAGGCCCACGATCAGCAGCAGAATGATGAGCCGACCGAGGATTCCCAGGCGCAGCCGAATCGCCGGCCGCTGGACGAGGGTGACACGCTGGATGGACGGCCGCACCTCCACGAGGGGTGTGTCAGTCGTGTGGTCACGGAGTGACATCAAGGTCGCGACCATGCTCAGCGTTCGAGAACTGCCGAACAGATGCAGCGGTGCCGAGACGCTGACCTTCTTCCAGACGGTGCCACCGGGTCCGAGCGTGAAGTTGGGCTCGTCCACCTTGAATCGCAGGTAGCCATCCGGGTCGGAGAGGTCGAGACGGAAGTCGACGAAGCTGTTGCCGTTGTTGGTGATCTGCGCGAATGTCGTGGCCCGCTGACGGATGTCGATGGTCGTGCGACTGACGCCAAGGTTGGAGTCGAAGAAGGGGGTCACCGAGATGGTGACCTCCGCGACCGTGCTCTCGTGGGGATCGACCTCCGAGCGCGCCATGACCCCGACGACATAGTCGCCGGCCGGCAGCTTCGACGTGCGGCCCGGCTTGATCATCAGGGCGGCCGATCCCTCGGCGCCCGGGAAGAGAGACAGTTCGTTGGGCACCACCGACAACCATGAGCCCTCGGGCCCGACGACCCCGAGGGTGTAGGTCTCGACAACCGGCCCGACGTTGCGCACGTTGACCTTCAACCGCACAGGCTGGCCGGGAGCGGCCTCGACATGCGACTGACTCAGGGTGACGATCGGCCGGGGCAGGACCGACTTCTCCACGGGGGAGTCGTCGTTGACGAACCAGGAATCGAGCACCATGGTGGTGTCACCCGATCCAGCAGTCGCAGTTGCCGCATCGTCGCCTGTCGCACCGGGCGTGCCGGCGCCCCCAGCCGTGCTCGATGTGCCGCCGTCACCGGCGCTGGCATCACCTGCGGCCGCCGAGTCGCCAGTGGCGCCGCGACTGTTCGCCCGAACATTCGACTTCAGGTGCTCAACCCAGCGTCGGTACTGCTGTTCGCCGGATTCGGGAGTGGGTGGCGAGGGGAAGTTGTCAGCCACGTTCGCTATCCCCCTTCCGGCGGCGGGGATGCAGACTGGTCGAGCACGGACTGCAGCGGGAACGCGAGCAGGCCGAGCTTGGCCCACTCGCGCTTGGCCCCGCGCACGGCGTGCACGAAGGTCACGGGTTCATCGTTTCCCGCCGCCATGAACGCTGCGGACACCGACGAGGAGCGAATCGCGCCGCCAGCAATCTCAAGGGTGGCGAGCCGCCGGTACTCGTCATCGGTGAGCACGGCGCCGGCCTCCTTCAGGCAGGCCTGCCAGATCGCTGCACGCAGCTCAGCATCGGGGGCGGGGAAGTCCAGAATGCAGTCCAGTCTTCGTGCGAACGCCGAGTCGAGGTTCGACCGCAGGTTCGTGGTGAGGATGGCTAGTCCGTCGAATGCCTCGATGCGCTGGAGGAGATACGCGACCTCGAGGTTGGCGTAGCGATCTCGGGCATCCGACACATCGGATCTCTTCCCGAAGATGGCGTCGGCCTCGTCGAACAGCAGAACGCCGTCGAGGTTCTCGGCCTCGGAGAACACGCGCTCGAGGTTCTTCTCGGTCTCGCCGATGTACTTGTCCACCACGCTGGCGAGGTTGACGTGGAACATGGGTGTTCCGAGTTCACCGGCGAGTGCCTCGGCAGCCATGGTCTTGCCAGTGCCGGATTCACCGGCGAACAGCGCGGTGATGCCCCGGCCGCGCAGGCCGCCGGGCCGCATGCCCCATTCGTCGATGACGGTGGGGCGCAGGCGGACGCGGTCGAGCAGGTGCTCGAGTTCCGCTCGCACATTCGGGGGCAGGATGACGTCGTCGAGCAGGAACACCGGCTGGGTCTGCCGGGCGTACCCGCTGGTGAAGCGGCCCGGTCGATGCGCATCCCCGTGCTCGAGACGGTCGCGGATCTCCTCCGGCTCCAGGCGCTGCAGCAGGTTCTTCAGGCCCGGTGAGTCCTCGGCGCCGAGGGCCGGCCACCACTGGGATCTCATCCGCTCCGGGGCCGGGACGAGTTCGACTTCCTCACAGCGCGGGTCGGCGAGGGAGACCTTGCCGGGCGCGAGCAGCATGATCGGCACGCGCATGCCGTGACATATCGACATGTCGCCCTTGACAAGGTCCGCAGGCACCATGCGGTCGTCGATGATCAGCGGCAGGGCAGCGAGGGTTGCCTCGGTGCACGCGGCACGGATCAGCGCACGACGGTCGTCGCCGTCAGAGGGCAGCAGCATGCCGTCCAGTACGAGAACGGCCTCCCCTTGGTCGGCGAGGTGCGCAATGGCACGACTGAGCGCACCGGATCCCGGGTGCGCCTTGACCACGGGCACGAGCCCGGCAGGCTCGCCGAACGGAGTCGGATCGGGCAGCGGCGGATCATCCGGCAGAAGGGCCAGGCTCACAGCGGGAGCGGTCTCGCGGCGCAGGTGGGGACTGATCTCCACGGCGAAGCCGTCGTCGCCGAGCAGATGACGTACAACGCGCTCGGAGACATGCAGGGTGCGCGCTGGGAAGGGGTGGGACTCCCGCTTCACCTCGATCAGACCCAGCGAGCACACCCGGGAGTCGGAGTCGAACAGCGCGCGGTACTCCGGATTGGACGGATCCATGCCGAGCAGGCGCAGCGCCGTGGTGATCGACGGCCCCGATGTTCCGCTCTCGTTGTTGAGCACGATGAAGTAGTGCTCGAAGCGCGGGTCGAGCGATGGTGCCGCTGCGAGCAGGATTGCACCGAGCTCGCGATCGGACAGACCGACGCGATCGGCCCACGTGACGATGTGGCTGGGCAGATCCGAGGGTGCGAGGGTGACGTTCTCGATGTCGGGAGCAGCCAGTCGTGCGTCGCGGATGATCAGATCGTGCGGGAAGAACGAGCCGCGGTGCTCGTCCGGTACATCGCCCTCGAGACGTGACTCCTCGACGGTTCGAGCCACGCGTTCGCCGAGGATGGCCAGGGTGATGACGATCGAGTCGAAGGGCGCGATCTCATTCTCATGACGCGCGAAGATGTTTCTCATGGCTTCGTCGGCCTTGATCTCGTGCGTAGGCCGGCATCCGGATCCTTCGGATCGCGGCCGCGGAAGTCGTCCGTCGCGCCGCTTGCGGTGTCGGACAGCGCGATCTTCGGCGGCTGAGTCTGCGGTGGGCCGGCCGGCTCACGGACGCCCGCGGCAACGGGCAGCGTGACGACGATCGACAGGATCGCGTGGTAGTCGGTGCCCATGGCAGAGAACAACTCGGTCGCGAACCGGTCGGAGAAGATCTTGCCACCCACGCGCATGGCCAGCACATGGCCGTTGTTCAGGAAGGCGGCGAGCTCGTCGGGGCAGTACTGCTGCGGGATGTAGTCGGTGCGGTTCAGCGTCGACAGCGCCATGCCGAGCAGGGCGTAGTCGTCCTCGGGGCGATTCGTCCAGGCGGTGAGGGTGAACGTCAGGTCGTAGAAGCGGAACGGCTGGTGGTAGTACTCGACGACCCCCTCGGGGCTGCGCTCCTCCAGGAGCGTGGTCGTCCGGCGCGAGAGGTCCTCACGGATATCTGCGAGGAAGAGGTTCAGCGTGGGAGCGGTGCGGGCCGCCGCCCAGTCCTTCTTGGGGGCGTCCGTGGCCACGACCGGAGTCACGCCAGCGATCTGCTCAGCAGAGAGCATGGCGGACAGGGCCCGAACGACGTCGGCAATCAACATTCCTCCTGAGGGGGCAGGATGGGCCGAGTCTGTCAGCCCCTGAGGGGATGCCCCCTCACGACACGCCACACGAGTCACAGCACTTCACTGTGATCTCAGTGGTGGGGCTCTACATGTTCAGAAAGTGCGCATAACAGTACAAAACGACACCACTTCCGAGGGGTCACCCGCGTGGCCCCATCCCCGGTGGCGCCGGCCCGGTCTACTCTGCACCCGTCCCTAGGAAAACCGCAGCCCCCGACCGACCCGGCAGGAAGCCCCATGACCGACATCACGCCCCGGATGAACCGGCTGTTCAACCCGACCTCAGGGCGGTGCCTCGACGTCGCCGTCGACCACGGCTTCTTCGGCGAGCATGCCTTCCTCGGCGGGATCGAGAACCTGCGCAGCACGGTGGGCACCCTCGTCGATGCCGCCCCGGACGCCATCCAGCTCACCCAGGGGCAGGCCAGCCTGCTCCAGCACGAGCACGGCGGCCGATCGCGTCCGGCCCTCGTCATGCGCACCGACGTCGCCAACGTGTACGGCAAGGAGCTGCCGGACCACCTGTTCAGCCTGATGGTGCCCGAGCCGGCGCTACGCGGGGTCCAGATGGACGCCGTGTGCATCGTCGTGAACCTCTTCGATCTCCCGGGCCGCCCCGATGTGCGTGAGGCCTGCATCTCCAACGTGCTCAAGGCTCGCCAGGACTGCGACCGCTACGGAATGCCCCTCATGGTCGAGCCGCTGGTCATGAAGGATGCCGAGGCGGGCGGCTACACCGTCAACGGCGACCTCGAGTCCGTTGTGGCCGTCGTCCGCCAGGCTGTTGAGCTGGGCGCCGACATCATCAAGGCCGACCCCACCGACGACCCCAGCGACTACCACCACGTGATCCGCACCGCGACGGGCATTCCCGTGCTCGTGCGCGGGGGCGGCCGGGTCAGCGACCGTGAGCTGCTGGAGCGCACGAAGGCCGTACTCGACCAGGGTGCTGCGGGTGTGGTCTACGGCCGCAACATCGTCCAGCACCCCAACCCGGCCGGCATGACGCGTGCCCTCATGGCGATGCTCCACCAGAACGCCAGCGTCGAGCAGGCCGAGCAGATCCTCGCCGCGACCGCACCGGGCGCGTGATCGGCCAGTGATCAGCGGCTGACGTAGCCGACGACCTCGACCTTCGCCTTCGTCGGCACCGACGACGTCAGCGCCACCCGGCCATTGCGGCCGATATCAGCCACCACCACGCTGGTCTGCGCGCCACTGGCGGGCACGACGGCCGACGTCGTGCCGAGATCCGCGCCGCCGGCCGGATAGGCCGTGAACCGCCCGGCTTCGCCCCGACCCTCGGCGGTGACCCGCAGGATGACGGCTGTGACCCTGCCCTTCTGGCGCGGGACCGACCCGACACCGCGCACCTTCGCACTCGTGACGCTTCCGGCGGCGAAGCGGCCCTCGCGCAGCGTGCGCGCGACCGTGCCCACCGCCGGGTAGACCCCGCCGTCCACCGCGTAGCCGAGGACGTCGATCCGCACGTCCACCGGCGCATACGCCGAGCGCAGCTGAAGGGCTCCGTCCGCGACGGGAACCGAGACCACCGAGGAGCTCTTCTGGGACTTCGGCGCGCGCAGCGCGACGGCATTGCCCTTCTGGCCCACGAGGCCGACCCGGACCTTGGTATCCGAGCGCGCGCGACGAGTGGTGACGGTGACGAGCGCGGACGTGGCGTTGACCGGCACCGGACCAAGGTTCACCGTGCGCAGGCGGCCGGGTTGCAGGGGTCCCTCCGCGAAGGAGGAGTACCCCAGCTCCGAGCCGATCGCCATGAACAGGTCGTCGTCGGGCCCGGGCTGGGCCGGAGCCAGCGGCTGGTCGACGAGCTCGGGCTCCACCAGCGGAGCCTCCGGAGGCGGCGGAGCCGAAGGATCGACCGGGATCGGCGCCCCCGTCGGGTCGGCACCCGTCGCGCCCATGCGCGTGAGGGAGATGTGAATGTGGTTGCGGTGGCAGTAGTTGTCGTACTTGGTCTCGCCCTTGCTGAAGCAGCCCTTGAGTTCCTGCCAGCCACGGTCGATGCCGTATCCGCGCCAGATCCGGTCGTGCCACCCGATATACATGACGCCCAGCTGCAGGGCATGCCCATAGACCCGGCCCGCGGAGTCAGGGCCGAGCAGCCAGTTCAGGAAGGCCTCGGCGTTCGCACGGTCCTGTCGGTTGCGGACGCTGACCATCCAGTCGACCGCCCGGCCCTCCTTGTGCTCGCTCGTCGGGCCGACGTTGCAGCCGCGGGGGATCCAGACGGTCTGGCCCGCGCCGTACGTCGTCGTGATGATCTCCTGCAGGCGCAGGGCCCCGGGCTTGGGTCCCGGGTCGCAGGTCGTCTGCGGCTCGTAGGAGATGACGGGGTTCACATCCGGCGGCATCGGGGTGAGCGGGGCCGGCACCGG
>CAIZPS010000260.1 GCA_903934925.1 uncultured bacterium | reverse complement strand
GGGCATTTCGGCTACGCCGATGCCCGACAAGGTGCCAGGCATCGGACGAGGAGGGGTCAGTCGGCAGAGCCGTACAGGCGGTCGCCGGCATCACCGAGGCCGGGGACGATGTAGCCCTTGTCGTTCAATCTCTCGTCCAGGGCCGCCGTGACCACCGTGACGTCGACATCGCGGTCGGCGAAGGCATCCTGCAGTCGCTGAAGGCCCTCGGGTGCGGCCAGGAGGCAGATCGCCGTGACGTCGCGGGCGCCGCGCTCCAGTAGCAGGTTGATCGCGGCCACGAGGGTCCCGCCCGTGGCCAGCATCGGGTCGAGGACGAACACCTGACGGTCGTGAATGTCGTGGGGGATGCGGTCGGCGTAGGTCGTCGCGACGAGCGAGGACTCGTCGCGGACCATGCCCAGGAATCCCACCTCGGCCGTGGGCATCAACTTCATCATCCCGTTGAGCATCCCCAGCCCGGCCCGAAGGATGGGCACCACGATGGGCAGTGGCTCGGCCATCTCGGCGCCGGTCATCGGCGCGACCGGGGTGGTGATCTGGACCGGGCGCACCCGCAGGGAGTCGGTGGCCTCGTAGGCCAGCAGCGTGACCAACTCCTCCGCCAGAAGCCGGAAGGTGGCCGACGAGGTCTCCTCGCGGCGGAGGCGGGTGAGCTTGTGGGCGACCAGCGGATGGTCGATGACGAGGGTGCGCATGCAGGTGAGAGTAGTGGTCCGACTACCGACGATGCCCCGCACATGGGACGATGCACGGGTGAGTGCTCAGGAGATCGCGGCGACCGACATCGATTTCGCGGTTGCTGCCTACCGCGAGGACGGCCGGTGGGTGGTCGCCTCGCTGCCTCCCCAGGGCGTCACCACCATGGAGGGGCTCCTGCTGCGCATGCGCCAACTGCCCGGGGAGGGCGGGGTCTTCGGGATCGTCTCGGTGGCTGACGAGTTCTTCCTCCTGGCCCACACCGTCCCCGACGGGGTTCGGGTCATGATCAGTGATGCCGCCGCCCTGCTCGACTGGTCGATCGCCGAGGAGGCCGCGGAGCTGATCGGCCTGGAGTGGGACGAGGACGACATCGAGGAGTTCGAGGCGGCGGGTGATGTCTCGCTGTGCGAACCCTTCGGCCTCGACGCTGCAGAGCTCATCATGATCTGCGAGGACGAGGAGATGTACCCCGACGAGCAGGTGCGCGCCGTCGCCAAGCGCCTGGGTTTCGCGGCGGAGCTCGCCACTGCCATCCGGGGACGATGACGGCAGCGCGCTATGCGCCTGCCATGCTGGCGGCGCTCGACCAAGCCCAGGCGGCACGTGAAGCCGGCGAGATTCCGATCGGTGCCGTCGTCCTCGACGACACCGGCCAGGTCATCGCAGCCGCGCACAACGCCCGCGAGTCCCGGCACGACCCCACCGCCCATGCGGAAGTGCTCGCCCTGCGTGAGGCCGCTGCAACGCGGGAGTCCTGGCGCCTGGACGGGTGCACGCTGGTCGTGACGCTGGAGCCCTGCCCGATGTGCGCGGGGGCCGCGGTGATGTCGCGCATCACCACCCTCGTCTTCGGCTCCTGGAACGACGACTACGGCGCAGCAGGCTCGCGATGGGATCTCGTCCGGGATCGGCGCCTCAACCACCGGATAGAGGTCATCCCTGGGGTGATGGCCGACGAGTGCGGCGAGGTGGTGCGCG
Source organism: uncultured bacterium (assembly GCA_903934925.1). Lineage (GTDB taxonomy): Bacteria > Actinomycetota > Actinomycetes > S36-B12 > S36-B12 > UBA10649. The sequence goes on along the minus strand of CAIZPS010000260.1, from coordinate 3,636 downwards.
GGTTCCTGGAGGAAAGACGTGCGACCATCGGATCCGAGGAGGGCTGAGGGCATGTCCATGCGGGAGTTCCCAGTGCGGCGACGGCCTCCGTCACGACCTACGTGGCTACTGCCGGCGATCATCGTCGGCGCCGTCGTGGTCGCGGTGGTCATCGTCATCGTCGTCGTGCGTGTGATGGGTGGATCCAACGACGACGCCGCGGCCGCCGACGCAGCTCCCGAGCCGTCGTGCTCGACCATCATGGCCGCCCCGGCTGACGAGCTGCCCGTTCCGGCGAAGGTGCGGGTCAATGTCTACAACGCGACCGAGGTGTCGGGCCTGGCGTCCAAGACGGCTCGAGAGCTCAAGCAGCGTGGCTTCGACATCAAGGAGGTCGCCAACGACCCGGTGGGAATCCCGATCGAGGGGGTGGCCCGAATCCGGTACGGTCCGTCGTCCACGCTGCGTGCCGAACTGCTCGCCTACTACGTGCCCGGTGCCGAGCTGGTGGAGATCGACCGAAGTGGTCCCAAGATCGACATCGCGCTGGGTGCCGCGTTCGTTGGTGTCGCCCCTCAGCCGGACGTGGACGCTTCGCTGAACACGCCTGAGGCGGTGGTCACCGGGCCGGGCTGCTTCGGGACGACGCCCGACACGACGACGCCCGACACCGCGCTCACGGACACCGCGCTCACGGACACCGCGCTCACCGGCACAGCGGCACCCGAGGACGCACCACCGGCCGAAGAAGTGGGCGAGTAGCAGGGTCAGCCCGTGTTGCGCAGGCCCGTCGCGATCCCGTTCACGGTCACCGACAGGGCTCGTGCCAGAGCCTCGTCGGGCTCGCGACCCTCGCTGCGGATGGCGCGAACCCGCTCGAGCAGTGAGACCTGCAGCACGTGCAGCGGCAAGAGGTAGGTGTCGCGTACCTCGAGGGTCCGGGCGAGGGATGGGTTGCCGCCCAGCAGCCGATCGTTGCCGGTGATGGCCAGCACCTCCCGCACCGTCACGTCGTACTCCGCGCGAATCTCGTCGAGGAAGTGGTGGAGTCGCGGCGGTACGAGGGTGCGGACGTAGAGCCCGGCTACGTCGAGGTCGGTCTTGGCGAGGGTCATCTCGACGTTCGAGATGAATGTGCGGAAGAAGTGCCAGTCCGCGTACATGTCTGACAGCGCCGCGGTATGGCCGGCCTCACGCGCGGCGCGCAGAGCCGTTCCGACTCCGAACCAGCCGGGGATGACCTGACGCGACTGCGTCCAGCCGAACACCCACGGGATGGCTCGCAGGCCGGCGATGCCCGCTGCCGTGTCCGGGCGACGTGACGGTCGAGAGCCCAGGTGCATGGCGCCGAACTCCTCCACCGGAGTCGCCAGGGAGAAGTACTCGGGCAGGCCTGGTGCGTCGACGAGTGCGCGGTAGCGCTGCTGCCCGGCGGACGAGGCGATGCCCATGACGTCGTCCCACACCCGCAGCTCGGCAGGGTCATTGCGCGGCCGGGCATGCAGGAGTGATGCGTCGACGACTGCGGCCACCATCTGCTCGAGGTTGTCGCGCGCGAGCGTCGGGAGCAGGTACTTGTCGGAGATGACCTCACCCTGCTCGGTGATCTTGATCTCCCCGTCGAGCACACCCCAGGGCTGGGACAGGATGGCGTCGTACGTAGGCCCTCCGCCGCGTCCGACTGTGCCGCCGCGTCCGTGGAAGAGGCGCAGGCGCACTCCGTGAGCGGAGGTGACGTCACGAAGGCGTCGCTGGGCCTGATGGATCTCCCACTGGGAGGTGGTGATGCCCGCGTCCTTGTTGGAGTCGGAGTACCCCAGCATCACCTCCTGCACGTCGCCGCGTGATGCGACGATGGCGCGGTAGGCGGGCACGCGAAGCAGTGCGTCGAGGATGTCGCCGGCGGCACGTAGTTCGTCCACGGTCTCGAGCAGTGGAACGAATCCCACGCGTGACGTGCTGGACTCGGAGTCGACCAGGCCCGCCTCGCGTGCGATGACCACGGCTGCGAGGAGGTCGTCGCTGCCCTGGGTCATCGAGACGATGCACGACTCGATCGCTCGCGGACCGAAGCGGTCGAGTCCGTCACGGACGGCGACGTACGTGGCCCAGGTTCTCAGGCCATCGGGGTCGAGGGGAGGTGGCGTAGGCGCGAGAGGTCGCATCGATGACAGCTCGGCAACCAGGGCCGCATGCCGTTCGGATCTCGTCAGCGACGCCCACGGACGCGGCAGCGTGCCCAGCCGATCGAAGAGCTGGGCCGCCGCATGCTGGTACTTGCCGGCGTGTTCGCGGACGTCGAGGGTCGCGAGCGGAAGGCCGATCGATGCGACGAGCCGGATCGTCCGGTCGAGCACCGCGGGCGCGACGAGGGCGGCACCCGAGGCACTGAGCAGTTCCTGTCGCACGAGCAGGAGATCGTCGAGGAGTTCCGCGGTCGTCTCGTAGTCGCGTCCGGGTGCGTGCGGCCGCCCGGATCGCAGACGGTCCAGAGTCAGTTCGAGTCGCTTGCGGATGACGGTCAGCTTCAGGCGCACCGGCTCCTCGGCGTTGATCCGCAGGTAGCGGGCCTCGAAGTCCGGCAGCACGTCGAGGTCTGATGCGATCGACTCGCGCAGAGCGGGGCTGGTCCGGGTCATGCGCTCGGAGATGGAGAGGTCCTCGATCAGGCGGGTCAGGTGGGGGAGCAGGTCCGCAACGGCGTGCTCGCGCTGGAAGCGCAGCACATCGAGGGTGATCTGGGGCGTGACGTAGGGATTGCCGTCACGGTCGCCGCCGATCCACGAGCCAAAGGACACCGGACGTGACGTGGGCGGCAGTTCCGCACCCATCCGCAGGAACGCCTGGGCGAGGTCGTCGAGCACGGCCTCGAGGGGGCCGCGCGTGAGATCGTCGACGTAGTAGAGGGCGTTGCGAGCCTCGTCAATCACCTGGGGCTGCTGTAGGCGAATCTCGTCGGTCTGCCAGAGCAGGTCGACGATCTCGCCGGCGCGCTGCAGCCGAACGTCGTCGTCGAGCGAGTCGTCGAGCATGACGTCTGCCATGCGCCGCAGCTTGGTCAGCACGGATCGACGCGCGGCCTCGGTCGGATGCGCGGTGAACACCGGACGCACGGCGAGCTTGTCGGCGAGCGCGGAGATGGCCGCCTCGGGAACACCCGCCGCGGCAACGGCCTCGGCAACCCGTCGGATCGGGCCGCCGTGGGCCCGTCGGGCGACGGCGATGTCGCGGGAGCGCTCCACCTGCTCGGCGATGTTGGCAAGGTCGAAGTACACCGAGAAGGCGCGAGCCAGACGGGTGGCGGTCTCGACATCGACGGAGGTGAGTCGCCCGGCGGCGGCACCTTGGTCGGAGCGCACCAGAAGTCGTACCTCCTCGACGAGGTCGAGAAGTGGCTGCCCCTCGTGGCGGACGAGGGCCTCGCCCAGCAGGGTGCTGAGGTCGCGGATGGTGGCGCGAAGCCGCTCCTCGCCTGGCACGTTGACGGGCGTCTGTGCCGGAGACTCGGGCATGGCACCATCCAACCGTGAGGCGGGCGCAGCGCCAAAATCAGGAGGCGCGGCGGGTATTCATGCGCGGTCGACGGATGATGACGTGGGTCTCGCCCTCGCCGGGCACGAACTGCACCACGGTCCCGTCGATTTCGGACGTCGACTC
>CAIZPS010000259.1 GCA_903934925.1 uncultured bacterium | reverse complement strand
GGATCAGCGCACCTCGAACATCTCGTAGACGAGGTCGTCGCCGTCACTGCGACCCTGTCCGATCGCCTGCACGCTGTTGAGCCAGGCGTAGCGCTCGTCGTCGGTCTCGAACGTGGGCGCCACGGTGTAGGTGCCACGGCCTCGGTCGGCTCGTCCGTGGTACGTCACATAGATGAGTGCGCCGTCATCAGTGCGCACCACCTGGCGCACCTCCAGCAGCATGATCGTGCCATCGGCCGAGGGCAGCGCCCAGTCCCCGCCGGGCGGGACGATGTCGCCGCTGATGCGCTCTCCCTCCCAACGACCCTGGGCGATACCCCCGATGACCCGTCGATGGAAGGCGGTCTGACCCATGCGGTGAATCTCACCGCGCGTGACCCGCACGGTCGCCAGCGGTACCAGTTCGAAGGGGACGTCGGTCATGGCTCTCCTGATCAGCGGGCTCTCACGGGGTCGGTCACACCGTCCCACGAGTCGTGCAGGTCGCGCAGGTGGGCGAAGAATCCCATCGAGCGCTCGGTCTGGCCGTAGAGCTCGACGAAGATGCCGAGGTCGCGTCGACAGTCGAGGTACACGGCCGGGGCTGACGTCATGAGCGAAGCCGCTATGGCGTATCCCGCATCGGTGAAGGCGGCCACCTGACCGTCCCAGTCATCCATGGGAACGAGAGCGCACACGTGATGGAAGCCGCCCTCGCCTGCGGCGTACATGTCGCGGTAGATCGACTCTCCCGGATCCGACTGCGCGATGAGCTGCACCTGGATATCGCCGGACTGCCCGAAGGCGTAGTCGACGGGCGTCGTGCTCGGTGCACCTCGGTACATGAGCTCATTCCCGACGAAGTCGCGCATCACCACGAACGGACCAGCCCCGAGAGTGGAGCGCCACTGCTCGATGCCCGCCTCGAGATCCGGCACGACGAACGCGTGCTGGACGATCCGGTGGCGCAGGAGCGGTGCGGTGATCACAGCGAACTCGACTTGCCTCGAACACGGATGGGATCGGTGACGCCATCCCATTCCTCGTGAGCCACTCGAATCTCCCGGAAGAGCTCCTCGACGTCGTCGTTCAGACCATGCAGCTCCACGAAGAAGCCGAGTGCGTCGCGGCAGTCGAGGTAGGCCACGGGCACGTACGAGTGCAGTGTCGACGCCACCTCGAAGCCGGCTTCCGTGAACCGGCCCACCTCGCGCTCCATGTCCGCAGCCGGCACGAGGCAGGCGACGTGATGGAACCCGCCCTCCCCCACAGGGAACATGTCGCGGTAGATCGACGGGGAAGCGTCCATGCACTGGATGAGCTGCACCTGGGCCGGCCCCGCCTGGCCGAACGCATACGAGAACACTGCCTCGTCACGCACACCTCGATAGGTGTGATCGCGGCCCCGATGGTTCCGGCTCACGAAGAACGGGCCGGCACCCATCACTTCGACCCAGTGCCGAATCCCCTCGTCGAGATCGTCGACGACGTACGCGTACTGGGCTATGGGGTACCGGATGAGCGGCTCGCGCACCAGCCGCTACCCGAGGCTGTCGATGGTGACCGTTCCCGCGGAACCGTCGACGGTGACGATCGCGCCATCCGGGATGCGATGCGTCGCACCCTCCAGCCCCGCGACGCAGGGGATGCCCAGCTCGCGGCTGACGATCATCGCGTGGCTGTTCGGGGCACCGACACCGACCACGACCGCACTGGACACCACGAAGAGGGGTGTCCAGGAGGGGTCGGTCTGCGGGGCGATGAGCACGTCTCCGGGCTCGAACTCCGCGATCGCACCCGGATCGTGGATGACCCGCGCCCGCCCGCTCGCGCGTCCGGCTGCCGCTGCGATCGCCGACAGCGTCTCGCCCACTCCCGCCACCGGGAACGAGGCAGCTGCCTTGCGGGGCACCTGAGCCACCGGCACGCGGGGAGCCCGGGCATCCAGGAACAGCGGCACCTCGAGGTCGAAGTACGCCTTCCAGTCCTGCTCACGCTGCTTGAGATTCGCGGTGACGAGCGCCGGCTCGAGGACGAGGCGGTCGAGCTCGTTGTCGAGGGCCATGAAGATCTGCTGCGGGTGGTCGAGGTGACCCTCGTTCGTCAGACGGACACCGAACTCTCGGAGAGCCACGCGGGCCTCGTTGATGACCTTGATGCAGTTGCTCTTGCCCAGTTCGCGGTATCCCGCGAAGCGACGAGCGGATGACAGTGCCAGCCGCATCGTCGCGAGTGCCTCCTCGCTCCCGGCGAGTGCCTCGGAGACGCGTGCGACAGCCTCCTCCGCCGACTGCATGCCGACGGCGCGGCGCGCCACGGGCGACTGGTCATCGTCCAGGAATCGCATGCGGTCCACGAGCGCCAGCGGCAGCTCGGGCTTGGTCTCCCACGAGTCCGCGCCGAGATCCCACTCGGAAGGACCGCGGTAGCCGAACTCGCGCAGGAAGGCCATGAACCGCTGGTGGAACTCGGGGTGGTTGTCCTTCAGCCACGGCACCAGACCATCGACACCGGCGTCGAAGAGCTCCATGAGCGCGGCGTCGGCGCGCACGAGTCGAGATAGATCCCACAGGGCGTAGGACGGCTGCGCCGACACCACATCGCCGGCCGGGCCGACG
>CAIZPS010000258.1 GCA_903934925.1 uncultured bacterium | reverse complement strand
GGCCTGTGGCCGCTGGTCACCGTGATCGCGATCGTCGCGGTCACGGCCGCGAGCGGCGCCACCTACGCCGAGTTCATCACCGCCCAGACGGCTGCCGGGATGGCCACGGCATCGGTCACCGCCGCGATCCTTGCCGTCAACGGGCTGCTCAGCGGGCGTGCCACCCTGCGCGAACTCGATGACGTGCTGGAGGCCGAGCCAGAGGGTCGCGGCACCGGAGCCTCGGTCGGTCGCCTGAACGGCGGACTGGATCTGCAGGATCTCGTCTTCCGTTACACCCCGCAGGGGCCGGCCGTGCTCGACGGGGTGAGTCTGTCGATCAGCCCCGGTGAGCACGTCGCCATCGTCGGCGGATCGGGCTGCGGCAAGACGACCCTGATGCGAGTGCTGCTCGGCCTTGAGGTGCCCGAGTCGGGCACGATCATGGTCGACGGCCGCGACCTCACCTCGCTCGACCAGCCATCGGTGCGACGTCAGGTGGGATGCGTGCTGCAGTCCTCGAGCCTGCTGCCCGGAACCATCGTCCAGAACGTCGACATGGGGCGCGGCCTGACCCGCGAGCAGATCTGGCAGGCGCTCGACGCCGCCGCGGTCGGTGACGACGTCCGGGCGATGGGCCTCGGGCTCGACACCCCAGTCGTCGACGGGGGAGGCACCATCTCCGGGGGGCAGCGCCAGCGCATCCTCATCGCGCGTGCCCTCGCGGGTGACCCTCGCATGCTCGTGCTCGACGAGGCCACGAGCGCCCTCGACAACGTCACGCAGGGGATCGTTGTTGAGACCCTCGACCGGATTCGGCTCACGCGCATCGTGGTCGCGCACCGACTCTCGACGATCCGTCATGCCGACCGCATCGTCTTCCTCGATGCGGGCAGGATCGTGGAGGAGGGTGACTACGAGCAGCTCATGGAGCGGGACGGCCAGTTCGCCGAGCTGGCCCGGCGCCAACTGGCCTAGGCCTCCGGACGAGAGGTCAGCTTCCGACGGGATGCCGTCGATCAGTGGTCGACGAGCACCTGGCCTGTCACGCTGCGCCAGATCACCCGGCCGAGGAAGTCCAGTTTGGCGCTGCGCCAGCCGATCGCGGATGCCGGTCAACGAGCAGGGGCACATTCCACGTGTCACCCGGATCGGTACCCGGAGCGAAGGCCACGATCACCCGGACAACGGGCCACCGGGCCACTGCTACGACCTCATCCACAGTGGCCCATGCGGGATGGTCAGAGTGGGGTCGTCGGCTCGGCCGTCCATCCACCGGGGACGGGGAGTGCGACCTCCCGTCGAAGGGGCACCAGCGTCGCCCAGGCGATGCCCTCATCGTCCGCGACCTGCCAGGCGAGCAGTTGCCTCCTGTGAAGGACATCGAGCACGCCGTGGACGTCACGGCCGGCCAGGCCGCTGTATCCGCGCGATACGCCGGGTGCCGCGATACACCGGGTGCCAGGCGCAGCAGCAGGTTGACGGGCGGGGTCTGCAGCGCCACGGCTGATCCTCCTGACATGCGGCTGATTCGCGAGGAAGAGGTTCCGGGGGAGCGTGGGCCGGGGTCCTATGGCGAGCGAACGGCCTCGTCCCGAAAGGCAACCTCGTCGGTGCGGCGGTCGACCAGGCACTAGCCTGTGACCACTCGAACAGCAGGGGAGCTCTCATGACCACTGTGGTCTCCATCCACTCCTTCCGCGGAGGGACAGGCAAGAGCAACACGACGTCCAATGTCGCGGCGAACCTGGCCGCCCGCGGGTATCGCGTCGGGGTGGTCGACACTGACATCCAGAGCCCCGGCATCCATGTGCTATTTGGCTTCGACGACGACCTCGACAACACGCTGAACGACTACCTGTGGGGCAAGCTCGCCATCAAGGACGCCGCCCACGACGTCACCGACGTCGTGCGCAGGTCGACATCTGTCGCCGAGGGTGGGCAGCTCTTCCTCATCCCATCCAGCATGAAGGCGGGCGACATCGCCCGGGTGCTGCGCGAGGGCTACGACGTCGGCACCCTGAACGACGGATTCCGTGACCTCGCGCGCGACCTGAAACTGGACTACCTGCTGATCGACACGCATCCGGGCCTGAACGAGGAGACCTTGCTGTCGATCACGATCAGCGACATCCTGTTGCTGATCTTGCGTCCGGACCGCCAGGACTTCCAGGGCACCGCCGTCACGGTGGATGTCGCTCGCAAGCTCGAGGTCCCCAGCCTCTACCTCGTCGTCAACAAGGTCCCGTCGGGCGTCGACACCGCAGATCTGCGCAACCAGATGCAGGCCGCGTATAGCGCCGAGACGGCGGCGATCCTCCCCCTGTCGGAGGAGGTCGTGCAGAACGCATCCGGCGGACTGTTCTCGCTCACGCATCCGGACCACCCGTGGTCGGCCCAGATCCGCGAGATCGCCGCCAGGGTGAGCTCCTGACGATGGCCGACGACGCCGAGGACCCTTGGGGCTTCTTGGCCAAGCGACCGTCGGCGCGCGCCGACAGCTCGTCGGACGCGACGAGCCCATCTGACGTGACCGGCTCGTCGGACGTGATCGAGCCATCGTCGCGTCGAGAGCAGCGTGCGCACGGGGAGTTCCGCGCCTCGATGACGTCCACGAGCCTCAAACGCCGGGCATGGCCCATGGCCCTGTGCCTGGCCCTGGTCTCCGTAGCCGGATTCCTCACCGAGGCGGTGGCTGCCACGCAGATCGTGGCCCGGGCTGGTGCACCCGCCCTGTTCATCGTCTATCCGCTCGGCGGCCTCGGCCTCATCCTCCTGGCGCTGCTGCAATTCAAGTACGTCGATCGCCATGCGCGCCTGAAGGTGCTGCGCGTCGCGACCCTGGGCTACGCCGTGGCCTTCATCGTCGCCCTGATCCTGCTGGGTGCCGGACTCGTGCCGGTGCTCGCGATGGCGCTGATCTACCTCATGGGCGACCAGCTGAACTTCCTCGTGCCGCTGCTCATCTGGAGCCTGGCGGGGGATGAGTTCAACGTCGCTGAGGGGCGCAAGATCTTCGGATGGATCGTCGCGTGGACGTATGGGGGCCAGCTCGCCGGGCTCGGCATCGCCACCGTGAGCCCCCCGTTGCTCGATGCCGTCAGCGTCCCGCTTCCCGTCCTGCTCGTCATCGATCCGATCGTGTGCATCTTCATCGCACTCTGGCTGCCGCGGATGCTGCGCGGCAGCAGCGCGGCCCAAGGCGTGGCCGGCAGCGAGACACTCCGCCAGGCGGTTGCGGGTGCGCGAGACTTCATCGACGGCGTGCCCGTCTGGCGCTCCCTGCTCGTGGGGTCGATCCTCACCTTCGTCGGCGGTATGACCGTCTTCTTGTCCTTCATGGTGGGGGAGGACGAGATCATCGGGGCCGACGCCGGTCGTCTGCAGATGTTCTTCGCTGGCGTCATGCTCGCCTCGCTCGTCGTCTGCCTGCTCCTGCAGGCCTTCGCGGCCGAGCGGATGCTGGAGCGCCTGGGCATCCCTGGCGTGCTTTCGATCCTGCCGGTCGCGACCATCATCGGAGGGATGCTGCTCGTGGCGGGGCTGATCACCGGCTCGCTGGTCCTGGTGGGACTCGGCCTCGCTTCGTGGTTCATCCCCAGATGGAGCATCGATGAGAACGCCCGACGAGCGGCCCTCGCCCTGGTCCCCGACGAGCGCCGCACCCGCGTGTCGTTCGTGGTCGACCTGCTGCCTGTCTCTCTCGGACTGGTGATCGCCGGTCCTCTCGCGGCGATCGGCTGGGCGGTCGGCCAGCTGTGGCTCGTTCCCGCGCTGGCCGCCCTCGTGACCATCGGGGCCCTGCCGGCCATGCGCAACGTGCGCGCGGGGTGGGAGGACAGCCTGCTCAACTGGCGCCTGCGCAGACGCAAGCAGAACCGCACCCTGAATCTGGGAGACGAGTGATGTCCACGACAACTGCACGACCGCCGGGTCACATCATGCGCTTTGCCATGCGCTGGAAGCTCCTGATCACCTTTGCCGCTGCCTTCACGGTGATCTTCGTGTTCATCGCCATCTACGTGCTGCAGTTCAGCTCGCAGAACGCCCAGACCCGGCTGCAGGACCAGCTCCTGACCATCGCGGAAGGAGGCGCGGCCACGATCGACAAGGAGCAGTTCGTCGAGCTCATCACCACCGTGCCACCGAAGCCGGATCCGGACAACCCCTTTGGACTGGGGTATCCCGATAGTGCGCTCTATGTCGATCAGGCGACCTACCTCTACAAGATCAGCCTGCTCTCCGGTGATGCTCTGCCGTACACCTACTTTCGCGATCCTGCGGACGGCAAGCTGTATGCGGCGGCTTCGTCCGGCTACGGCTTCGACCCCCAGTTCGGCTACACGTTCAAGGTGCCTACGGGTGAGACGAACACCTCGGTCACGAACGACCACATGGAGCGCGGACTCGAGGGCCCGGTGCTGCAGTCGCCCTACACCGATGCCTACGGCACGTGGATGAGCGCGTACGTCCCGATCAAGGACGCCTCGGGAGTCACGATCGGCGGCGTGGGAGTCGACTATCCGATGACATACGTCGACGAAGTCGTCTCCGATGTGCAGCGTCGCCTGTTCCCTGTGCTGGTGGGGTCGTACGCGCTGTTGCTGGGCCTCGTTCTCCTGCTCTCCACGGCGCTCGTGCGTCCCCTGCGACGTCTTACGGATGCTGCCCGTCGTATGGCGGACGGCGAGTACGACCTCAACGTGCGCCAGCTGGTGAGCACGCGCTTCCCGGACGAGATGTACGAGCTGGCCGACGCCTTCGGTGAGATGGCGGAGAAGGTCGGAGCACGCGAGCGCTCGCTGTCGCAGGAGGTGCAGCGCTTGAAGGTCGAGATCGACCACCAGAAGCGTGAGGAGGCGGTCAGGCAGATCACCGACAGCGACTCCTTCGCCGACCTGACCCAGCGCGCTGCGGAGATGCGCAGGCGCATGCGCGAGGGATCGGACGCCTAGCGGATGCGGGAATCGGCACTGACGCCGGTCGAGGGTGTGCCCGAGTTCACGTTCGTGGACGCCCTCGCGGCCGACATGTCCGGGGCCGAGCACCACGAGCTCCTCGCTCAGCTGGCACCCATCCACGGACGCTACTTCCCGTCCTACCCGCATGTGCTCGAAGAGCTCGAGCAGCAGGTGCTGACCGGGGAGTCTCCATCCGGCGAGCGAGTTCACGCCTTCGTCGTCTTCCGCGACGGCCTTCCGGTGGGGGAGTGGGTGATGGCCGTCGATCGACGCGCAGAGGTGGTCATGGTGCTGTTCGCCGCGATCCATCGGGAGGCGCGCATCGACCTCGACCGCGGATACCTGATCCGTCTCGTTGATGCTCTGCTCGAGCGATGCGCCGCGGCCGCGGCCGACGACGGCGAGGACATCGTCGCGGTGATTCTGGAGTCCGACGGTCCGCATCTGGTCCGGTGGCACGAACTGGGCTTCTTCACCGCCGACGCCGACTATCACGAGCCGATTCACGGCCGTCATTGGCGGGAGCACGGCGAGCCTGCGTTCTTCGACCGCTATAGCGCCTGTGTCCGCCCGTGGGGTCGAGGCGAGCAGATGGCGCGCAGTGTGCTCGCCGAGCGCGCCCTGTCCGCCCTGCTCGTCGACCACTACGGCCTGCCCGCCGACCACCCACAGGTCCTGCGCAGCCGTGCTGCGGCCGCGAGCGCGTGACGTCAGCGACGCCGCGGGTCGGGACAGACGGGCCGGGGGCCAGGGGCCGGGCGTCGGGCTACTCTGGGGATATGAGCGATCAGACGCCGTCCGAGCCGACCCCTGGATCCGTGACCCCGGAATCCGTGACCCCCGAATCCGTGACCCCCGAGTCCGTGACCCCCGAGTCCGTGACCCCCGAGTCCGTTACCCCCGAGGCCCCGGCCCAGTGGCCGGCGCCTCCGCCTGGCACGCCCGCCCAGTGGCCGGCGGCTCCGCCCGGCACGCCCGCCCAGTGGCCGGCGGCCCCGCTGGCCGCCCCGCCTCCGGGTGTCCCGGCTCCGGCGTACTACCCGCCGTCGTCGCCCACGTCCACGAACGCGGTCATCGCCTTCGTGCTCTCGATCCTCTCCTGGGCTGTGTGCCCCATCATCCCGGCGATAGTCGCGCTGGTCCTGGCGGCAAGCGCTCAGAAGGAGATCGCCGCGGGACAGGGCCGGGTCCAGGGTGGAGGCCTGGTGACGGCCGCCAAGATCATCTCCTGGATCAACATCGGCTTCTGGGCGGCCCTGCTCGTCATCGGTGCCTTCTTCCTCGTGCTGGCCGCGGTCGCTAGCGCCGGCGGGGTCTGACGCCGGCTGCTCCCCTCCGGAAGGGCCCGGCGGTGGCGCACCGGGTCCGTGACCCACGGCTGGCCGCCGTCCGCGGGGTGCCGGCATGGGTAGGGGACCCCGTTTTGACTCCCGGGAACGGGGGCGGGTAGCCTAGGCCGCCGTGCCCACGTCAAGGGGGCACACCCCGACCTGCGCTCTTCCCCGTGAGCTGCGCAGCGGCGCCTGACCCTGCGGGTCGGTGCCCGGGATCATCCGCACTATGGATGTCGTTCGGCACGGGCGGCCGCGCGACACACCCGACCGCGTGGGTCGGGAGGCACCACCCGCACGCTCGGCAGTACGTGGAAGCAGTACGTGGAACTCGGCAGTACGTGGAACTCGACGAGAAGGCAGGACGGCAACAGTGCCAACCATCCAGCAGCTGGTCCGCAAGGGCCGGCAGGACAAGGTCTCCAAGAACAAGGCTCCGGCCCTCAAGGGGAGCCCGCAGCGTCGCGGCGTATGCACGCGTGTGTACACCACGACCCCGAAGAAGCCGAACTCCGCTCTGCGCAAGGTCGCCCGCGTGCGACTCAGCTCTGGCGTCGAGGTGACGGCCTACATCCCGGGCGTGGGCCACAACCTGCAGGAGCACTCGATCGTCCTCGTCCGCGGTGGTCGTGTCCGTGACCTCCCCGGCGTCCGCTACAAGGTCATCCGTGGCGCCCTCGACACCCAGGGTGTGAAGAACCGCAAGCAGGCTCGTTCCCGCTACGGCGCGAAGAAGGAGAAGGGCTGATGCCTCGCAAGGGCCCCGCTGCCAAGCGGACCATCGTCAACGACCCGGTCTTCGGAGCACCGATCGTCACCCAGCTGATCAACAAGGTGCTGCTCGACGGCAAGCGCTCCACCGCGGAGCGCATCGTCTATGGCGCCCTCGAGGGCTGCCGCGAGAAGACGGGCACCGATCCCGTCCAGACGCTCAAGCGCGCACTCGACAACGTCCGCCCCACCCTCGAGGTGCGGTCGCGTCGTGTCGGTGGCGCGACGTATCAGGTCCCCGTCGAGGTCAAGGCCGGCCGGAGCACGACTCTTGCTCTGCGCTGGCTGATCGGCTACTCCCGCCAGCGTCGTGAGAAGACGATGACCGAGCGGCTGATGAACGAGATCCTCGACGCCTCCAACGGCCTCGGCGCCGCGGTGAAGAAGCGCGAGGACACCCACAAGATGGCCGAGTCCAACAAGGCATTCGCGCACTACCGCTGGTAGTCGGTCCCCTCACCTACGAGTCTACGGAGAACAGCAGCGTGTCTACCCAGACGAGCCTCGATCTCGCCAAGGTCCGCAACATCGGGATCATGGCGCACATCGACGCGGGCAAGACCACGACCACCGAGCGGATCCTGTTCTACACGGGCATCAACTACAAGATCGGTGAGGTCCACGAGGGCGCGGCCACCATGGACTGGATGGAGCAGGAGCAGGAGCGCGGCATCACCATCACCTCCGCGGCCACGACCTGCGAGTGGAAGAACCACACCATCAACATCATCGACACCCCCGGTCACGTCGACTTCACCGTCGAGGTCGAGCGCTCCCTGCGCGTGCTCGACGGCGCTGTCACCGTCTTCGATGGCGTCGCCGGTGTCGAGCCTCAGTCCGAGACGGTATGGCGTCAGGCCGACAAGTACAGCGTTCCCCGCATCTGCTTCGTGAACAAGCTCGATCGCACGGGCGCCGACTTCTATCGCTGCGTCGACATGATCGTCGACCGCCTGGGCGCGATCCCACTGGTGCTGCAGATTCCGATCGGAAACGAGTCAGACTTCATCGGAGTCATCGACCTGATCGGGATGCGCGCGCTCACCTGGCGTGGCGAGACCCAGAAGGGCGAGGACTACGCCATCGAGGAGATCCCCGCGGATCTGGCCGACAAGGCGGCCGAGTACCGCGAGAAGTTGCTCGAGACCCTTGCCGAGGCCGACGACGCTGTCATGGAGAAGTTCCTGGACGGCGAGGAGATCTCCACCGAGGAGATCCAGGCGGCGATCCGTCGCGCGACCCTCGCCGACAAGCTGACCCCTGTCCTCACCGGCTCCGCATTCAAGAACAAGGGCGTGCAGCCCATGCTCGACGCTGTCGTGGCCTACCTGCCCTCCCCGCTGGACATCCAGGCGATCGAGGGCCACAAGATGGGCAACGAGGACGAAGTCATCGTCCGCGCTCCCAGCGACTCCGAGCCTTTCGCAGCCCTGGCGTTCAAGATCATGACCGATCCGCACCTGGGCAAGCTCACCTACATCCGCGTGTACTCCGGTCGGCTGGAGACTGGAACTCAGGTTCTCAACAGCGTCAAGGACCGCAAGGAGCGCATCGGCAAGATCTACCGCATGCACGCGAACAAGCGTGAGGAGATCGACTCGGTGGGCGCAGGCGACATCGTCGCGGTGATGGGCCTCAAGGACACCACGACCGGGGAGACGCTGTGCGATCCGTCGAAGCCCGTGGTCCTGGAGTCCATGACCTTCCCGGCTCCCGTCATCCACATCGCGATCGAGCCCAAGACCAAGGGTGACCAGGACAAGCTCGGCGTGGCGATCCAGCGCCTGGCCGAGGAGGATCCCACCTTCCACGTCCGCACGGATGAGGAGACCGGCCAGACGATCATCGGCGGCATGGGCGAGCTCCATCTCGAGGTCCTCGTCGACCGCATGAAGCGCGAGTTCAAGGTCGAGGCCAACGTCGGCAAGCCGCAGGTCGCCTACCGCGAGACCATCACCAAGAAGGTCGAGAAGGTCGACTACACCCACAAGAAGCAGACGGGTGGCTCGGGTCAGTTCGCGAAGGTGCAGATCGACATCGGGCCGAGCGTCGGCGCCGAGGGCGGCTACGTCTTCGAGAACAAGGTCACCGGCGGTCGCATCCCCCGCGAGTACATCCCCTCCGTCGACGCCGGCTGCCAGGAGGCCATGGAGAACGGCGTGCTCGCCGGCTACCCGATGGTGGACGTCATGGTCACCCTCCAGGACGGCGCCTACCACGACGTCGACTCCTCCGAACTTGCCTTCAAGATCGCCGGCTCCATGGCGTTCAAGGAGGCAGCCCGCAAGGCCGGACCGGTCATCCTCGAGCCGATGATGGGCGTTGAGGTCACCACGCCCGAGGACTTCATGGGGGATGTCATCGGCGACCTCAACTCTCGCCGTGGCCAGATCCAGGCCATGGAGGAGCGTTCCGGCGCGCGGGTGGTCAAGGCACTGGTGCCGCTTTCCGAAATGTTCGGCTACGTGGGAGACCTGCGCAGCCGCACCCAGGGGCGCGCCAGTTACAGCATGCAGTTCGACTCCTACGCACAGGTTCCTTCGAACGTGCAGACGGAGATCATCGCGAAGGCTCGCGGCGAGTAGTCGCGGATCACTGAATCACAACAGAACACGACAGAAGACCCGATCCGCGTTACCGCCGGACGGCTAACAACAAGGGAGAACTCAAGTGGCGAAGGCCAAGTTTGAGCGCACCAAGCCGCACGTCAACATCGGCACCATCGGTCACATCGACCATGGCAAGACGACCCTGACGGCCGCGATCACCAAGGTGCTGCACGACGCGTACCCGGACGTGAACCCGTTCACTCCGTTCGACATGATCGACAAGGCTCCGGAGGAGCGTCAGCGCGGTATCACCATCTCGATCGCGCACGTCGAGTACCAGACCGAGGCGCGGCACTACGCCCACGTCGACTGCCCGGGCCACGCCGACTACATCAAGAACATGATCACGGGTGCGGCCCAGATGGACGGCGCCATCCTCGTGGTCGCCGCGACTGACGGCCCCATGCCGCAGACCAAGGAGCACGTCCTCCTGGCCCGCCAGGTCGGCGTGCCGTCGATCGTCGTTGCGCTCAACAAGTGCGACATGGTCGACGACGACGAGCTCATCGAGCTCGTCGAGATGGAGGTCCGCGAGCTGCTGTCGACCTACGAGTTCCCCGGCGACGACATCCCCGTCGTGCGCGTGGCGGCCTTCCCGGCCCTCAACGGCGACGAGAAGTGGGCCGGCTCGATCCTCGAGCTCATGAACGCGGTCGACGAGTACATCCCCACCCCGGAGCGCGAGGTCGACAAGCCGTTCCTCATGCCCATCGAGGATGTCTTCACGATCACCGGTCGCGGCACGGTCGTGACGGGGCGTATCGAGCGCGGCATCGTCAAGGTGAACGAGGAGATCGAGATCGTGGGCATCCGCCCCGGGCCGCCCAGCAAGACCACGGTGACCGGCGTCGAGATGTTCCGCAAGCTCCTCGACGAGGGCCAGGCGGGCGAGAATGTCGGCCTCCTGCTCCGTGGCACGAAGCGCGAGGACGTCGAGCGCGGTCAGGTCTGCTGCAAGCCGGGCTCGATCACCCCGCACACGAACTTCGATGCGCAGGTGTACATCCTCTCCAAGGATGAGGGCGGCCGTCACACGCCGTTCTTCAACAACTACCGCCCGCAGTTCTACTTCCGCACCACCGACGTCACCGGCGTCGTGACCCTGCCTGACGGCAAGGACATGGTCATGCCGGGTGACAACACCGACATGTCGGTCGAGCTCATCCAGCCGATCGCCATGGAGGAGGGCCTGCGCTTCGCCATCCGCGAGGGTGGTCGCACCGTGGGCGCTGGTC
>CAIZPS010000257.1 GCA_903934925.1 uncultured bacterium | reverse complement strand
TGAGATCGCCGACCTCTCGACCCAGGGACTTTCCCTCGAGGGAATCCGGCGCATCCTGGAGCTGCAGGAGGAGGTGCGACTCCTG
Source organism: uncultured bacterium (assembly GCA_903934925.1). Lineage (GTDB taxonomy): Bacteria > Actinomycetota > Actinomycetes > S36-B12 > S36-B12 > UBA10649. The sequence continues at coordinate 13,433 of CAIZPS010000257.1, read as the reverse complement.
CGCATGCGGCTGGAGGAGTTCCACCGGGAGAAGTCCGCCACGTCACTCGTGGTGTGGCGACCACAACGAGCTCGATAGACCAACACACTCGAAAGACACCAGAAGGCGAAAGACGAACTCATGGACATTCAATTCACCACCAAGGCGCAGGATGCGCTCGGGGCGGCCGTGCGCATCGCGGCTGCCCACGGCAACCCCCAGGTGGAGCCGCTGCACCTCCTCGACTCCCTGCTTCAGCAGGGTGAGGGCATTGCGACGGCGCTGCTGGAGGCGGTTGGTGTCGACGTGCGCACCTTCACCACGCAGGTGCGGCAGGCGCTCTCCGCGCTGCCGTCCGCGCAGGGCTCCAGCGTCGCGTCGCCGAACCTGAATCAGGCCTCGTTCAAGGTCCTCAACACTGCGCAAGAGCTGGCCAAGGAGCGAGGTGACGAGTACGTCAGCACCGAGCACATGCTCATCGCGCTGTCGAAGAGCGGCGGCCCGGGGGTCAGCGATCGGCTTGCACAGGCTGGCGCGACTCCCGCCGCGCTGCTCGATGCTCTGCAGAAGGTCCGTGGAAGTGCGCGCGTGACGACGCAGGATCCTGAGGCCTCCTTCCAGGCCCTCGAGAAGTACGGCGTTGACCTCACGGCACGTGCGCGCGAGGGCAAGATCGACCCCGTCATCGGCCGGGATGAGGAGGTGCGTCGCACCATCCAGGTGCTCTCGCGCCGCACCAAGAACAACCCCGTCCTGATCGGCGAGCCCGGCGTCGGCAAGACCGCCGTCGTCGAGGGCCTCGCCCGCCGAATCGTCGAGGGTGACGTCCCCCTGTCCCTTCAGGGCAAGTCGCTCATCTCTCTCGACCTCGGTGCGATGGTGGCGGGGGCCAAGTACCGCGGTGAGTTCGAGGAGCGGCTCAAGGCCGTGCTCGACGAGATCAAGCAGTCTGACGGCCAGATCATCACCTTCATCGACGAGCTGCACACGGTGGTCGGTGCCGGCGCTGGTGGCGAGGGTGCCATGGACGCCGGCAACATGCTCAAGCCCATGCTCGCCCGCGGTGAGCTTCGGATGATCGGCGCCACCACCCTCGACGAGTACCGCCAGTACATCGAGAAGGACGCGGCCCTCGAACGTCGCTTCCAGCAGGTGTTCGTCAGCCAGCCATCTGTCGCCGACACCATCTCCATCCTGCGCGGCATCAAGGAGAAGTACGAGGCGCACCACAAGGTGGCCATCGCCGACTCTGCGCTCGTCGCTGCGGCCACGCTCTCGGATCGCTACATCACCTCTCGCTTCCTGCCCGACAAGGCCATCGACCTCATGGACGAGGCAGCGTCGCGGCTGCGCATGGAGATCGACTCGTCTCCCGTTGAGATCGACGTGCTGCAGCGAGCTGTCGATCGCCTCCGCATGGAGGAGCTCGCTGTGTCCAAGGAGACCGATGACGCCTCGGCAGCGCGGCTGGAGAAGATCCGCCAGGAGATCGCCGACAAGGACGAGGAGCTGTCCGGTCTGCGGGCCCGCTGGGATGCCGAGAAGCAGGGACTCGACCGCATCGGCGAGATCAAGGTGCTCATCGACGACCTTCGCGCCACCGCTGAGCGGGCGCAGCGTGCGGGTGACTTCGAGCAGGCGTCGCGAATCCTCTACGCGGAGATCCCGACGTTCGAGGAGGAGCTGGAGCGGGTCACGCGCGAGGTCAACGATCGCGAGGCCACGATGGTCAAGGAGGAGGTCACGTCCGACGACATCGCCGAGGTCGTCGCGGCCTGGACTGGCATCCCGGCCGGCCGCCTGCTCGAGGGCGAGACCCAGAAGCTGCTGCGCATGGAGGAGGAGCTGGGCCAACGCGTCATCGGCCAGACGGAGGCGGTGCGCGAGGTCAGCGATGCTGTGCGTCGCGCGCGCGCGGGCATAGCCGACCCCAATCGGCCGACCGGCTCGTTCCTGTTCCTCGGCCCGACCGGTGTCGGAAAGACCGAGCTCGCCAAGGCGCTCGCGGAGTTCCTGTTCGATGACGAGCGCGCCATGGTGCGCATCGACATGAGCGAGTACTCCGAGAAGCACTCGGTTTCGCGCCTGGTGGGTGCGCCCCCCGGGTACGTGGGCTACGAGGAGGGCGGTCAGCTCACGGAGGCCGTCCGGCGTCGTCCTTACTCCGTCATCCTGCTCGACGAGGTCGAGAAGGCGCACCCCGAGGTGTTCGACATCCTGCTCCAGGTGCTCGACGACGGTCGTCTCACCGACGGGCAGGGACGCACGGTCGACTTCCGCAACGTGATCCTTGTGCTCACCTCGAACATGGGGTCGCAGTTCCTGATCGACACCGAGATGCCGTACGACGAGCGCAAGGCGAAGGTGCTCGACGTCGTGCGCATGCAGTTCCGTCCGGAGTTCCTGAATCGCCTCGATGCGATGGTCATGTTCGAGCCGTTGGATCGCGCGGAGCTCAGCCGCATCACCGGTATCCAGATCGACCAGCTGCAGAAGCGTCTTGTGGATCGGCGGATCGTGCTCAAGCTCACTGACGAGGCCAAGCAGTGGCTGGTCAACAAGGGCTTCGATCCGGTCTACGGAGCCCGTCCCCTGCGCCGGCTGGTGCAGACGGCCGTCGGCGACAAGCTGGCCAAGGGGATTCTCGCGGGCGAGGTGCATGACGGCAGCACCGTGCTCATCGGCACCGAGCCGAGCGGCGAGGACCTCACCCTGACGGTCGCCCGCGACTGAGCCTCGTTGCTGCGTCAGTAGGTTGCTGCGTCAGTAGGTGGCCTTCCCGACTTGGGAGGCGCCCACCTGCTGACGCAGCAACGCTAGGGCTGGTGCGGAGCCGGACGCTTACGCAGGCCCGCCGACCGCAGGGCCACCACCAGGGTGCGGGAGTCGACTGGTCGGGCCCCCTCGGCGATGGCGCAGTCGCGCAGCTCGTCCGTGACGTCGTAGTGGTCGCCCTGGAAGGCCCGTTCCGGTAGGCCCAGTCGGCGTGCGAAGGCGTGCAGCTCATCCAGCGAGGTGTCGCTCACCAGGTGCGCCCACAGGCGTCCTCGCCAAGGCCAGTGCGCCCCGTCGACGAGGATCGCCATCAGCGCAGTCCGCGCTCGAGTCGCTCGAGGGCCTCCTGCAGCACCGCCGGGCGCTTGCAGAACGCCCACCGCACGTACGGGGCGCCGATCGCGGGGTCGTCGCACAGGGCCTGATGTGGGATCGCGACGACTCCTGCACGGTGGGGGATGTCGCGGCAGAACTCCAACCCGTCGGCATATCCCAGCGGGCGCACGTCCGTCGTCAGGAAGTACGTGCCCTCGCTGGGCAGCACGCCGAAGCCGAGTTCGGAGAGGCCCGCGGAGAGCAGGTCGCGCTTGACGGACAGATCCGCACGGAACTCGGTGAAGTACGAGTCCGGCAGCCGCAGCCCGGCTGCCATGGCGTACTGGAAGGGGCCGCCGGAAACGTACGACAGGTGCTGCCGCACGACCCGCACTGCACTGATGAGATCCGCCGGTCCGGTCGCCCAGCCCACTTTCCACCCGGTGAAGGAGAAGCTCTTGCCCCCGGAACCGACGGTGATCGTGCGCTCGAACATGCCCGGCAGAGTGGAGATCGGGATATGCGGATGCCCGGCGAACCACAGGTGCTCGTAGGCCTCGTCACTGATGACGATCAGGTCTCGCTCGATCGCGATCTCGGCGATCCCCTCCAGCTCCTCGCGCGTCATGACGATGCCCGTGGGGTTGTGGGGTGAGTTGAGCAGCAGGACGCGGGTGCGGGGGGTGATCGCGCTGCGAAGTCGATCGAGATCGGGGCGCAGTTGCGGCCCCGACAGCGGGACGCCGACGCGAACACCCCGCGCGAGCGAGATCCCCGCACCGTAGATGTCGAACCACGGCTCGAACATGACGACCTCGTCACCGTCATCCACGAGCGCCATGAGTGCGGACTGCAGGATCTCCGATGCGCCAGTGCCGACGACGACACCCGCGCCCGCATCCACACCCAGGCCGTAGAAGCGGGCCTGATGGGCGGCGATCGACTCGCGCAGCTCGGGCAGGCCATGCGCTGGTGGGTACTGATTGCCGCGGCCGTCTCTGATGGCGGCCGTGGCCACCTCGGCGAGCTCGTGCGGACCGTCAGTGTCGGGGAATCCCTGGCCCAGGTTGACGGCGCCGACCTGTGTGGCGAGCAGCGACATCTCCGCGAAGATCGAGGTGCTGTGCTCGACCATGCGGGGCACCAGCGGTGACGTCACGAGGAAGAACCTACTCGGCGGGGCATGGCATGGTTGGGCCATGGACCTCGTCGGACCCGACGGCGATCCGCTGCCACCTGCAACTGATGACCTCCTGACGAGCATCGCAAGGCAGGCAGCGGACGCGGATGAGCACGGAGTCCGACGGGATGTCATCGATGCGCTCGCAGCGCAGGGCCTGGTCGGGGCGTCGCTGGCGCCGGCGATCCAGCGTGAGCTGGCTGAGCGGCTCGCCATGGCGGATGCCTCCACGTGGTTCTGCTGGGTCCAGCATCAGACTCCGGTGAAGGTGCTCGAGGGCGATGCACCGGGCGTCATCAAGCCCGCGAGTGAGCAGTTGCGCTCGGAGTTGCTACCCCGTCTGCGCGAGGGCACTCGACTCGCTGCGGTGGCCTTCGCACACGTGCGCAGGCCGGGGCCTCCGAACCCGATGGCGACGCGCACGCCCACCGGATGGAGACTCGACGGGGACCTCGACTGGGTGACGTCCTGGGACATCGCGGACGACGTCATGATCATGGCGCAGGGCGCGGAGCCCAACTCTGGCAGCCTGATCGGCGCGTTTCTCCCGGCGGGGGCGTCTGCTCGAACCTGGCCTGGTGTCGAGCCTGGACCTGTGCTGCAGCTCCTCGCGATGTCCGGGACGCACACCCGGCCGCTCACGCTGTCGGCTGTCGAGGTCCCCGAGGATCGCATCGTCGTGATCGACCGCGAGGAGTGGCTCGCAGCCGATGCGATCAGGACTTCCGATGCGAACCCGGCCGCATTCGGGGTCGCCCGAGGTGCCATCGACGAGCTGGACGAATTGGCGCGGGGTCGATCCGATGCGCGGATGGCTGAGCTGGCGGAGGAACTGGCCAGACGATGTCGCGACCTTCGGACGGCCGTCTACGCGGCGACTGATGCGGATGCGCCCGTGGCCGATCGCCTTGCCCTACGGGCGCAGTCGCTCGAGCTTGCGACACTGACGGCGGTGAGCGTCGTGACCGCGCGCGCCGGTGCGGCGATGCAGCTGGGTCGCTCGACGGAACGACGGGTGCGGGAGGCGATGTTCCTCCAGGTCCAGGCGCAGACCGCGGTGACTCGTGCTGCCTCGATGGATCTGCTGCTGCGCAGGGTCAGGCGGGGGTCATCGACGTACGACGACGCGCTTGGCCGGTGATGCCACGGTGCCGTACTCGTTGCCGGCCTCGATGACGCAGGAGTAGCGGCCCGGCTTGAGTCCGGTGACCGTCAGGCGTGCGGAAGTGATGTCCGCCGACGTGGTCCGCCCGCTCTTCACCGCCGTGCAGGTGACCCGGTTGATGGCCAGCGTCGTCCCGTTCGCCTCCGTCGGAGTCACGCGTGCCAGGACGGAGCCGGTGCCGGGCGACGTCACGCGCAGGAGGCGTCCCGGATCAGGCAGGGGAACCGGTGTCGCAGCGACGGGGGCGGAGACCGGGGAGTTGCCCTTGGGAGTCCCGTAGATGGCGGTGACCTGGTAGGTCGTCCCGTTGACGAGTCCGCCCACGGTGCACTGCGAGGACCTGCCGTTCGGCTGGGGCTCGGCGTAGCAGACTCCGGTCAGGCCCGTTGCAGGGTCCAGGACGGTGGCCGCGAGAGTGCCGCCGGTGCTGGCGTCTGGCGGGACGGCGAAGGTGACGATGAGCCGACCGGAGCGCGGGGCGACGGCGATGGTGGGCGCCTGGGTCGGCACGACGACCTCGCGGACGGGCACCGCGTTCTGGCTGCTCAGGAAGTCGAACTCGGCCGCCACCCGCGTGTAGACGCCCGGATAGTCGCTCGCGCACTCCTCGCCCCAGCTCACGATGCCGACGAGCCGGGCGTCGGCGCCATCGCCTGCGACGAGTGGCCCGCCGGAGTCGCCCTGGCAGGCGTCGATCACCTGGCCACCCGCGGTGACGCCCGCGGCGCAGAGCATGACGCGCGCCTCTGCCTCACGCGAGGAGTACCCGGTGAAGGAGACCCCGTTGTAGGTGAAGCCCTCGCCTCCACCGCACACTCCGTCTGGGAACACGACCATGCGGCCGACGCGGAAGACATCGGGGTAGGACTTCCCGCTGGTGGCGGTGTTGCCCCAGCCTGCTGCGCGCACGGGTGCTCCCGCCGCCGTCAGCGTCGCGGCCTCTTCCCGCGTCACCGGTGCGAGGGTGGCGATGTCGTTCAGCGGCTCGGCGAGGGTGAGCACGGCGATGTCGTTGCCGGACGTGCGCCGTACGTAGTCGGGGCTCGGGGTGATGCGCGCGACTCGAACGATCCGGAGCCCCGGGTCCTTCAGTCGGGAGCCGACTCCGATCACGAGGGCATCCGCCGACCTCTGCTCACCGGTGGTCGGATTCACGGCGCAGTGAGCTGCCGTTACCACCGTCGTGGGAGTGGTCAGCACGCCGGCGCAGAACTGGGCCTGGAAGGCGCCCTCGTCGGCCAGTCGGTTGACCTCGATGAGGGACACCAGCCAGGGAAATTCCGCTGGCAGGCCCTGGTCGCCGTTGATGATTCGGGGGGCGACGGTGGGAGCGGCGTCTGCTGAGGGAACGATCATGAGCCCGAGGGCGAGCGCGACGAGCGCTGCCATCGCGGACCGCAGGGTCCGCGACCCGAGGCCCCAACTCGTCTCCACGGCACCACGGTACGTGCCGACGGGGCGTCACACCTGCTGGGAGTTGGCGTGGCTTCCTGCTGACAAGGTATGACCGAACACTGAGGAGGCACCGTGCCCACTGCCGTCATCACCGGAGCCACTTCCGGGCTCGGGCTGGGCTACGCGCAGGCCCTGGCAGCCAAGGGCTTCGACCTGGTTCTGGTCGCCCGTGACGAGGCCCGGCTGCGCAGTGTGGGTGCTGACGTCGCGAGTCGCTTCGACGTGGGGGTCGAGATCCTGTCGGCCGACCTCTCGGATCGAGAGGACGTCGATCGCGTGGCGGGCCGCCTGGCCGACGCCGGCCGACCGGTCCACACGCTGGTCAACAACGCCGGCTTCGGGCTCCGGCGCTCATTCGTCGACACGGACATCGAGGACGAGCAGCGCATGCTCGACGTCATGGTCACGGCCGTGATGCGCCTGACTCACGCGGTGCTGCCCGGGATGGTCGACCGTGATGCAGGCATGATCGTCAACGTCAGCAGCATGGCCGGATGGTTTCCGGGCGGGACCTACTCCGCGGCGAAGTCGTGGGTGACGGTCTTCAGCGAGAGCCTCAGTGTGGGACTGGTGGACACGCGTGTCCGGGTCATCGCCGTGTGCCCCGGATTCATCCGCACGGAGTTCCACGAGCGCGCCGGCATGGACATGAGCCAGACGCCGGACTGGATGTGGCTCGACGTCCCGTCCGTTGTCGATCAATCCTTCCGCGACCTGGCACGGGGTCGCCCGGTGAGCGTCGCGGGCTACCACTATCCGGTCTTCGCGCGAATGCTGCAGCACGGTCCGCGGACGCTGACGCGTCGTTTCGCCGGGGCGCGCACGCGACTGAGCCGGCGCGCTGACTGAGCCTCAGCTGGGCGGCGCCCATTGGTGGATCTCCTCGTGCTCGAGGAGATCCCAGCCGCGCAGGCGGGCCTGGATCGACGCCTCAGAGTCGACGTCGCACACGACGGTGACGCGTGCGTCGGGCCATGCGTCGGTGACGGCAGGCAGGTCCGGGTCGAGGAGCACGTACTCCTGTGTGCGCCGATGCTGGGCGCTCTGCGATCTCGCCACCGCTGGCAGGGTGAGGGCTGCGGATCCGGTGGCGGCGATCACGAGGAGTGCGGGGGGATCCACTGCGTTGATGGCGGCGCAGGTGCGGGTAGCCACGTCGCTGTCCCCGTGGATCGGAGCGATCGTGATGGCCGCGGGATGGCACAGGAGGAAGGCGTCCTGGAGGCCAGCACGGCGCGGATCGTCGTCGACGAGCAGCAGGATCGTCACGCACTCACGGTAGACCCGAGCCAGGCCAGTAGGCTCGCATGCATGGCGAGTGAGGCGTGGACGAAGCTTCGTGACGAGATCGTCGACAAGGCCGTGGTGCGGGGGAAGGTGATCCTGTCGAGCGGCCGGGAGGCTGACTACTACGTGGACTTGCGGCGCGTGACGCTCGATGCCGTGGCCGCCCCTCTCGTCGGCCGCGTTATGCGCGAACTCGTCGAGGAGTGGGAGTTCGAGGCCGTTGGCGGTCTTACGCTCGGCGCGGATCCTGTGGCGACGGCGATGCTGCACAGTGCGGCGGCGGACCTTCAGTCCCTCGATGCATTCGTCGTGCGCAAGAGCGAGAAGCAGCATGGCCTCCAGCGCCGCATCGAGGGTCCCGATGTCGCAGGTCGTCGAGTCCTGGCGGTCGAGGACACCTCGACGACGGGCGGGTCCGTCCTCACGGCGGTCGAAGCGCTCGAGGAGGCAGGGGCGACCGTTGTCGGTGTCGCCGTCATCGTGGATCGGGGAGCGGGTCCGGCGATCATCGATCGTGGACTGCCCTACAAGGCCGCCTACTCCCTGGCCGATCTCGGTCTGGAGTAGCCGCGTCGATGACCTGGGCAACCCGGGCGACTTAGGCTGAGACGAGGACGGCAGCGGCGGTGGAGGGCGTGGGGACGATGATGGACACCGTGGTGGCTCTGGGCCCCGAATGGCTGGCTCCGGAGAACTTGATCGGGGCCTTCGGTGCATTCGCCGTACTCGGTGTCTGCGCCATCGTGTTCATCGAGACCGGCCTGCTGGTCGGCTTCTTCCTGCCCGGCGACTCGCTGCTGTTCACGACCGGCCTGCTCATCGCCACTGACGTCATCCAGACGCCTATCTGGATCGTTGCTCCGCTGATCGGCTTCGCTGCCTTCCTCGGTGATCAGGTGGGGTATCAGATCGGCCGTGCCTCCGGACCACGTGTGTTCAATCGTCCGAACTCCCGCCTCTTCCGTCAGGAGTACGTCGACAAGACAGCGGAGTACTTCGAGCGGTTCGGTGGGCGGACCATCATCATCGCGAGGTTCGTGCCGATCGTGCGCACATTCGCTCCCGTGGTGGCGGGCGTGGGTCACATGCGCTACCGCACGTTCGTCACGTACAACATCATCGGCGCACTCCTGTGGGGAGTCGGGGTGACGCTGCTCGGGTTCTGGCTGGGCCAGTTCGCCTTCGTGCAGGAGTACCTCGAGCCGATCCTCATCGCCATCGTCCTGGTCTCGGTGATCCCGGTTGTGGTCGAACTGCTGCGTGCCCGGAAGAACGGTCGTTCGGCTCGTTCCGCCGGAACGGAGGACTCGGAAGCCGAGGATTCCGTCGGGGAGACGCCGGACCTCGCGGGTGAGCAGCCGCGCTAGGTGGTCCGATCGAACGGGATCCGGGTGACGTGACCGAGCCAACCGACGACGAGGTCGGAGTCGGCCCGTGGTCGGGCCCACTCCCCGACGATCCGCGCTACGACCCGGAGCTGCTGTCACTGGGGGATCGGCGCAATGTCGTCGACCGCTACCGGTACTGGAGCCTCGAGGCGATCGTTGCGGATCTCGACGAGCGTCGGCATCCCTTCCACGTAGCGATCGAGAACCTGGCCCACGACTTCAACATCGGGTCCGTCGTGCGCACCGCCAACGCCTTCCTCGCCAAGGAGGTGCACATCGTCGGACGCAAGCGGTGGAACCGGCGCGGGGCCATGGTGACCGACCGCTATCAGCACGTCCGGCACCATGACGACGCGGCGGCGCTCGCCACCTGGGCGCATGAGCGCGGCCTCATGCTCATCGGGATCGACAACCTCCCCGGTTCCGTCCCGCTGGAGACGGCCGACCTGCCCGAGGCCTGCGTCCTGCTCTTCGGGCAGGAGGGGGCCGGGCTGAGCGAGCAGGCCCGGACCGCGGTCGACCGGGTGCTGCATATCGCCCAATACGGATCCACCCGCTCGATCAACGTCGGTGCCGCCGCTGCTGTGGCGATGCATGCCTGGATCCGTCAGCACCGGTTCGGGCCGGACCCCGACCCCTCGTGACAGCGGGCGGCGACCTCTGGAAGGATGACACCGCTTACATCCTGACGTCACCATCGTCATATCCCCCGATTCAGATATCCCACGATCCAGCCGAACCAGGAGTGACACGATGCCGATCGCATCCCCCGAGGTCTACGCCGAGATGCTCGACCGAGCCAAGGCCGGCCAGTTCGCCTACCCGGCGATCAACTGCTCCTCCTCGCAGACCATCATCGCCGCGCTGCGCGGCTTCGCCGAGGCCGAGAGCGACGGCATCATCCAGTTCTCCTTCGGTGGCGCGGAGTTCGCTTCCGGCCAGACCGTGAAGTCGATGGTCGCCGGAGCCGAGGCACTCGCAGAGTTCGCCCACTCCATCGCCCGCTCCTATGGCGTCAACGTCGCCCTCCACACCGACCACTGTGCGAAGGAGAAGCTCGCCGGCTACGTCGAGCCGCTGCTGAAGATCTCGCAGGAGCGCGTGGCCGCCGGTCGCGAGCCGCTGTTCCAGTCGCACATGTGGGACGGCTCCGCGGTGCCCTTGGACGAGAACCTCGAGATCGCCCAGCGACTCCTTGACGAGTCCGTCAAGGCGCGCACGGTCCTGGAGATCGAGATCGGCGTCGTCGGCGGCGAGGAGGACGGTGTCGAGGCGAAGCACGATGCCAAGCTCTTCTCCACCGTCGAGGACGGTCTCGCCACGGCCGAGGCCCTCGGTCTCGGCGAGCGCGGCCGCTACCTCGTGGCAGCGACCTTCGGCAACGTCCATGGCGTCTACAAGCCGGGCAACGTCGTGCTCACCCCCAAGGTGCTCGACGACATCCAGAAGGCCGTCGGTGCCAAGTACGGCAAGGACAAGCCCTTCGACCTCGTCTTCCACGGCGGCTCGGGCTCGCTGCTCAGCGAGATCCGCGAGGCGCTCGACTACGGCGTCGTCAAGATGAACATCGACACCGACACCCAGTACGCGTTCACGCGTCCGATCGCGGGGCACATGTTCAGCAACTACGACGGCGTCCTGAAGGTCGACGGCGAGGTCGGCAACAAGAAGGCGTACGACCCCCGCTCCTACGGCAAGCTCGCCGAGGAGAGCATGGCCGCCCGCGTGGTCGAGGCGTGCAACGACCTTCGCTCGGCCGGCACCCGCATCAGGTAGGCGCACGGGACACTCGCACTACGCGGACTGGTCATGGACGTGGCAGGCTGACCACATGACCATCGGCAAGGACCTCCTCGACGGGCCCCCTCCCACACTCCTCCCGGACGACCCCGCTGCCGAGCAGCTGGCGGCCGGTGTGGATCCCGACACGGTCGTCCGCGAGTTCCCGACCAGCTCCCTGGCGTGGGCCGTGCTCAGCGATCAGGCCTGGGCGGAGGGCAAGGTCGTGGAGTCGTACGCCTTCGCCCGCGTCGGATACCACCGTGGCCTCGACGCCCTGCGTCGCAGTGGCTGGAAGGGTCACGGGCCGGTGCCGTGGGGCCACGAGCCGAACCAGGGCTTCCTGCGCTGCCTGCGCTCACTGGCCCGGGCAGCCGGTGCCATCGGTGAGCACGCTGAGGTGGATCGCATCGCGGTCTTCATCGACGACTGCGATCCGTCAGTGCCTCGCGACTGATGATGTCCAACGCCCGTCGGGTCACAGTCGTGGGCGGCGGAATCAGCGGGGCGGCCTGCGCGAATGTCTTGGCCGCGGCAGGCGTGCAAGTGACGCTCCGCGACCGCGGGCGTCGACTCGGTGGGCGGATGGCATCGCGGATGCTGCGTGACACCGGAACGGCTCACGACGGGCGACCGGTCGACATCGGTGCTTCCTACTTCACCGCCCGGGAGCCGGAGTTCGTCGCGCAGGTCGATCAGTGGACGGCCGCGGGTGTCGTACGCCCGTGGACTGACTCCTTCCACGTCGCGGGTCCTGAGGGCATTGAGGGTGTGCGGTCGGGTCCCATGCGCTTCGCAGCTCCGCGTGGTCTGCGCAGCGTCGTCGAGTCGATGATCGACGCACGCGTGGAGGTGCGCTCGGGTGACGACGTCACCGAACTGCCGAGTGACGAGCCGGTCGCGCTCTGCATGCCAGTGCCGCAAGCGCGACGACTCGATGACCGCATCCCGGACTCGTCCATCACGTGGGAGCCGGTTATCGCCGTGACGTGCGTGTTCGACGAGCGTTCGTGGCCCGACATCGACGGGGTGTTCGTCAACGACGATCTGGTGCTCACGTGGATCGCTGATGACGGACGACGTCGTGGCGATGACGCGCCCGTGCTGGTCGCCCACGTGCACCCGGTGCTGTCGGCCGGGCACCTTCAGGATCCCGCCGCCGTGGTGCCGCAGGCGGTGGCTGCGGTACGCAGGGTGCTGGGAGTCGTCGACTACCCCGCGTGGGTCGACGCTCACCGCTGGACCTTCGCCAAGCCGCTCACGGCACACCCGGAGCCCTACTGGTTGAGCCCGGACGGCCGAGTGGGGGTCGCGGGCGACCTCTGGGCGGGCGGCCCCCGTGTTGAGGCGGCCTGGCTCTCCGGCGACGCCCTGGGACGAGCCCTTGCGTCACGCATGTCCGGGGCACAGCCCAGCGGCCGGTAGGCTGACCGCCCGTGCCTGCAATCGTGCTCGTCGGTGCCCAGTGGGGTGACGAAGGCAAGGGAAAGGCGACCGACCTGCTCGGCGGTCGCGTGGACTATGTCGTTCGCTACCAAGGTGGCAACAACGCCGGTCACACCGTCGTCATCGGTGACCGCAAGTTCGCCCTCCACCTCCTGCCCAGCGGGATCCTGACCCCGTCCGTCGTACCTGTCATCGGCAATGGCGTCGTCATCGACCCGGCCGTGCTGCTGGAGGAGATGCGGGGTCTCAACGAGCAGGGCATCGACACCTCGAAGCTCATCATCAGTGCTGGCGCACACCTGATCACGCCCTATCACGTCACGCTCGACAAGGTCACTGAGCGCTTCCTCGGCAAGGCGAAGATCGGCACGACGGGACGCGGCATCGGCCCCACCTACAGCGACAAGATCGCCCGACTGGGTATCCGTGTGCAGGACCTCTTCGATCCGTCCATCCTGCGCCAGAAGGTCGAGGGCGCCCTCGCGAACAAGAACCAGGTGCTCGTCAAGGTCTACAACCGTCGGGGCATCGACGTCGAGGCGACGGTGGAGCAGCTGCTCGAGTTCGCCGACGTTCTGCGTCCGTACGTCGCCGACACGGCCCTGCTGCTGAACAATGCACTTGACGACGACAAGGTCGTGCTGCTCGCGGGAGGGCAGGGCAC
>CAIZPS010000256.1 GCA_903934925.1 uncultured bacterium | reverse complement strand
GATAATGAACCATGGTCGAGGTCAGCCGGGAGCAGTTCGAGGAGCTCGTTGCCGAGGCGCTCGACACCCTTCCTCCCGACCTCGCCCGCCTGCTCGACAACGTCGTGGTGGTGGTGGAGGACGACGCACCGGAGGACGACCCGGATCTGCTCGGCCTCTACTCGGGGATTCCGCTGACCGAGCGCGGCACCTGGTACGCCGGGGTGTTGCCTGATCGGATCACGATCTTCCGGCTGCCCACGCTCGCCATGTGCGAGACGGTCGAGGACGTCATCGACGAGGTCGAGATCACCGTGGTGCACGAGATCGCCCACCACTTCGGAATCGACGACGACCGCCTGCACGAGCTCGGCTACGACTGATCGGCCGCGTTGGCCGGACGCCCTGTTCTGGGTGCGTCGCCAGAGGTCAGGCCATGGAGCCGATCAGTTCCTGCAGTGAGAGCGTCGCTACGCCTATTCGCTGGTCGGCGATGCCGTAGGGGATGACGAGCTGGTCTCCGTGCGCCATCGCTCCGCAGGAGTACACGACGTTGGGCACGTACCCGTCCCGCTCGGCGTTGCTGGGCGCCAGGATCGGCTCCACGGTCCGGCCGATGACCTTCGTGGGGTGGTCGAGATCGAGCAGGATCGCTCCCATGCTGTAGGTGCGCATCGGTCCAACGCCGTGCGTGAGCACGAGCCAGCCGTCGGGGGTCTCGATCGGTGAGCCGCAGTTGCCGAGCTGCGTCGCCTCCCAGGCCTCGTGCGGAACCTGCACCTGCTCGGTCGCCTCCCAGTGGCGAAGGTCATCGGACATGGCGATGCCGTTGGTCTCTCGATCGGACCGGGTGAGGGCGACGTACTCGTTCCCGATCTGGCGAGGGAAGAGCGCCATTCCCTTGCCGAGCGCCGCGGTACCGGCCATCGGCCCGCTGGTGAAGGATCGGAAGTCGTTCGTCTCCAGCAGCTGCAGCGAGATCACGTTGCGGTCGAACGCCGTGTACGTGGCGAAGTAGGTTGCGGCGCCGTCTGATCCGTGGAAGAGCACGAAGCGCGCATCCTCCATGCCGTGGTACTCCGGCGGTGCATGCGGCCAGAGCACGCGTTCGGAGATCTCGGTCTCCTCCGGGAACTCCACGCGGTACGCCCACTGCGACAGGGCGTTGGCGTGTGTCATCAGGTCCGTGCTGGGTCGCGGGGAGCTGCCGGTCAGGGCAGCGAGGGCGGAGCCGAGGTCGGCGTCGTCGAACATCGGGGGAAGCATGGAGAGCAGCTGCGCGAGCTCGTCGAGGTCATGACCGAGGTTGTCGAGGCGGGCGTGGAACACGCGTCGACTGTGGACGCCCGGCTCCCCACCGGCGTACGTCACGAATCGGGAGGGAGGGTCGATCCGGATGCTGCCGTCAGCGGTCACCGCACCGGTGCGAAACCCGATGGCCGAGCGATGCCCCTCTCCGATGCACCGCACGCTGAGCACGAAGGCCTGTGATCCATCGCTGGCCGTGTCGAGCCACGGAACCATCGACGGGTTGGCCAGGGCCGCGCCCTCGATGGCGTACTCGTGCGTGAAGTAGGCGCCGATCAGCAGCTTCCGTGCTGCACTGAGGGGGTGGCCGCCGTTCATCAGAGGCAGCACTCTCTCGGACTGCGCGTGCCAGATGGCCTCGATGTCCCGGTGCCGTCCGGCGAAACGCTTGGTGACATCGGTGAGCGCGTCAGAAACCTCTGACTCGTCCAGGCGCAGGATCCGCTCGATCACGGCGCCAGCCCGGGAGCCGGTGGGCCCGACATCCTCCAGGCCCGGGACGAACGGTTTGGCGAGTACCCGGGACGCGTCCGGGTTCAGCGCGATGTCCGTGATCGTCACCTCGCAGCGCGGCCTCATCTGTGCACCGCGGCGACGCGCTCGGCGGGCGCAGGCGCTGAGTCGGGCGCAGGCGCTGAGTCGGGCGCAGACGCAGACGCAGGGGAAGGCAGTGAAGGCGCGGATGACTGCAGGCGCTGATGCTGCGGATAGGGCAGCAGGGCGCGCGCCCGCTGCATGGTGGAGACCAGGGCGATGGTGGACTCCGACCCCTGATTCAGGTTGCAGCCCCCTGGCTCGAGACCGTCGTAGCCACCGCCGGTGAGCGGATCGAACATGACGGTCCTGCTGTCGTTCTCGCCGAGGAACCACTGCCCGCACATCGCCACTGCTTCGCGCCAGTGCGAGTCACCAGTGAGTGTCCACGCGCGCCAGCAGGCATCGGCAAGAGCCGCGACCTCGATGGGCTGCTGGTCGAACTGCACGCCGCGGTCAGCGACAGAGCGGCCCGACTGTCCGACGACGGACAGGTGACCGTCTCTCGTCTGCACGTCCATCAGCCAATGCAGCATGTCCAGTCCGCGGGCCGTCACCTCGGGAGTGCCGAGGGCCGCTCCTGCGGCGATCAGCGCCTCCGGAATCGCCCCGTTCGCGTAGGCGAGTCGATCCTCCGGCCATGGAGAGCCAGCTCCGGACGAAGGCAGCAGGTCGATGACCGCGTCGACGAGCAGGCTGGTGGCGAGGGCGTGCCGTGGCTGTTGCATGAGCAGGTCCGCGGCGCCCAGTGCGGCAAAGGCCATGGAGCGCAGCCAGGGGGATCTCTGGCGTGCACTTCTCTCGAATCCCCACTGGGCCCGCGCTCGCACGCCTGGATTCGGGTGAGCAGCCGCAGCGACTCCCAGTCCCCACAGGGCCCTGCCCCAGTGATCCTCCGTGCTCGGGGTGTCGACCCAGCGCCAGTAGCCGTCGTGCAGGAGCCGGTTGTGCATGAGGCCCGAGTCCGCCTGCGCCCGCAGGACGAAGTCGAGTGCGATGCGCCCCATTCGGTGCGCTGCCCCCTCGTCGGGCTCTCGCGTCATGATCACGAGGAGTCGGGCGTTGTCGTCGGTGCAGCAGCCGTGCCCCACGAGGGGGTGAGCCAGCGTGGCGTGCTCGAGCATGCCGACATCGGCCGTCAGCTGATTCAGGTGTCCGAGTTGGTAGCCCCACATGACGTCAGGCCGGAATCGGCTCGAGGCGCGAGGTCAGGTGCGCGGCGAGCTGCGCATACTGCCGTCCCACGGATGGCCAACTGTGCTGGGGTGCCAGTCGTTGGGCCTCGGCCGTGAGTCGCGCCAGAAGGCCCGGGTCTCGGGTCACGGCGCGAATCGCCTCCACGAGCCCGTCGTGATCCCCGTGGTCGACGAGGATCCCGCCCCCATTGGCGAGCAACTCGCGCGCGTGGGGAAATGCTGTCGAGATGACGGGTCGGCCCGCGGCGATGCTGTCGACGAGGACGCCCGAGACGATCTGGTCGGTCGACGAGTAGGGGAGCACCACGACAGAACTCGAGGCGACGTAGTGGGCGAGGTGCTCGGCGCCGCGGTACGACTGGTCGAAGTGCACATGGCGCAGCACGCCGCGATCCCGGGCACGCCGTACGAGCGAGCCGCGGTAGCTCTCGCCCTGCTGACGCGCGACCTTCGGATGGGTGCGCCCGGCGATGGTGTAGTCGACCTGGTGATCGGCGGCAGCCAGATCACCGATGGCATCGATGACCGACTCCAGGCCCTTGCCCGGTCCGATGAGCCCCCAGGAGAGCAGTTGGGGCCGGCGCGCGGTCGGCAGCAGCCGCGACCCTCGGAATCGGTCGACCACGATCGCACCGTGCGGGATGACGCTGACCGAGGCCGGGTCGATCTGGTACCCGGTCAGCAGTCGGTCCCGGGCGCTGAAGGTCAGTACGACCAACTGCGACGACAGTCGCGCGAGCTCCTCGAGGATGCGGCGCTGGTTGGGCGTGGGCAACGTCGGCACCGTATGGAGCACGGTGATGAGGGGCACGTCGGCAAGACGCAGAACGTCGAGCACTTCCTCGCCGTCCCGTCCTCCGTAGATGCCGTACTCGTGCTGGACGATGGCGATGTCGGCGTCCGACAGCAATTGCGCGGCACGGCGAACGCTCGGCAGGGAGCCTGCCAGCAGCTGGCCGGCTGTGCGGTAGCCCCCGTCGGATTCCAGCGTTCCGTCATCGACTCGAATGAAGCGCACCTCATGCCCGGCCTGGATCATCGCCCGCTCGAGGGCAGACGCGAAGGTGGCCAGCCCGCAGGCGGTGGGCGGGTAGGTGCTCATCATGGCGACCGTCAGAGGTCCCCCGTAGGAGTAGTCCATGTCGCTCACCGGTTCCGGGAGATCGGAACGGCGTGGCGCTCGGCCGCCTGCGTCGGCATGTGCACGGTCACCTCGAGAATGCCGTCCGCGTATGTCGCGCTCACGGCGTCGTCATCCACGCCTGGCGGCAGCAGGATGCTTCGATGAAAGCGACCGTAGTTGAACTCGGTCCGACGCTCCTCCTCGGTGAGCTGCTCGCGGGTCGCATCGATCGTCAGCACGCCGTCGCCAACGGTGACGTCGACGTCCTTGTCGATGTCGACGCCCGGGAGTTCCGCACGGAGCACGAAGTCGCCATTGCGCGAGAACTCCTCCACCCGGATCCCATGCGTGGTGCGCAATGCAAGGTCGACCTCAGCGGGCCAGAGCGAGTCGAGCCAGGACATCAGATAGGGCAGTGGCGCACGCGAGGTGGAGACGATGCTGGATCGGGTCGGTGTCATGGTGGTCATGGATTCCTCCTCTGGAGTGGGGAACGGTGGAAGTCCATTCCAGTCGCCGGAGGCTCGCT
>CAIZPS010000255.1 GCA_903934925.1 uncultured bacterium | reverse complement strand
GCAGCCGGCAGCTCGAGCACGTAGGGATCGATCGGCCCGGGGGGAATGTCACCGCGCACCATGGCCTGCTGCAGCATCGCGATGAGCTCGGCCTGCTTGGGCAGCCCGAAGCGCACCTGAAACTCCTCGACGAGCAACGGATCGTGGGCTCCCTCGGAGATGAATTCGCGCAGCACCACCCCCAGATCACCCGCCAGTGCCTCGGAAAGGCTCATCATGGACGTCAGCAAGTCCGTTCGGAGGCTGCCCGACGAGAGGTCTGTGGCGGGAAGGTTCTCTTCCATCGTCATGATGAAGACGTCGAGCGCGAGGGCGCGGACGTTGGGCCAACGACGGTAGAGCGTGGACTTCCCCGTGCCAGCACGGCGGGCGATGCCGTCCATGGAGGCGCCTCGGAGGCCGTTCTCGGCGATCTCGGCCAGCGTCGCGTCAGCGACGGCCTCGCGCAGGGCCTCTCCACGGCGGCGGACGGTGGAGTTCGGCATCTGTGGAGAGTAGCAGGAATAGAAGACGGTGGCGTCTCCTGATTTGACAGTTTAGGTACGGTAGCGTTCGCTATCACCAGTTGGTCTAACGTGGCCCACGGCGCCTGATGGGCGCTCTTCGGATGAAAGAGGAAACATGCCCGTCCTGTCCGCCTGGGCCGTGCGGCGCCCGGTCATCGCCCTCATCTCGTGGTTCATCGCGCTCATTGCGATCGTGGGACTCGGGACGCAGCTGGGCGGAGAGTTCAATGACTCCTTCGACCTGCCCGACACCGAATCCAAGGTGGCCACCGACCTGCTGATCTCCAGCGGCACAGACACCAGCCGCGTCGATGGGGGCGCCACGATCGTCTGGTCTCCGGATTCCGGTAGTGCCACGGACCCGGAGGTCGCCGAACGGGTGCTCCCGGTCCTCGAGGAGATCGCGTCTCTCCCGTCGGTCACGTGCGTGACGAACCCGCTCCAACCGCAGGGGGCATCACTCGGCACCGACTGCCCGGCTCCCGCGCTCGACATGGCAGCCCTCTCCTCCCTCACGCCCGAGGAGATGCAGGTTCTGGCGAAGCAGTTCTCGACGGTCAGCCCGGACGGCAGCGTGGCCTACTCGCAGGTCACCTTCATGGTGGGGCCGAACGGCGAGCTCGAGGTGGGCGCCGAAGACGCCAAGGCGATCATTGCGGCCGTCAAAGGGTTGAACGCCGACGGGCTTCGGGCCGGCGCGCAGGGCCAGGTGCTGGAGTTCGCGGGGCAGGAGCCGCCGAGCAGTGAGGCCATCGGCCTGCTGGTCGCCATCATCATCCTGCTCGTCGCCTTCGGGTCCATCGTGGCGGCAGGGATGCCGATCGTCGTCGCGCTCGTGGGTCTGACGATGGGCCAGATGGGCGTTCTCCTCGTTGCCAACTTCTTGGACGTCGCGACCTTCGCTCCCACCCTCGCGGCGATGATTGGGCTGGGCGTCGGCATCGACTACGCGCTGTTCGTCATGAATAGATACCGACAGGCGGTCCTGCACGGCCACGAGCCGAAGCGTGCTGCCATGGAGTCGGTGGAGACCGCTGGCAGGGCCGTGCTGTTCGCGGGCAGCACCGTCATCATCGCTCTGCTTGGCCTGTTCGTCCTGCGCATCAACTTCTTCAACGGTCTCGCAGTGGGCGCGGCCGTGACGGTGCTCGCCGTCATGCTCTCGGCACTGTGGATGCTGCCGGCGCTGCTGAGCCTCATGGGCACGAAGGCCCTCGCCTGGCGTCTGCCCTGGGGCAAGAAGCCGGGCTCCATGGCGGACCGTCCCGAGGGCCGGGCGTGGGCCCAGTACGGCCGATTCCTGCAGAAGCGGCCGATCATCCCTGCTCTGCTGGCACTCGGCGTTGTCGTCGTCCTCGCGATCCCGCTCTTCGGACTGCGGCAGGGCTTCGCTGACGACTCGGGCAAGCCCGAGGGGGCGCCTGCGCGGATCGCTTACGACCTTCGCGCCGAGGGCTTCGGTCCCGGTGTCAACGGCCCGTTCCTCGTGGTCGCCGACCTTGCCGGCGCGACATCGCCGGAGGCTTTCGGCCAGGTGGTGGCCGGTCTTGCGTCGACTGAGGGCGTGGCCGGAACCTCACCGAGCCTCGAGGCTCTCGCGGTATTCGGCAAGCTCGCGCAGGCGAGTGCGGGCGACGGGGGTGGAGATCCTCAGACCGTGCAGGCGATCGCGGTCTATCCGACGAGCGCACCGCAGGACGAGGCGACTACGCAACTGCTCGATCGACTGCGCAGTGAGACGAATCCTGCGCTGGAGGAGCAGACGGGTGTGAAGTTGTACGTGGGCGGAACGCAGGCGATCACGAGCGACTTCACGACAGTGCTGGGTGATGCGCTGCCGATCTTCCTGGCGATCGTGATCGGCCTGGGATTCCTGGCGCTGGTGCTGCTGTTCCACTCGCTGGTGGTCCCTTTGACGGCCGCCCTCACGAGCCTGCTGTCTTTTGCTGCGGCGATGGGCATCACGGTGGCGGTCTTCCAGTGGGGCTGGTTCAGCAGTCTGCTCGGTGTTGCGAGTACGGGTCCGATCTTCCCCTTCCTGCCGATCATGGTGTTCTCCATCCTGTTCGGGCTCTCCATGGACTATCAGGTGTTCCTGGTATCCCGCATGCAGGAGGAATGGATGCGCACCGGCGACAACCTGACATCGGTGCGACGGGGCCTTGCCGGCTCCGGTCGCGTCGTGGTGATCGCCGCGGCGATCATGGCCAGCGTGTTCCTCGCCTTCGTGCCCAGCACCAACAGCACGATCAAGCTCTTCGGTCTCGCGTTGGCTTCGGCGGTGATCATCGACGCGTTCATCGTCCGACTCGTTCTTGTGCCGTCGCTGATGTCGATGCTCGGCCGGGCGAATTGGTGGCTGCCAGGCTGGCTGGACCGTGTGCTGCCACGGGTCCAGATCGAGCCCGGTGAGGATGAGCTGACCGATGACGAACCGGAGCCGGTGCCCGCACGTTGACGCTGGCGCGTGAGTGACCACTCGCGGTGCCCAGTGACCACTCGCGGTGCCCAGTGGCCACTCGCGGTGCCCAGTGGCCACTCGCGGCTACGGTATATGCGTGACTGGGACGGGGAAGCCGCCGCGCAGTGCGTGGGTGCTGTTCGCTCTCGTCACGGGGGCGATCGTCGCCAACATCAACCTGAGCATCGCCAACGTCGCGCTTCCCACGATCGGGGTCGATCTCGGAGCTGATCAGGATCAGCTCAACGTCATTGCGGACGCCTTTGCGCTGGGTCTCGCCTCGACAGTGCTCTATCTCGGCGCCGTCGGTGACCGGTACGGACGCAAGCTGCTCTTCGTCCTGGGTTGCATCCTCACCGTGCCCACGGCCTTCCTGGCCGCGTATGCGCCCAACGGTGAGGCATTGGCTCTGGCAAGGCTCATGGGCGGCGTTGCCGCGGCCATGCTCTTCCCGACCACGCTGTCGCTGATCTCCGCTCTCTATTCCGGGGGCGCTCGCGTGCGTGCGATCGCTCTGTGGTCCGGACTGGGTGGGGGCTTCGCCGCGCTGGGTCCGGTCCTGGGCGGGTGGATGCTCGAACGATTCTGGTGGGGCTCGGTCTTCTTGATCACT
>CAIZPS010000254.1 GCA_903934925.1 uncultured bacterium | reverse complement strand
TGCACAGCTGGAGTTGTCGGCGATGACGTCCATGAAGGTGAACTTGTAGCCGGAGAACCGGGAGTCGAGGACGTCGATGGCCGGGAACACGAGTGCCGTGGCCGCGAGCACATGAGCGGCCGTCACCTGGGGGCCCTGAAGATCGGTCGCGAGCAGGAAGGCGATCTCGGGCTCGCATCGCGGCTGAATGAAGTCGCCACAGACCAGGTGATCGCCGGTGTCGATCTGCATATCGTCGGTGAGGAATCCGTACAGCGGGCGGTCCACGCTCATCTGCAGCTGCTTGGCTCGGCTCGTCAGGCCGAGCTTGGCTCCGACGACGGTGGCGCCAGCAGTCACGCGCGCACTGACCACGGCATCCTGAACCTCGTAGGCGGTGTCGAAGTCCAGATTCGGGTAGGTGTCGGTGAGGGGCGCGACACCGGTGCGTTGACGTGCCGCCTCGATGAGAGTGCGGGCGATCTCGTCCTTCGGCAGGTCGGCGTGGTCTCGCGTGGAGGTCATGGCGTGGTCTCGCGTGGAGGTCATGGTGTGGTCTCTCGGGCGGCGTGCTGGGTGGCGAGTTCGAGGGCGACGTCGATGATCATGTCTTCTTGTCCGCCGACGACTTGGCGTTGGCCGAGTTCGAGGAGGATTTCTGCGACGGGGACGTTGTAGCGTTCGGCGGCGCGTTCGGCGTGGAGCAGGAAGCTGCCGTAGACGCCGGCGTAGCCGAGGATGAGTCCGGCGCGGTCGATGACCTGGGCGCGGGGCATGAGGGGTCGGACGATCTCCTCGGCGAGGTCCATCAGGGCCAGGGGGTCCACGCCGGTGGTGATGCCGTACTTGGTGGACACGGCGGCGAGGATCTCGGTGGGGCAGTTGCCGGCTCCGGCGCCGAGGCCGGCGCTGGTGCCGTCGAGGTTGGTGGCGCCTTCCTCGTAGGCGGCGATGGAGTTCGCCACGGCCATGGACAGGTTGTTGTGGGCGTGGACGCCGACGGGTACGTCGAGGGCCTGCACGAGGGCGTTGACGCGGCGGCGCACGTCGGTCGTGGTCATCGCTCCGGCGGAGTCGGCGATGTAGATGGTGTCGGCGCCGTAGGACTGCAGCAGTCGGGCCTGCTCGACCAGGCCCTCGGGGGAGTTCATGTGGGCCATCATCAGGAAGCCGATGGCCTCCATGCCGAGGGATTTGGCGACCTTGATGTGCTGTTCGGTGATGTCGGCCTCGGTGCAGTGGACCGCGATGCGGGCGACCTGCACGCCGAGTTCGTTGACCTCCCGCAGGTCGTCGGCCAGGCCGATGCCGGGCAGCATCAGGCATGCGATCTTCGCGTTGGTCGCCGCGTCGCAGGCGCGGGCGATCAGCTCCTTCTCCGGCACCGCACTGAAGCCGTAGTTGAAGCTGGACCCGCCCAGGCCGTCTCCGTGGGCGATCTCGATGACCTGCACCCCGGCTGCGTCCAGGCCGCGCACGATCGCGACGACATCGTCGGCGTAGTACTGGTGACTGATCGCATGCGACCCGTCCCGCAGCGTGGAGTCGATCAACCGGTAGTCCACACCCGTGCTCATGCCTGCGCTCCTGCCTTCTGGGCGGCGCTGTGGTGGGCGATGGCCTCGCCGATGCGCTGCGCTGCCGCCGTCATGATGTCCAGGTTTCCTGCGTAGGGCGGCAGGTAGTCACCGGCGCCCTCGACCTCCAGCAGGATCACCGCCCGATGCGGCACCACCCCACCGGGAGTCGAATACGGGCCCGTCTCGATCACCGGCCGGTTCTTCAGCCGGTACCCCGGCACGTACGCCTGCACCTCGGCCTCCATCTGATGGATCGAGTCCAGCACCGCGGCATGATCGGTGCCCTCCGGCAACCCCGCGAACACCGTGTTGCGCATCATGATCGGCGGCTCCGCCGGATTCAGGATGATGATCGCCTTGGACGTGTCCGCCCCGCCGATCTCCCGCAACGCCGTCGACGTCGTCTTGGTGAACTCATCGATGTTCTGCCGTGTCCCGGGCCCAGCACTGCGGCTGGAGACCGTCGACACCATCTCCGCATACGGCAGCGAGTCCACCGCCCGACAAACCGCGTACACCATCGGCGTGGTCGCCTGACCCCCGCACGTCACCATGTTGACGTTCGGAGCCCCCACATGCTCCGTCAGGTTCACCGCCGCGATGACCTTCGGTCCGATCGCCGCGGGCGTCAGATCCACCGCCACGATCCCCGCATCCGCATACTCCTGCGCATGCGCCTTATGCACGTACGCACTCGTCGCATCGAAGACCAGATCGACCTCATCAGCATGATCCAGAATCCACCCAGGACCCTCATGCGACGCCTCGAAACCCAATCGCCGCGCCCGCGCCAGACCATCAGAAGCCGGATCAATACCCACCAACGCCACCAACTCCAACGGCGTCGCACCCGAACCAGACGCATCCGTGCCCTTATGCAGCTTCATCATCAGATCAGTCCCGATGTTCCCCGACCCAAGAATCACGCAACGCATCCGAAGGCCCTCCCTGAGTCACTCATCCACATCGTCCTTCTCTAGCCATTCGCCATGCGAACCGTGATCGGACCGAGTCGATCGAAGTCGGCTCGAAACACGTCGCCGGGCGACACCGGGCACATGGCATGCAGTGCTCCGGTCATGATCACGCTCCCCGCCGGCAGACTCACACCCATCGGCGCAAGCGTGTTGGCCAGCCAGGACACGGCTGCCATGGGGTCGCCGAGTGCCGCCGCGCCTGCACCGGTGGCGATCACCTCGCCATTGCGTGTGAACACCATGCCCACCAGTCGCGGATCGACCCCGGCAATGGGTACCACCGTGCTCGACAGCGCTATGGCTCCACTGCTGGCGAGGTCTGCGACTGTGTCGGCCAACTTGATCCGCCACCCCTCGATACGCGAATCGACAATCTCCAATGCGGCAACCAGGCCTGCCGACGCGCGCAGCGCCGCCAGCGGCGTGCAGTCCGGGCCGGACAGCTCCTGTTCGAGAACCACCGCGATCTCCGCCTCGATCCTCGGAGCGATGAATCGATCGACAGGAAGTTCGGCTCCATCGCGATAGACCCCTGAGGCGAAGACCGGCCCGAAATCAGGAGAGTCCACGCCCAGGAGCTCCTGCATCGGCCGAGATGTCAATCCCAGCTTGTAGCCGACGATCGAGTCCCCACGGTCGAGAAGGGACTGCACGAGGTGCGTCTGGATCGCGTATCCGTCCGCCATCCCGAGCGATGGGTCCGCGTCTGTGAACGGTGCGATCGGAACTCCCGAGTCGCGCGCCTGCAGAAGTAGGTCGGCGTGCTCGCGAGCCTGAGCCTCGGTGAGGGTCATCCGAAATCCTCTCCTGTGTCGATCGGGATGCAGCGCATGCCTATCAGCGCTGCTGGTGGACCTGGTCACGGGGTACCGCATCGCGGAACCCCATGCGGCGACTGATCGCTTGGGCGGCATCCAGTGTGGGACGGGCGAATCGCTTGAGGGAGTCGCCTTGAAGACGCTGAGCCGGACCCGCGACCGAGAGCGCGGCGACGACCTCGCCCAGGCCGTTTCGGATGGGTGCCGCGATTGAGGCGGCGCCCATCTCTGTCTCGTTGACCTGTTCGGCCCATCCTCGCTGCCGGACCAGATCGAGCTGCTGCCTCAGCCTGTTCATGTCGGTGATGGTGAAGGGTGTGTGGGGGCGCAGTTCCCAGCCGATCAGCATCGTCTCGAGTCGCTCACTGGGCAGGTGTGCGAGGAGTACCTTGCCGGTGCTCGTGCAGTAGGCGTCGTTTCGGTGCCCGACCCGACCGAACAGGCGAATGGCCTGCGGGCTCTCGCGACGTTCGACGTACACCACCTCGCGTCCGTCGAGGACGCCTACCTGAACCGTCTCCCGGGTCGCATTGCGAAGCTCATCGATGACCGGCGAGCATGCCTCGTGGATGTCCGTATGGGCGGACACCACCGAGCCGAGTTCGTACATGGCGAGCCCGAGTCGGTATGCGCCCGTGTAGGGATCGCGCTCGAGGAGTCGCTCCTCGGCCAGCGTGTGCAGAAGACGGTGGGCGGTGCTCTTTCCGATCCCCAGGCGTCGGGACAGCTCCGTGACGCCGATCTCGCGACTGCCGTAGGAGAACTCCTTGAGCAATCGTGCGGCGTTTCGGACGCTCGACAGTGTCGAGTGCTGGCGTCCCACCTGGGCAGGGTCAACTGACGCGGTCTCGTGCACGTCGGGCGCGGCGTCATCGGACTCGGCCTGGATCATCCCCGCTCCCTGAGGGCTGTCAGAAGTCGACGGCGGGCGTCCACCGAAGGACTCACGCCCGGCTGAAGTGCGATCACTGCTTCGTCCCAGGGTGCCAGGCGCTGGGCGATCAGAACCACGCAGGCCTGCAGACCGGCCGTCTCCGCGGTGTGCATCTCGGCCAGGAGATCCGCGTGGCGGGGGACCAGGGCCGTCATTGACTCGTAGTCGCGGGCGGCAGCCGCGTGGCTGTGCGCCAACCCGGTCCCGGAGTGCAGGGCATGGTGAGGGGTCAGGCCGCCACCGGGAGGCACCGTGAGGTGGTACACCACGCCGGTGAGGCCCAGGATGTCGCGCACGCGCTGCTGCTGAGGTCCTTCGCTCTCATCCAGCAGGCCCAGGTCGGGAAGGACGACCGGGTCGAAGAAGCGCAGCTGCCATGTCAGGTCCCCCTGATGGCAGTCGAGGCTGACCTCGGGGCCTGTGGGCGCCGGCAGCGGATCCGTCGTGGCCACCACGTGCAGGTATCGGGTTCCCACGGCCGCCACCGTGAAGGTGCCCGACGCTGCGAGTGGCAGCCGGGCACGCTCGCCCGGCGGAAGCGAGGCTGAGGCCTCCAGGTAGGCCCGATGCACGGAGTCCACGTAGTCGGCCATGGCGCTGCGCATCGCCTCGGGTCCGCGTTCACCGGCCATGTCGCGGGACGCTAGCAGGATGCGTCCCGCATGTGGGGACGCTGTACTTCCATGCGGGACACTTCCTGTCTAGCGTCCGCGGCACGGCACATGGGAGCCATGGACCGAGGTCAACCGGCACACGGGAGCGTGGATGGGAATTCTCCGACTGGGACATGTCGACATCACCGTTACCGACCTGGACCTGGCGACCGCCTATTACACCGAGGTCATCGGGCTCCTCGAGGTGGAGCGGACAGACGACTCGGTCTTCCTGAAGTGCTGGGACGAGCCCAACCACCACTCCTTGAGGCTGACCTACGGGCCTCGCGTCGGCTTTGACCAGATGAGCTTCAAGGTGGAGCGCGAGTCCGACCTCGACGAGCTCGAGAACGCCGTTCAGCGGTACGGGTTCCCTGTGCAGCGGATCTCCAAGGGCGAGTCGGTCGGCCAGGGGGAGTCGATCCGCTTCGAGACCCCGTCAGGTCAGCAGATGGAACTGGTGCACGACGTCGAGATGACCGGCCGTGCCACGGCCTCGATCAATCCGGCGCCCTTCGTGGAGGGACTCAAGGGCATCGCGCCACCCCGGCTGGACCACGTGCTGGTCACCGCGGAGGAGGTCGGCGACTCAGCGCAGTTCTACCAGGACGTCTTCGGCTTCCGCCTCACCGAGCAACTGGTCGATGGCGCCGGACACCAGTTGGCCGTGTGGATGGAGACCTCTCACCGTCCCCATGACCTCGCGATCGTCTCCGGCCAGAACGGGGGCCTGCATCACTTCGCGTGGTGGCTCGATGACTGGGACCACGTGCGCCGCTCGGCCGACATCCTCGCCTACAACGGAATCCAGATCGATGTCGGACCCACGCGTCACGGAATCACGCGGGGCAACACCATCTACTTCTTCGACCCCCTGGGCACCCGGAACGAGGTGTTCACCGGGGGATACCGGCCCGATCCGGACTTCCCCACCATCACGTGGACCGAGGACAACATCGGCCGCGCCGTCTTCTACTACGAGGGTGAAGTGAACCAGCGCTTCATGTCGGTGCACACATGAGCATCCTGCGCCTTTCGCACGTCGAGATCCGTGTTCCCGACCTCGAACTCGCCACGGCCTACTACACCGAGGTCGTGGGCATGTACGAGACGGCTCGCGAACCTGATCGCGTCTTCCTCAAGTGCTGGGACGAGCATCAGCACCACTCGCTGATCCTCACCTTCGCGCCGACCTACGGCCTCAATCACATGGGCTGGAAGGTCTCCGAGGCTGAAGACCTCGATCTCTACACGCTGCGTCTCGCCGATGCGGGCGTTGATGTAGTGCGTTTCTCTGCCGGGGAAATCGGGCCGGGGCACGGCGAGGCCATCCGGTTCGCGATTCCCGGTGGCCATGTCATGGAGCTCGTTCACGGCATGGAGCAGGTGGGCAACCTGCTGCCGAACACCAATCCGCCGCCCAAGCCTCTGGGTCTCGTCGGCTTCGCACCGCCGCGGCTCGATCACATCTTCCTCACCTGCGAGGACGTCGCCCTCAACACCAGGTTCCTGGTCGACGTGCTCGACTTCCACCTCACGGAGCAGATTCTCGGCGACGACGGCTTCCAGGTGGCCACGTGGCTGGAGCGCTCACATCACAGCCACGACATCGCACTGGTCACGGGCCAGGACCGAGGGCTGCATCACTTCGCGTGGTGGGTGGATGACTGGAACCAGATCCGCGAGGTGGCGGACGTACTCGCCTACCACGGTGTTCGCATCGAGACGAATCCCACGCGACACGGGGCGACACGTGGGCACTGCATCTACTTCTTCGATCCCGCAGGCAACCGGAACGAGGCGTTCACCGGCGGGTACTGGGTGGATCCTGAGGAGCCCCCGGTCACCTGGACCGAGGCTGAGATGGGTCGCGCGATCTTCTACTACGACGGCGTCGTGAACCAACGGTTCCTGACGACCCACAGCTGACGGGGACGACATGACGACATCAGAGCTGCAGCCACCGCCGGCACTGCCGACACTGCCCCGCACCGAGCGCAACGACGCTCCCGCCTACCTCCAGCGCTACCTCGAGCGCGAGGGCCAGGGAGGCAAGCCGCACGAGATCGTCGATCGGGGCATCGACAAAGACACACCTCTGTACCTGCGCCGCTTCCGTGATCGCCGCAGTGGAGCCAATCCGCTCGAGGCACCGGTTCCGGAATGGGAGGGCGTGGATCTCGGGGTCACCCAGGCGCGGGCGCGCATGACGAAGACCAAGGAGATCGTTCCGCCGGATGCCGTGAGCGCCGGGCCCAAGACCCTGACCCAGGTCCACATCATCCGTCACGGAGAGACCCAGGGCTATTCGACGGAGAGTGGTCTCACTCCGCTCGGTGGCTGGCAGGCGCATCGCCGCGGGTTCGACATCAGCAAGGGTGTCCGCGAAGGGGAGCGCATCCGGATCGTGTGCGCCGAGACGAATCGCGCAAGGCAGACCGCCGAGCACCTCCGCCGTGGGCTCCTCGACGGACTCACCATGTGGGGCCGCACCGCCGAGGTCTCGGAGATCGACGGCATGGAGGAGTTCCGAAACTTCCAGGTCTGGACGCCGGAGGGCCTTAGAGACGTCACCGGCGCGTTTCGGCTCTACCAGAAGGAGATGGAGAAGTACGAACGCGTCGCGCACGGGGATCGACCGGTGTGGCTGGTCGAGGTCGATCGATTCTGGCGCACCCAGCAGGGCGGGGGCGATCCGATCACCTACTGGACCCAGATTCCGATGCTGTGCTTCGAGCCTCCGTCCGCCACGGTGCGCCGGTTCTGGGCCGGCATCCGTCGCATCCAGCAGGAGAACCCCGGAGACCGGTTCATCGTGGCCACCCACTCGGGGCCGATCCGGGTCTTCGCCATGGCGGCGCACGGATACGACCCGGGTGAGCCGTACAACACCGAGGAGGTCATCGTGAAGCTCATGGAGGGTGACCGCGGAGCCTTCCTCGCCTACCGCAATCGGGTGTCCGAAGTGCAGGTGCCGCAGCTCTCCGAGCTGCCGGATTGGTGGGAGGGACTCTCGGGCGAAGCTGTCCCCACGTCACTGCAGGCCAGGGAGGCGCGTTCATGACGTCGCACATCATGTGGTTCGAGGGCTACTGGGATGGATTGAAGCTGGAAGTCGGGGGCAAGGCCGCGAGTCTGGGCGAGATGACCGGTGCCGGGCTCCCCGTGCCACCGGGATATGCGCTCACCACCAGCGCCTACCGCGTGTCGAGGGATGCGGCCGACCTCGACGCGACTCTCGCACGACTGCTGCATGGCCTCGACACCCGTGACACCGACATGGTCACCGACCGATGCGGACGCATTCGCACGCACATCGCCGAGATGCCCATGGGCCCTGACGTTGAGGAGAGCCTGCGGCAGGCGTACGACGAGTTGTGCCGGCGCAGCAGCACGAACGACGTCCCCGTGGCCGTGCGCTCATCGGCCACGAGCGAGGATTCTCCCGACGCGTCCTTCGCCGGGGAGCACGACACCTACCTATGGGTTCGGGGTGCGGATGCCGTCATCGACGCGGTGCGCCGCTGCTGGGCGTCGCTGTTCACCGATCGAGCCACCTGCTACCGGGTCGAGATGGGATACGAGCATCGTTCGGTAGAGATGAGCGTCGTCGTGCAGAAGATGGTCCGCCCGATCTCGGCGGGCGTCGCATTCACCCTGAACCCCTCTGATGGCGACCGGTCGACCATCGCCATCGACGCTGCCTGGGGGTTCGGCGAGGGAGTGGTCTCTGGAGAGGTGACGCCCGACAACTTCCTCGTGGACAAGGTCCTCTACGAGATCAGCAGACGAAAGGTCGCCAAGAAGGAGGTCGAATTCACCCTCGACGGTGGCGACCATGTAGTCAAGAAGCCACTCGAGGGAAGCCGCGCGACGGATGCCTGCCTGACGGATGCTCAGATCAAGGCCATTGCGCGCCTGGCCCGCACCGCCGAGCGTCACTACGGCTGCCCTCAGGACATCGAGTGGGCAGTCGATGCCGACCTTCCTGATGGAGAGAACGTCGTGCTCCTCCAGTCGCGCCCGGAGACGGTCTGGAGCAAGAAGGTCGCGGATTCCCCGACGACCACGGGGGGTGCGGACATGATGGCGAGCATCGTGTCCACGTTGATGAATCCGCTCAACAGTCGCAAGAGTTAGGTGTTGAATCCGTCCCATCCGTGCACGGCAGCAGTTCAGAGAGGGAGTTCGCATGGCAGATCGGTTCCCCAGCCCCTTTGAGATCCCGGCCCCCGCGGGCGCCGAGGGCTGGCAGCAGCTTTATACGTACTCGTCGCTCTTCTCGGAGGGTCGCCGTGACTATGAGGACTCCATGTTCTGGTTCCAGGACGGCGTCCACTGGCCGAACGCGCTGCGCCCATGGGACGCCACGCTGTACGAGTACGCGATCACGTCGTTGTCTCAGTACAACACCCGGCACCTGCAGGTGCCTCCGGCGAACGGCATCGACTTCCGGATCCTCAACGGCTACGCGTACCTCACGCCGGTGCCCGCGCCTGAGGCGGACATCGAGGCTCGTGTCGCGAACTTCATGGACCGAGCCGGCTTCTACTTCATGAACTGGAACGACCTCTACGACAAGTGGATGATCAAGATCCGCGACCTCGTGAAGGAGCTCGAGACCATCGACTTCGATCCGTTGCCCGAGATCGAGGACGCTGACGGCGTCGTGAAGTCGGGTGCGGGCGTCGGCTCGGGCTGGAAGATCCAGGCCGACTATCACAAGCTTCTCGATCTGGCCCTCAAGCTGTGGCAGTTCCACTTCGAGTTCCTCAACCTCGGGTATGCCGCCTACCTGGACTTCTTCGGCTTCTGCAAGGCCGCGTGGCCGAACATCCCCGATCTGGCAATCGCCAAGATGGTCGCCGGGGTCGAGGTGGACCTCTTCCGGCCAGACGAGGAGCTCAAGCGGCTTGCGCGCATGGCCGTCGACTCGGGTGTGGGTGAGGCCTTCGCCACTGGGGATGTCGAGGCGACCTGCCAGGTGCTGAAGGGGTCCGACGCGGGCAACGCCTGGATCGCCTCCTTCCAAGAGTCGGCGGAGCCGTGGTTCAACTTCTCCACGGGTTCCGGCTTCTACCACTCCGACAAGATCTGGATCGAGAACGTCGAGATCCCGTTCGAGTTCATCGCCAACTACATCGAGATGCTGAAGAAGGGCGAGGACCTCGCGAGGCCGATGGATGCCATTCGCGCCGAGCGCGATCGCATCGTCGCCGAGTACGCCGAACTCCTGCCGAGCGATGCTGACCGGGAGGCCTTCCAGGGCAAGCTCGGGCTGGCCCGGGTCGTGTTCCCGTATGTCGAGAACCACAACTTCTACGTCGAGCACTGGAGCCACTCCGTGATCTGGCGGAAGATGCGCCAGCTGGGTGAGCTCTGCGTGAAGGAGGGCTTCTGGTCGGAGGCGACCGACATCTTCTTCCTCAAGCGCACCGAGGTCGAGGACGCCTTGTTCGACTACTTCCACTCGTGGGCGACTCCGGCTCCTGCCGCAGGACCGACCTACTGGCCGGCCGAGATCGAGCGTCGTCGTGGGATCCACGCGGCCCTGTCCTCGTGGAAGCCGACTCCCGCGATGGGGGTTCCGCCGGAGGTGATCACCGAGCCCTTCACCGTGATGCTCTGGGGCATCACGACGGAGAGCGTCGGTGCTTGGCTCGGTGGCGGCGCCGGTGAGGACGGCCAATTGCGTGGCATGTCCGCATCGCCGGGCGTCGTCGAGGGTCCGGCACGGGTCATCTTCAGCCCCGACCAGATCAGCGAGGTCCAGGAGGGCGAGATCCTGGTCGCGCCGCTGACGGCCCCGTCCTGGGCGCCGATCTTCGGCAAGATCCAGGCGACCGTCACCGACACTGGCGGCATGATGAGTCACGCAGCGATCGTCTGCCGGGAGTACGGCCTTCCGGCGGTCACCGGCACGGGGTTTGCGACATCGACCATCAAGACAGGCGACCGCATCAGGGTCGACGGATCGAACGGGGTCGTCACGCTCCTGTAGGTCGGAGCCAGACCCTCACCACCATGCGAGAGCAGGTTCCGTCGGGCGGGACACATCTGTTGCCCGCCCGACGGAACCGCGGCACCCTTGTCTCACCATCGAAGGTGAGAGCCATCGAACGCGAGAGGACCAAGTCATGTTGACGGTGGAGCAGAACGAGGAACTCACCCAGGTCGGACCTGGCACGCCGATGGGAGAGTTGCTGCGGCGCTACTGGTACCCCATCGCCTTCGAGCAGGACTTCGATGAGGCACCCACCAAGACCGTACGGCTGCTGGGGGAGAACTGGACCCTCTTCAAGACGCCCAGGGGTGGCCGGTACGGAATCGTCGGCGAGTCGTGCCCCCACCGCAGCGCGTCCCTCACCTACGGGGTCGTCCACGAGGACGGCATCCGATGCGGGTACCACGGCTGGAAGTGGGACTTCGACGGCAACTGCCTCGAGCAGCCCGCCGAGGCCGACAATCAGAACTTCCGCGAGCGGGTGAAGCAGCGGTCAGGCAAGGCGCAGACCATGGGAGGCATGGTGTGGGTCTATGTGGGCCCGGAGCCCGCCCCGCTGCTGCCTCGCTTCGACGTCTTCGTCATGGACGGCATCAAGGATTGCGGCTACACCACGCTGCCGTGCAACTGGCTGCAGATCATGGAGAACTCCGTCGACCCCCACCACGTCGAGTGGCTGCACGGCTACTACTTCGAGTTCCTCGGCCAGACCGAGGGATTCGACGCACCCAAGGCCTTCCAGAAGAAGCACATGAAGACGGGCTTCGAGGAGATGGAGTGGGGGATCCTCAAGCGTCGGGTCCTCGAGGGCAGTACCGAGGAGAATGACGACTGGAAGATCGGGCATCCGCTGGTCTTCCCCTTCTACATGCGCGTTGGCGGTGCCGGTATCGACCAGATGCAGATCCGCGTGCCCATCGACGACACCACGACATGGAAGCTCTTCTACTCCAACCATGCGCCCGAGGGTGGCACCTGGGAGCGACAGGATCGCCCCAACTTCTACGAGTACCTCTGGATGGACGCGCAGGGTCGCTTCATCACCGACTACATCGAGGGCCAGGACACCATGGCCTGGGTGTCCCAGGGGCCCATCACCGACCGCACCCAGGAGCATCTGGGGCGTTCCGACGGTGGCGTCGCGATGCTGCGCAAGATGTTCAAGGAGAACATGAAGAAGGTCGCCGATGGCCAGGATCCGATCGGCACCGTCCGCCACGAGCACGAGATAATCAACCTGCCCTGTGAGAAGGACAAGTTCGGTGCTGAGAGCGAATTCGCGAAGGCGTGGATCACGGGTGGGTCCATGCGCTACAGCCCGCTGAAGGAGCAGCTCCTGGCGCTTCATGCCGATGCCTGGGCGAACAAGGCCAAGGCGGCGTCGGGTGCCTGAACTGGGGCTGCCACCTGATCCGCATCGCCTGCCGCCACCCGGTGCCTGGTTCGCGCGGGACGCCGAGCGCCACCTGCTCGACCGGCCGAAGTTCTGCCCCATGTGCGGCGATGGCATCGATGGTGACGGCGGCTTCAGTACTGAGTACTGGTCCGGCGACAGCAGGTGCTTCATGACGTGGTGCGGGGGATGTGGCTGGTTCGGTGAGGTCGTGCGCTTCGACATGGTCACGATCACCGAGGCCGAGCACTGACGATGGGCCCGGGCGAGGCGACGGCGGTCATCTTCGATTTCGGAGGCCCCGTGCTGCTCACCCCTTTCGAGCTCCGGCATGTAGGGGAGCGAGACCTCGGGCTGCCTTCCGGAGCCTTCGGCTGGACGGGACCCTTCGATCCCGCGGCCGACCCCGATTGGCGTGAGTTTCAGGCGGGTGGCATGAACGAGCGGGAGTACTGGGCCCGCCGAGCTCAGGAGTTCAGCGACCTCACGGGAGAGCCAGCCACCATGCCCGCGCTGTGCAGCCACCTGTACTCGGGGACGGAGGACGAACTCGTGCGTCCGGGCGCCCGGGCGCTGGTGGACGATGCGCGGTCCGTGGGCATTCCGGTCGGCGTGCTGACGAACGATCTCACCAGCTTCCATGACGAGCGATGGCTCGCCCGGATGAGCATCCTCCGGGACTTCGACCTCCTCGTCGACGGTCGCACAGAAGGGGTGTACAAGCCGGATCTGCGTGCCTACGAGATCGTCATCGAACGCATGGGCGTCGATCCCGAAGCGACCATCTTCATCGACGACCAGCCGGTGAACCTTGAGGGAGCGAAGGTGGCCGGTCTCACACCGGTGCGTCTGGACCCCACCGACCCGGCCCCAGGGTTTAGGTTGGCCCGAGAACTGTTGGGACTGCCCTGGGAGTGAAGATGCGAGTCGCCGTCGTCGGATCCGGTCCGTCGGGCATCTACGCCGCCGATGCCCTGATGGCGGAGGACGGTGTCGAGGTCGACATCATCGATCGCCTCCCTGTGCCCTTCGGGCTCGTGCGCTATGGAGTCGCGCCGGACCACCTGAGCATCAGGTCGGTCCGCGACACCCTGAACAAGGTGCTCCAGAAGCCGGGCGTGCGGTTCATCGGCAACGTGACAGTCGGCGTGGACGTGGTGCCCGATGAGCTGCTTGACTTCTACGACGCTGTGATTCTGACCTACGGTGCTTCGAGCGATCGACGACTCGACATCCCCGGCGAGGACCTTGACGGCAGTGTTGCGGCGACCGACTTCGTCGCGTGGTACTGCGGTCACCCGGATGCCGACCGCGAGCGATTCGAGCGACTGATCCCCACCGCAACGTCTGCTGTCGTCGTGGGCGTCGGCAACGTCGCGATCGACGTCACCCGTGTCCTGGCGAAGACGGTGGGGGAGCTCGACCACACGGACATGCCCCAGCACGTGCTTGACACCCTGGCATCATCGGGCATCACCGACGTCTACCTTCTCGGCCGACGGGGCCCGGCGCAGGCGACCTTCACGACCAAGGAACTGAAGGAGCTCGGTGAACTCCTGGAGGCGGACGTCATAGTCGACCCCGCCCTTGTGGACCTCGATGCCGCCAGTGCTGCTGCTGCGGAGTCCGACCGGGCGGTTGGGCGCAATGTGGAGGTCATCCGGGAGTGGTCAACCCGAGCCCCGGAGGGCAAGCCGCGACGCATCCACGTCCGGTTCCTGTCCCGCCCAGTGGAACTGACGGGCGACGACCGGGTGAGGGGTGTCGTGGTCGAGCGGACGCGACTCACCCCCGATGGGGGTGCTGAAGGCACTGGCGAGACCGAGGTGATCCCGGCAGACCTCGTGGTCCGGTCCGTGGGCTACCGGGGCACGCAGTTGGGCAGTCTGCCGTTCGATGAGAAGCGCAATGTCATCCCGCACGAGGAAGGCCGTGTGCTCGACGGTTCAGCGCCGGTCCCCGGGTTCTACGTGGCCGGCTGGATCAAGCGAGGACCCACGGGGA
>CAIZPS010000253.1 GCA_903934925.1 uncultured bacterium | reverse complement strand
CGGGTGAGGAGACGGTGATCCTGACGGCCTTGTGCGGCCACGGCCACTTCGACCTCGCCGCGTACGACTCCTACCTCAGCGGCTCCATGGTCGACGAGGCCGTCACCGACGCGCGGTTCGCGGAGGCACTGGCCACCCTGCCCACGGTGTCCGTCTGACCGACCGTCCCTCCCCGCCACCTGCATCAGTCGTGGCTGCGAAATCCTCCGGATTCGCAGCCACGACTGACGCACGTCGGGGGGTAGAGGGATCAGTAGGGTGAGCCCGTGAGTTCCCCGCAGCCACGCGCCGCCCTCGCCAAGGGCCTGGTGTTCGTGGGTGCGGCCACAATGATCGGCAACGGAGCCGCCTACCTGCTCAGCATGGTCGCGGCCCGCGTCCTCGTGCCCGCGGAGTTCGGCGCCCTCGGCGCCCTGCTCGGCCTGCTCGTGATCATCAGCACCGTCGGCATCGCCATGCAGGCCTTCACGGCCCGACGCGTCGCCGTCGCGACGGCTGATCGCAGCACCGTCGAGGGCGAGACCATCCGGCTCGCCTCCATCGTGGCAGGCATCATCATCGTGGGCGGCCTGCTGCTGGCCTGGCCCGTGGGCGTCGTCTTCCAGATCCCGTTCTTCGCCGTCGCGACGGGCATCGCATCGATCGGCTTCGTCATCATCGGCTCCGCTGCGATGGGCATCGCCCAAGGACGTGAGGAGCACCTGCGGCTGTCGTGGGCGTTCATCGCCAACGGGGTGGGGCGCGCCACCGGTGGCGTCATCGGCGTCGTCATCCTGCAGTCAGTCACGGGCGTGGGCATCGGCGTCATGCTCGGGTGCGCCGTCGGCGCCTTCGTGTCCTACCGACTCATCTGCCCCGGGGCGTGGTCGTCAGCCATTCCCAAGGGCGTGCCCGCGGAATTCGGGCACGTGGTCCACGCCCTCGCTGTGCTCTTCACCCTGACCAACGTCGATGTCCTGCTCGCCCGCATCTTCCTCACCGAAGACCAGTCGGGAGAGTACGCGGTCGGCGTGCTGCTCGCGAAGATCGCGTTCTTCCTGCCCAACGCGATCATCATCGTGCTGTTCCCGAAGATGACGGGCGGCCGCAGCAACCGCACGGTCTACCTCGCCACCGGCCTGACCGCCTTCGTGGGCCTGGTGATCACCGGCTTCAGCTTCCTCTTCGGCAACCTCGTCATCCGCATCCTCGGCGGCGCCCAGTACACCGAGCTCGGATCCGAGGCCTGGCTCTTCGCGCTGGAGGGATCGGCCTTCGCCCTGGTGCAGGTGCTCCTCTACGCGCGCCTCGCGGCGCAGGACACCCGCGCCGTGCTGGCCGTCTGGGTTGCTCTCGCGATCCTGGTGGCCGTTGTCGCCCTGTGGCGCCACGAGTCGGTCGCCGACATCGTGACCACCGTTGTCGTCGTCTCGCTCGCACTCACCGTCGTCGGCCTGATCATGGACCGACGAAAGACACCCGCGGTGCCCATCCCCCTCGAACCCGCCGAGTGATCTACGCCGGGCGTGTCGTCCACCGGCCTCGACGCTTGCCCTGCGGCGGAGTGGCAGAGTGCAGGGAGGGCGTGATGAGGGAGAGGGATGTCTGACCAGCCGACCGATGACACCACCGTCGAGTTGGCCGCCGTGGTGCCCGAGCCCCCGTCACCCCCGTCGCCTACGTCGCCTGCGGCGCAGCAGGAGGCCTTTCCCATCGACGAGGAGATGCTCGCCGCCTTCCTCGGCGAGGCACCCACGCCGGCACCTGCAGCACCCGCGCCCACGCCTACCCCTCCGCCAGCTGAAGCACCCGCGCCCACGCCTACCCCTCCGCCAGCTGAAGCACCCGCGCCCACGCATACCCCTCCGCCAGCTGCAGCACCCGCGCCCACGCCCACGACCACCCCTCCGCACGTCGCCGCGACTGCGGCTGCTGCTGCCGCGTCCGCAGGCGCGACGCCGGCCGTCTCCGGGACCCACGCCGCTCCCCGCCGCTCGGCCTGGTCGACCGTCCTCATCGTCGTCGGGATCGTCGTCCTGGTCGTGGCCGTCGGTGCTGCCGGTGTCTACGTCGGGCGCCTGACGGCTCCCGAGCCCGAGGTCGTCCTCCAGACCCAGGAGCAGGTGGTCGAGCAGCAGGCAGGTGCGCCGCTGATGCCCGTCGGCCCGCTGCCCGTCCCCGCTCCCGGCACCCTCGTCGTGACGACGGCCAGGGTGCCCACGTCGACCTGGGCCGTCGTGCTCAACGGCACCGCCGCCCTGTCGGACGAGACCGGGTCCGCTCCCGGCTACCGGCTCGTCAATCAGGGCATCAGTGGCGCTCAGGTCGCCGGCATCCTCGCGGCGACTTTCGGAGTCAGCGGAAGTGCGACCACGACCGACCTCGGCTGGACGGTCGGCGTCGCCGGTGGCCCCACGGTGACCGTCGTCGGCGACCCCCTGTTCAGCTGGACGTACGAGGATCCGGGGGCAGCTCTGGCCGCGTCGGGCGAGGAGTACGCGCCCGTCGACGCGATCGCCCTCGCCACGCAGACTCTCACCGCCATCGGGGTCGACCTGACCTCCGTCGAGTACGAGGTGGGCACTGCCGACGGTCGCACCGTGGTGAGCGCATGGCAGGTGGTCGGCGAGCAGCGCACGCAGCTCGGCTGGCGCATGGTGTTCGACACCGATGGGGCGATCGTGGCCGCCTCGGGGTTCTCGTCCGGCTTCCAGGCGGTCCCGGACTACCCGGTCGTCGGCGCGGCCACCGCCGTCGAGCGGTCTCGTCAGGCGCCCTGGACGTCGATCCCGGCCAGCCCGATCAGCGGGCCGACGGACGAATCCGACATGGGTGGCGCACCGGCGCCGAGCGCGTCGGGCATCCCACAAGTCGATCTGCCGATGTCCGAGGTCGACGTGCTCTCCGCCGAGCTCGGCCTCGCCCAGTACTGGCAGCCTGATGGATCGATCCTGCTCCTGCCGTCCTACATCCTCACCGGCGCCGACGGAAGCACGTGGTCGCTGCTGGCGGTCGCCGATACCTCCGTCCGCTTCATCACCCAGCCCTACCCCCTCGACGGCGAGGCGCCCGCATTCGTCCCCCAGCCCTTCCCCAGCCCGACCGTTGACGAGACGATCGACGACGTCACCGTCGATTCCGCGACCCCGTCGCCTCCGATGCAGGATGACGGCATGCTGGACGAGAACGGCGAGCCGATCGCGCCGCCGGTGGAGGACCCAGCAGCCGTCGAGTAGGGCTCCGGGCACTACGGTGGGGGACTCAGGCGAGGTGGCAGAGCGGCCGATTGCAGGCGCCTTGAAAGCGCCCGAGGGGAAACCCTCCGGGGGTT
This sequence comes from uncultured bacterium, assembly GCA_903934925.1. Classification (GTDB taxonomy): domain Bacteria; phylum Actinomycetota; class Actinomycetes; order S36-B12; family S36-B12; genus UBA10649. The sequence goes on along the minus strand of CAIZPS010000253.1, from coordinate 1,781 downwards.
CAAATCCCTCCCTCGCCGCGTGATGCGCATCATCTGGTTGGTGGTGATCGACCTCGCGGTCGTGATCGCGATCTCCGTCGCCGTTGGTGCCTGGGCGCCGCGATGGCCCGTGACCTGGCTGCGCAGTGATCCGCTGATGCTGCGGCGGCTGCCCTGGGAGTCTCCGGAGTACTTCCGGCGACTGCGCGTATCGCGGTGGGCGTCACGCCTGCCGGAGTTGGGCGACATCTTCGGCGGTCAGCGCAAGGACGCCCTGCCGGGGGGGACGCTCGAGGCGCTGCAGGCGTACCTCGTCGAGGTCCGCCGTGCCGAGTGGGTGCACTGGGGCTCCATCCTCGGGTCACTCGTTCTCTTCGCCTTCAATCCCTGGTGGCTCGCAGCGGCCTTCGTCTTGATCGTCACCGCGGGCAACACACCCTTCCTCCTCATTCTGCGCAACAATCGGTTCCGCATCGTGCGCATCCTCGACCGCGAAAGCAGGAACTTGTGACCCCCTCAGATTCGACCGGCTACGGCGTCAACTCCATGGTCGGGCGACTCGCGCGAGTGGCGGTGCGTCCGCCGTCACCGCGCGGCGACTATGTGGTCGCGCACTGGGCACAGCCGCTCGACCTCGACCTGCTGGCTCGGCAGCACGCAGACTTCGTCGCCCTGCTCGAGCGGCTGGGATGCACGGTGGAGGTCCTGCCGCCCGAGGAGGACATGCCCGACGCGATCTTCACCTACGACCCCGCGTTCGTCGTGCCCGGCGGCGTCATCGAACTCCGTGGCGCCAAGGCCGTGCGCATGGGAGAGCCGCCGCTTCTCACGGCGCAACTGGCCGATCTCGGCATCCCCGTCGTCGGCCGACTCTCTGCACCGGCGACCGCAGACGGTGGTGACATGTTCTGGCTCGACTCCACGACGCTGGCCGTCGGGCGGACGTACCGCACGAACCGGGCCGCCATCGACCAGCTCACGGCGATCCTCGCTCCGATCGGTGTCACGGTGGAGCGCTTCGACATGCCGCACGACCTCGGCCCCGAGTACTGCCTGCACCTGATGTCGGTGGTGTCACCGGTGCGCGAGGATCTCGCCGTCGTGTACGAGCGACTCGCTCCGGTCGCGCTTCTGCAGGCGCTTGCCCAGCGCGGCATCGAGACGATCGCCGTGCCCGAGGAGGACTACCTGTCGCTCGGCTGCAACATCCTTGCCGTCGCCCCCGGTGTCGTCGTCATCGCGGAGGGCAACGACGCCACCGCGAAGGCCCTGCGCGATCACGGCGTCGAGGTGCACTTCTACGCGGCGAGCGAGATCAACAAGGGCGAGGGCGGGCCGACGTGCCTGACCCGCCCCCTGCTGCGCCTGTAGGTGCCCCTCGATCAGAGGGTCGAGGTGTCGAGAACGAAGCGGTACTTCACGTCACTGGCGACGACGCGCTCCCATGCCTCATTCACCTTGTCGAAGCCGATGAGCTCGATGTCGGCGCCGAGACCGTGCTTGCCGCAGAAGTCGAGCATCTCCTGGGTCTGCGGAATCCCACCATTGTTCGTTCCCGACAGTCGGCGGCGGTGCGAGACGAGGTTGAAGGCGCTGAACGTGAGGTCGTTCTCCGGCAGGCCGACGAGCACCATCGTCCCGTCGAAGTCGAGCAGCCGCAGGTAAGGATCGACTCGCGTCATCGCCGAGGCGGTGTTGACGATGAGGTCGAGTGACGCGGTGGCCGCCTCCCTGGCGGCCTCGTCGCTGGAGAGCAGGAAGTTCTTGGCACCGAGCGCGTAGGCGTCGGCCTCCTTGCTCGG
>CAIZPS010000252.1 GCA_903934925.1 uncultured bacterium | reverse complement strand
CCGCGCTGACGACCTCAGCGTCTATCGCTGGCATCGACGGGCTCTGCCGTCGATGCCCAACCGATGGGCTTGTGTTCCGCATGGTGGGCATCATGGGTGGCCTCCCAACTCGCGCTGTGCTGCTCTGGGACGGGGCAGCATCTGGCGCGCGCAACTCACCTGGTGAGTCACGCGACTCGCGCACGGAGCAGCCATGACGAGTGTTGGCATCGTGCTGTCAGTTCTGCTGGGCCTCGCGGGGCTCATCGTCGGCCACCTCATGGCCCGGATCCTGCTGACGGGTCGACTCGGTTCGTGGTCGGACTGTCTCCGTTCTGCGAATCCTGCCGTGGCCGGTGTCACCGGACTGCTGTGGGCGTTGCTTGCGGCTTGGACCCTGGCTGGGGGCATGCCAGTCTCGTTGCTGCCCCTAGTGCTCACCCTCACGAGTGCAGGGGTGGCTCTCACGGTCATTGACGTGCGTCACCATCGGCTCCCTGACGCTGTCGTCCTGCCCCTGTATCCGATCACGGTCGTCGGATTGGCCATCGATGGATGGTCCAGGGGTGCTTGGCCCGTCTGGTCCGCCCTTCTGGGCGCTGCCGTGTGGCTGATTGCGATCGGCTTGCCCTGGCTTGTGAGTGGGGGTCGCGGCATGGGGTTTGGTGACGTCAAGTTGGCACCGATTCTCGGAGCCACCCTTGGGTGGGTGGCTGTCTCCGTCGCCATCGTCGGCCTGGTGCTCGCCTTCGTGCTGGGCGCGGTCGTGGGCGTCGCACTGATGATGGGAAAGCGCGCTGACCGGCGCACGGCCATTCCATTCGGGCCGTTCCTGCTCGCCGGTGCTCTGCTCGGATTGGTGGCGGGTCGGGCGCTCGTGACGGCGTACGGGGAGCTGCTAACGGCCTCATGAGCCCTTCGCGGCGCGATCAGGCCTCCGGCGCGAGCACCGCGGAAACGTCGATCTGCGCGCCCTCGGCGAAGGTGATCTCGGCGATGCGACCCGCAGCCTTGATGTCACCCTCGGCGAGGACCAGGCGTGCGGCTGCACCCTCAGGTGCCGTGATGGTCGCCGAGCTGATGTCCGCGCGCATCGACGCCTTGGCATCGGACTTCACCTTGCGCACCAGGGTCAGCACTGCAGCCACATCATCGACGAGTGCGGCATCCGTACCTGCAGCGAGGGTCGAGATGGCGTCCGCGTCGGGCCAGGGCTGGCGGTGGATCGAGCCCCCCTGCCACCACGACCAGACCTCCTCGGTCGTGAAGGGCAGGAACGGGGCGAACAGGCGCAACTGGACGCTCAGGGCTGTCGCGAGCGTGGCCTTGGCTGATGCGGCCTTGGCCTCGCCCTGCGCTCCGTAGGCACGCTCCTTAACCAGCTCGACGTAGTCGTCGGTGAAGTTCCAGAAGAAGGTCTCAGCGGCTTCGAGTGCCTTGGTGTAGTTGAAGTCCTCGAACGCGGCCGTGGACTGCCGCACGGTGTCGGCGAGCCGGGCCAGCAGCGCACGGTCGAGTGGCTCGGTGATCGCGGCATCGTCCTGGCGGGCGTCCTGCATGAGAGCGAACTTGCTGGCATTGAGGATCTTGATGGCGAGTCGACGGCCGATCTTCATCTGCCCGATGTCGAACGCGGTGTCGGTGCCCGGCCGGCCCGAGGCCGCCCAGTAGCGCACGGCATCGGAGCTGTACTCATCGAGCAGGGCCATCGGCGTGACGACATTGCCCTTCGACTTGCTCATCTTCTTGCGGTCCGGATCGAGGATCCAGCCGGAGATCGAGGCGTTCGCCCACGGCAGGCAGTGGTCCTCCAGGTGTGCGCGCACGACGGAGGAGAACAGCCAGGTGCGGATGATCTCGTGGGCCTGGGGGCGCACATCCATCGGGAACACCCGTGACCACAGGTCGGGGTCGCGCTCCCACCCTCCTGCGATCTGCGGGGTGAGTGAGCTGGTGGCCCAGGTGTCCATGACGTCGGGGTCGCCCATGAAGCCGCCGGGCACGCCGCGCTGCGCCTCGGTGAAGCCCGGGGGGACATCGCTGCTGGGGTCGATGGGCAGTGCGTTCTCATCCGGCACGACCGGGTGGTCGTAGTCGGGGTTGCCGTCCGCATCGATCGGGTACCACAACGGGATCGGCACGCCGAAGAAGCGCTGTCGCGAGATCAGCCAGTCGCCGTTGAGTCCGTCGACCCAGTTCTCGTACCGCACCTGCATGTGCGGGGGGTGCCACGTCAGCTCTCGCCCACGCTCGATGAGCTGCTCGCGCAGCACCGGCTCGCGGCCGCCGTTCGTGATGTACCACTGGCGGGTGGTGACGATCTCGAGCGGCTTGTCGCCCTTCTCGAAGAACTTCACGGGATGCGTGATGGGCCGCGGGTCGCCGATGAGGTCGCCGGTCTCGCGCAGGATCTCGACCATGCGCTCCTTGGCGGAATGGCTGGTCGCTCCGGCGATCGACTCGTAGTGCGCGCGACCGTCGTCACGGGTGACCCAGTCCGGGCACTCGCGAATGATGCGGCCGTCCCAGCCGATGATCGGACGTGTTGGCAGCTGCAGCTCACGCCACCACGTGACGTCCGTCAGGTCGCCGAACGTGCAGATCATGGCGATGCCGGAGCCCTTCTCCGGATCGGCGAGCGCGTGTGCCACGACGGGAACCTCTACCCCGAAAGCGGGGGTGGTCACCGTCGTGCCGAATAGGGGTTGGTAGCGCTCGTCGTCCGGATGCGCGACGAGGGCCACGCACGCGGCGAGCAGCTCGGGTCGGGTCGTCTCGATGAAGATCTTCGTCGAAGGATCGGCCGTCGTGGGGAACCCGATGCGGTGGTAGGCGCCCGGGCGCTCGCGATCCTCGAGCTCGGCCTGCGCGACGGCGGTGCGGAACGTGACGTCCCAGAGAGTAGGCGCCTCGGACTGGTACGCCTCTCCGCGGGCGAGGTTGCGCAGGAAGGCAAGCTGGCTGACGCGCTGGGCGTTTGCGTCAATCGTCTGGTACGTCTGCGACCAGTCGATCGACAGGCCCATGCGCCGCCACAGCTCCTCGAAGACGACTTCGTCCTCGACGGTGAGCCTCTCGCAGAGCTCCACGAAGTTCTTGCGCGAGATGGGGATCTGGTTCTTCTCGTCGGGCTTGTCCGGAGGAGTGAAGTCCGGGTCGTACGGCAGGCTCGGGTCGCAGCGCACACCGAAGTAGTTCTGCACCCGACGTTCGGTCGGCAGGCCGTTGTCGTCCCAGCCCATGGGGTAGAAGACTTCGAAGCCGCGCATGCGCTTGTAGCGCGCAATGCAGTCGGTGTGCGTGTACGAGAAGACGTGACCGACGTGCAGTGACCCGCTGACCGTCGGTGGTGGAGTGTCGATCGAGAACACCTGCTCGCGGGTCTTGGACCGGTCGAAGCGGTAGGTGGCCTGCTCTTCCCATGCCTGCGCCCAGCGTGCCTCGATGCCGTCGAGCGTGGGCTTGTCGGGCAGGGCGTTCGGGCTCATGGCCGCCGAGTCTATTCACCGGTCGCCGATCAATAGACTCGAGACCGTGCCGGCTGCTCCCGACCCCTCCGACGACGCCGGTGACCTCGCGACCCTGTGGCAGCACCTCGAGCGTCGCTGGCCGGAGAACGTCATCGAGCCGACCCTCGCCCGAATCGCAGCACTCACCGATCTCCTGGGCACGCCTCAGGCGTCCTATCCCGTGATCCACGTGACGGGCACCAATGGCAAGACATCCACATCGCGAATGATCGAGTCGCTCCTGCGGGCCTACGGGCTCCGCACGGGCCTGTTCACGTCGCCTCACCTGGTCGATGCCCGGGAGCGAATCTGCCTTGACGGTGAGCCGATCTCGGCGGCACGCCTTCTCTCGGCGTGGACGGAGATCGCGCCCTTCGTCGATGTCGTCGACGCCAACTCCACGGCCGACGGCGGAACGTCGCTGTCCTACTTCGAGGTCATGACCGGTCTGGGCTTCGCGGCGTTCGCGGACGCGCCGGTCGATGTCGCCGTCATCGAAGTCGGCCTCGGGGGCGGCTGGGACTCCACGAATGTCGCGCACGGAGCCGTGAGCGTCATCACGCCGATCGGCCTCGACCACCGCGAGTATCTCGGCGACACCATCGAGGAGATCGCGCGGGAGAAGGCCGGCATCATCAAGCCCGGTGCGGTCGCTGTCGTGGCGCAGCAGGAGCTTTCGGCGGCGGAGGTCCTGCTCGAGCGCGTGGCCGAGGTCGATGGCACGGTGGCGAGAGAGGGGATCGAGTTCGGTGTCGTCTCTCGCGGCGTGGCCGTGGGCGGCCAGGTGCTCACCCTGAAGGGCCTGGCGGGGGAGTACCCCGATGTCTTCCTGCCGCTCTTCGGGGAGCACCAGGCGCACAATGCCGCGGTGGCACTGGCGGCTGTCGAGGCCTTCCTCGGCGGCGTCGGCGCGCTCGACATCGATCTCGTCCGGGAGGGCTTCGCCTCGGTGACGTCACCCGGTCGACTGGAGGTGCTGCGTCGCGGACCGTCGGTGATCGTCGATGCAGCCCACAACCCGCACGGGGCTCAGGCACTCGCGCGTGCCGTCGAGGACTCATTCGACTTCGCGCATCTGGTCGGCGTCATCGGTGTGCTCTCTGACAAGGACGCCCTCGGCATCCTCACAGCACTGGAGCCCGTGCTCGACCGTGTGGTGATCACCCAGCCGACGTCAGCTCGTGCGCTCGACGCGGACGCCCTGGCCGCGGTTGCCGTCGAGGTGTTCAGTGACGACCGCGTGTTCGTCGAGCCGGAACTGCCGGAGGCCCTCGACCGTGCGATGGGTCTGGCCGAGGAGGCTGGTGAGTACGGCGGCGCAGGCGTGCTCGTCACCGGATCGGTGGTACTGGTCGGAGACGTCCGCCGCCTACTCGGCGGTCCGGCGTCCGACCCGACGCGTAGGGAGGACTGACATGCGGGTGCTGTGCGCGTCAGTGCTGGGGATCGAGGTCATCGTGATCCTGCTCGCCACGTCCTTGGCGACCTCTGACGGCTCGGTCGAGAACACCGGGCTGGCGTGGGGAATCGGGATCGCCCTGATGGTCGTGCTGGCCCTGGCCGCAGGCATGGTGGGGCGTCGCGGCGGCATCACGCTGGGCTGGATCCTGCAGGCGCTCGTCCTTGCCAGTGCGGTCGTCGTCGGCTGGGCCATGGTGGTCGTCGGGGGCCTGTTCGTCGTGCTGTGGTGGGCAGCCATCTACCTCGGCTCCCGGGTCGACCGGGCCAAGGCCGAGCGTTCCGCGTCGTGACTGCCGTTTCCCGCCCTCGTCGCCCCTCGTTAGTATGAATTGGCGCCGAGTGGCGCCCCCGATCCATTGAGGAGTTCTTCGTGTCCGAGCGCACTCTCGTCCTGATCAAGCCCGATGGCGTGGCCCGAGGCCTCGTGGGCGACGTGGTCGGCCGGATCGAACGCAAGGGCTTCCGCATCGTGGCGCTGGAGCTGCGCACCCTGACGGCGGAGGTCGCCGAGACCCACTACGGGGAGCACCGCGACAAGCCGTTCTTCGCGGATCTGGTCGCCTTCATCACCAGCGGTCCGCTGGTCGCGGCCGTCATCGAGGGTCCCGACGCCATCGTGCAGTGGCGCAACATGATGGGGGCAACCAACCCGGCCAAGGCGGAGATGGGCACCATCCGCGGTGACCTCGCCACCGAGATGCAGAACAACGTGACTCATGGTTCGGACTCCCCGGAGTCCGCCGCCCGTGAGGTCGCCCTCTTCTTCCCCGGCCTGGCATAGCCGTGAAGCCGGCCGCGATCGGGCTCGGTGTCGGTGCCGCCGTGGGCGGCGTCGTGGCGCTGGCGTCGCGCGGCCCGACACTCGTCGAGTGGCCAGCACCTGTGCGCTCGGCATTCCCCTTCGCGATGGGCGCGCTCGCCGGTTCCGTCGCCGGAGTCAAGACAGGAACGTCGCTGTCCCTGCTGCGTGCGGCCGCCGGACGCGGACCGGGTCCGGTCACGACCCTCACGCCCGTCGTCGTGGTGGGTGCCGTCGTGACGGGTGCCGCCATCGCCGGAACGATCGCCGCTCGCCGTGTGCTCGGAGGTCTCGTTCAGCAGGGGCGTGACGTCGACGCCGCCTACGGGCAACCGCCCTCCGACACCGAGGTCTCAGGAAGTGCGGGATCCGCCGTGAGCGTCGCCGAACTCGGCCGCGAGGGCGCCCGCTTCGTCAACTACGTCTCGACCCCCGACGCCATCCGCGAGGTGACCGGCTCGGCGCCGGTCGCGAGCCCAGTGCGCGTCTTCGTGGGAGCCGACGCTGCGAGCACACCGGAGCAGCGCGTGGGTCTGGCCATGGCCGAGTTGCGTCGCACGGGCGCCTTCGACCGCGGCACCCTGATCATCGAAGCCCCTGCCGGTACCGGCTACGCGAACTCCTTCCCGGTCGACGTCCTCGAGCTTCTCAATCGCGGTGACTGTGCGGCTGTCGCGATCGGCTACGGGCTGCTGCCCTCCTTCCTGTCGCTGACCAAGGTGGCCGAGGGCGCCCACACGCAGAAACTGCTGCTCGATGCCATCCACGAGGAGCTGCGTGACCGTCCGACGAAGCCGCGCCTGCTGCTGTATGGCGAGAGTCTCGGTGCAGAGGTGCAGCAGTCCGCGATTCCCGCCGGGCCCCTCGACCTCGACCACTACGGCATCTCCGCGGCGCTGTGGGTCGGCACCCCGGGTGGGGAGCGGTCCGATGTGTTCCACGCGTTGTGCGCGGGCGAGTCGTACACCGTCGACCGCCCCGAGCAGCTGCCTGACCCGGTGCCGTCTCCGCGTCCCCGCGTGTGGTTCCTCGAGCACGACGGCGACCCGGTCGTGCGGTTCCGGCCGCTGCTCCTGCTGCACCGTCCCCCGTGGCTGTCGCGAGATGGCCAGCGCGGACGCAATGTGCCGGAGACCATGACCTGGAAGCCGGGCATCACCTACGCCCAGGCCTTCGTCGACACGATGTTCGCCACGCATGTCAAGCCTGGCCTGTTCGAGAGCCGCGGCCACGACTACCGGGCCGATCTCGGTGCCGTGACCACGATGGCCTACGGCCTCCCGGCCGACCCTGCGACAGCGGAGCGGCTGGAGGCCTACCTGCGCCGCATCGAGATCGAGCGTGCCCAGCGCCTCGGCGAGGCCTGACCCGCCGAGAAGGGGGCCGGGTGGCCCCGGCTGGAAGGGGGCCGAGTGGCCCCGGCTGGCCGGTGGGTCGGGGTGATCCCTAGGGGCGGGTAGACTGGGGGCTCCTGCTCGCGATCGCGCCTGCGATCCTGCACGGAAGGGCCGCTTCCCCATGGCTTCTTCGTCCGCCTTCGGCGGGTCGTCGTTCGTCGGCCGAGACATGGCCGTCGACCTCGGCACGGCGAACACGCTCGTCTACGTGCGTGGCCGCGGCATCGTGCTCAACGAGCCCTCCGTGGTCGCGATCAACAACAACACCGGCGGCATCCTGGCCGTGGGGTCCGAGGCGAAGCGGATGATCGGCCGCACCCCGGGCAACATCGTCGCCATCCGTCCCCTGAAGGACGGCGTCATCGCCGACTTCGACACCACGGAGCGGATGCTGCGCTACTTCATCCAGAAGGTCCACCGCAGACGGCATCTGGCCAAGCCTCGCCTGATCGTGTGCGTGCCGTCCGGCATCACCGGGGTCGAGCAGCGCGCCGTCAAGGACGCCGGCTACGCGGCCGGTGCACGCAAGGTCTTCATCATCGAGGAGCCCATGGCGGCAGCCATCGGCGCCGGGCTTCCCGTGCACGAGCCCACGGGCAACATGGTCGTCGACGTCGGCGGTGGCACGTCCGAGGTCGCCGTCATCTCCCTCGGTGGCATCGTCTGCTCGCTGTCCGTGCGCGTCGGCGGAGATGAACTCGACAACGCGATCATCCAGTACGTGAAGAAGGAGTACTCCCTCATGCTGGGGGAGCGCACTGCGGAGGAGATCAAGGTCGCCATCGGCTCCGCCTTCCCGATGCCGGACGAGCCGCACGCCGAGATCCGCGGTCGCGACCTCATCACGGGCCTGCCGCGCACCATCGTCGTCTCGGCGGAGGAGATCCGCCGCGCCATCGACGAGCCCGTCAATGCGATCGTCGATGCGGTCAAGGCCACGCTCGACCGCACCCCGCCGGAGCTCTCCGGCGACATCATGGATCGCGGCATCGTGCTCACCGGTGGTGGCGCCCTCCTGCGCGGCCTCGATGAGCGCCTCCGGCACGAGACCGGCATGCCGATCATCATCGCCGACCGTCCGCTGGACTGCGTCGCCCTCGGGTCGGGCAAGTGCGTGGAGGAGTTCGACGCCCTCCAGCAGGTGCTGATCTCCGAGCCGCGCCGCTAAACCCGCAGGGGCTGCTCGCCCCCGTGGGCCTCACAGGCCAGACTGGGTTCATGTTCTCCCGCCGCACGCGCATCCTCCTGGGTGTGCTCGTGGTGGCCTCCCTCACCTTCGTCATCCTCGATCTCAGGGGCGGTGAGGGCCCGTTCGCCAGCGTTCGCACGGTTGGCTCCAACATCCTCGGTGGGCTCGAGCGCGCGGCTGCCACGGTCTTCTCGCCGATCACCGGTGCCGGGAGCTGGTGGTCCAGCATGCGCGACCAGGCCAACCAGATCGACACCCTCACCGCAGAGAACCAGGCGCTGCGCAGCGAACTGCAGATTCTGACCAACGACCGTTCTCGCGCTGCCGCGCTCGACGGCCTGCTGCGGGTCGCCGGCGTGGGCCAGTATCGATTCGTGCCCGCCGAGGTGATCGCCATCGGTCCGGCGCAGGACTTCTCGTGGACGTTGACGATCGACGCGGGCCGCAATGACGGCATCGAGCAGGACATGTCGGTCATCAACGGATCCGGACTCGTCGGGCGTGTGCTCAAGACCACGGCCGACACCAGCACCATCGTGCTCATCGTGGACCAGGGCTCGTCCGTCGGCGGTCGCATCGCGGGCACGGGCGAGATCGGCATCGTCTCCGGCACAGGAGCCCAGGACGAGCTGGAGTTCGAGTTGCTCGACCCGCTCGCCGACGTCCGCGTGGGAGATGCGCTCGTGACCTTCGGTTCCAAGGGCGGTCGCCCATACGCGCCCGGGCTGCCGATCGGAGAGGTGATCGAGGTCAGCGGAACGGGGGGTCAGCTGACCCGGGTGGCCAAGGTGCGACCGTACGCCGACATGTCGCGCCTCAGCATCGTGGGCATCGTGACGAAGCCGCCGCGCGTGGATCCGCGTGACTCTGTCCTGCCGGTGTCCGGCGATGCCGACGTCCTGCCCACTCCTGCTCCGCTCGGTGGTTCCTCCACCGACGAGGAGGGCGGCAAGAGCGACGGCGCGCAGCCGGCACCTGCGTCGGAGGAGGAGTCGCCCGCGACGCCGGCGTCGTCCGATGCACCGGAAGGGGAGACGGCGGCCGTCCCGGTGGAGGAGGCGGTCCCGTGATCTGGCGGCAGGCCCTGATCATCGGCACGTTCATCCTCGGTGCCGTGCTGATCGAGGTGACCCTGCTGTCCCGGCTCGGCATCCCCGGTGCGACGCCTGATCTCGTCGTCGTCACGGTCGTGGCGATCGCCCTGGCGATGGGCCCTGTGCAGGGTGCAGTCGCGGGATTCGCCGGCGGCGTCCTGCTCGACCTCGCCCCGCCGGGCGACACCTTGATCGGAGTCAATGCACTCGTGTACGTCGCCATCGGGTTCATCACGGGTCTGGCCGTCGATCCGCGTGACCGCACCATCTGGATCCTCATGGGAATGGTGGGCCTCTCCACGGGCGCCGCCGTGCTTCTGGTCGCTGGTCTGGACACGCTCCTCGGCAGCGACCGCGTTGACTGGGAGCAGGTGCCGATGCTGGCCCTCACCAGCGTCCTCTACGGCCTGATCCTGGCGCCGGTGGTGCTGCTGTCGGTGGGCTGGGTCGTGCGGAAGGCGACTCCGGAAGTGCTCGTCGCCTAGCACTTTTGGCGCGAATAGGACGAAACAGGACACCGGGAACGAGGCTCTGCAGGATCGCGTCGTACCGTCATCCCATGGGCGCGAGTCAGCCTCGTGCCTGCAGGCACCGGCGACCCTGCTGCTGATGGGGGTCGCGCAGGGTCGCGCAGGGTCGGGCAGAGGAGCGCAGGATCGCGCAGCGTCGTGGTGGGAGGTGAGCGGTGAGCGAGCGCTCGAACCTTCGCCTGCTCGTGCTCGCCGTGCTCGTCGTCTCCATGCTGGGCACCCTGGTTGCCCGGGCCTACTACCTGCAGGTCATGGAGGGTGCGGAGTACCGGGCCGCTGCCGCGAGCAATACGGTCCGCGAGGTGGCCGAGCCGGCTGTCCGCGGCATCGTCCTCGACCAGGCCGGCCGACCGCTGATCTCGAACCGCACCACTGTCGTGGTGACCGTCGACCGACAGGTCCTCGCGCAGGAGCCGAACGACGGTGCCGCCGTCCTGACGAGGCTGGCGCGCATCCTCGACACGCCGCGGGAGATGATCGCTGAGCGACTCAAGACGTGCGGATCGGAGGGGGCCAAGCCCCCACCGGTGTGCTGGAACGGCTCGACCTACCAGCCCGTTCCGGTGGCGACGGACGTCGACACCCAGACGGCGCTCAGCATCATGGAGCGGCGAAGGGAGTTCCCGGGCATCGCCGCCAAGCTCGAGGCGGTTCGCGAGTACCCCGCACCCTTCAATGTCAATGCGGCCCACACGCTCGGGTATCTCGGGCCTGTGACGGAGGAGCAGCTCGTCGAGCAGGGCGACACCGATGCCTATGACCGCCTGCGTCGCACGGATGTCGTGGGTCGCACCGGACTCGAGCGCCAGTACGACGAGGTGCTCCGCGGAAAGCCGGGCATCACCGCGCTGGCCGTTGATACCGCGGGACGCATCACGGGCACTCTGGAGCAGCGCGATCCCGAGCCGGGCGACTACGTGGTGACGAGCATCGATGCCCGACTGCAGTCCGTGGTTGAGCAGCAACTGCAGGCTGCGGTCCGCCGGGCCCAGTCACAGGACTACAAGGGTGCCTCCGGGGCCGCAGTCGTCGTCGAGGTCGATACCGGCCGAGTGCTGGCGATGGCGAGCTATCCGACCTACGACCCCTCGATCTGGATCGGCGGTGTGACGAAGCGGCAGTTCCAGCAGCTGATCGACGATGAATCGCTGTCCTCCAACGTCTATCAGGGCCAGTTCGCCCCGGGCTCGACCTTCAAGGCCGTGAGCACGGCGGCGGCCGGACTCGACGGCTTCAACCTCTACGGCATCTACCCGTGCCCGTCCCGCGTCAGGGTCGGTGGTCAGACCTTCCGCAACTACGAATCCAACGCGTACGGTCCCATCTCGCTCACTCGCGCCCTCGAGGTCTCGTGCAACACGGTCTTCTACGACATCGCCCGTCGCATGTGGCAGGAGGCCGGTGGCCCCGAGGCGGGGATCGATGCACCCGATCCGGTTGCCGAGGCGGCGACGACCTTCGGGCTCGGTGAGCCAACCGGCATCGACCTGCCGGGCGAGGCCGGCGGGCGGGTGGCCAGCAGGGCCTTCAAGTACGCGAACTGGGAGGAGAAGAAGGACACCTGGTGCCGCAACGCGGAGGAGGGCTATCCCGAGACGCGCAAGACGGATCCGAAGATGGCCGACTACTACACCGCCCTCGATCGCGAGAACTGCACGGACGGATACCAGTGGCGCGCAGGTGACGCGCTCAACGCGGCGATCGGTCAGGGTGACACGACGGTCACGCCTCTGCAGATGGCGATGGTGTACGCCGCCATCGCCAACGGCGGCACGCTCTACCGTCCGCAGGTCGCCAAGGGGATCGTCTCGGCCGACGGAGAGGTCGTCGAGACTTTCGCTCCCATCGTGACCCGGCAGGTCGAGGTGCCGAAGAAGACGATCCGCTTCCTGCGGAACTCCTTGCCGGGCGTGACCACGGACGGGTCCGGTGAGACACCGTTCGTGGGCTTCCCGCTGGATCGCCTGCCCATCGCGTCCAAGACCGGCTCGGCTCAGGTGACAGGCGACAAGGCGTCGACATCCTGGTACGCGTCCTACGCACCCGCGAACGACCCCAAGTACGCGGTGGTCATGATGGTCACCGAGGGAGGCACCGGATCGAAGACGTCGGGACCGAGTGTGCGCAAGATCTACGAGGCCCTGTTCGGGGTCCGTGGCGACACGATCGATCCCCGATCCAGTGTCCTCATCGGCGGTGAGCCCCTGAGTGCTCTTCCGGAAGTCGGACCGGATGGCATCCCGGTCTCTCCCAAGGGTCAGCAGTCCGGCGTCGCGGATATCCGTGCGGCAGGATCAAGCCCATGAGCGGCGTGATGACGACCGACCCCGCAGTGCGAACGCTCACGCGGCAGAGCGGCTACTGGCGCGATCTCGACTGGATTCTGCTCATCGCCGCTCTTGCCACCACGGTCTTCGGCTCGATGCTGGTGTGGTCGGCGAGTCGAGCCGACATGGCGTCACCGGGTGACCCCCAGTCGTACCTGAAGCGGCATGTCATCAACATCGTCATCGGCTTGGCTCTCGGGTGGTTCGCGTCGCGGCTTGACTACCGATGGCTGCGCGCCTACACGCCGATCATCTACGGAGCCTCCGTCATCCTGCTCCTGATGCCGTTCGTTCCCGGACTCGGAACGACGATCGCCGGTGCCCGTGCGTGGATCGACCTGCCGGGCGGCTTCACCCTCCAGCCGTCGGAGTTCGCCAAGGTGGCCGTCATCATGATGATGGCGGTACTGCTGTCGGAGAAGCGTGACACGGAGAGCGAGCCCCGTGATCGCGACGTCATCATGTCGCTCGGCGTCGCGGTGCTGCCGATTCTGATCATCCTCGTTCAGAACGACACCGGCACCGTCCTGATCCTCGGATCGGTGGCCCTGTCGATCATCGCCGTCTCGGGCGCGCGGACACGGTGGGTCGTCGGCCTGCTCGCCGGTGCCGTGATCGGACTGCTCATCTCCGTCCAGCTCGGCCTGCTCAAGGAGTACCAGGTCCAGCGGCTGACATCGTTCATCAATCCTGGCGAGGACGTCACGAGTGCCGCCTACAACGCCAATCAGGCGCGCATCGCGATCGGCGGTGGTGGGTGGAGCGGCTACGGCCTGTTCGAAGGGCCGCAGACGCAAGGCAAGTTCGTCCCGGTCAACGAGAGCGACTTCATCTTCACCGTGGTCGGCGAGGAACTCGGCTTCCTCGGGAGCGTCATCCTCCTACTGCTCCTCGGGATCATCCTGTGGCGCGCCGTCATGATCGCCTACCGCGCCGATGACATGTACGGCAGGCTCGTGGCCACGGGAATCGTGGCGTGGCTCGGGTTCCAGATGTTCGAGAACGTCGGCATGTCGCTCGGCATCATGCCGATCACGGGCATTCCTCTGCCCCTGGTCTCCGCCGGCGGAACCTCCATGATGGCGACGTGGATCGCCATAGGTCTGCTTCAGAACGTGCGACTCCACGCCGTTCGAGCAGGCGCCTGACTTCGTCGGGCGTGGGCCTGGATCCCGGGGTCCGGGTATCCTCCGGGTGTGACCTCCCCCGGTGCAAGTGTCTTCGATCGCCTCGAGCGGCTCCTGCCCTTCGTGTCCAAGCCGATTCAGTACATCGGCGGTGAGGTCAACTCCGTCACCAAGGGCTGGGATGACGTCGAGGTTCGGTGGGCGCTCATGTACCCCGATGCCTACGAGGTGGGCGCCCCGAACCAGGGCGTGCAGATCCTCTACGAGGTGATCAACGAGCGTCCCGACGCTCTTGCCGAGCGCACCTACGCGGTGTGGCCGGACCTGGAAGCACTCATGCGCGCCAACGGGGTGCCCCAGTTCACCGTTGACGCCCATCGACCGGTTGGTGACTTCGACCTGCTTGGCCTGTCGTTCAGCACCGAACTCGGATACACCAACATGCTCACGGCTCTCGACCTCGCGGGGATCCCCGTCCTTGCGTCGGAACGGGACTCCTCGCACCCGGTCGTCGTCGCCGGAGGTCACGCGGCCTTCAATCCTGAGCCCATCGCTGACTTCATCGATGCCGCTGTGCTGGGTGATGGCGAGGAGGCGGTGCTGCTCATCACCGACATCGTCAAGTCCTGGAAGGCTGCTGCACGTCCTGGCGGTCGCGCGGGGCTCCTCCTTGAACTGGCCAAGACGGGCGTCGTGTACGTGCCGTCCCTGTACGACGTTGAGTACCTGCCGGACGGACGCATCAAGCGGGTCGCCCCTACGAGCCCGGATGTGCCGTGGCGCGTGCGCAAGCACACGCTGATGGATCTCGATCAGTGGGCCTACCCCAAGGCTCCGCTGGTGCCGCTTGCGGAGACGGTTCACGAGCGCATGAGCGTCGAGATCTTCCGCGGGTGCACTCGTGGCTGCCGTTTCTGCCAAGCCGGGATGATCACGCGCCCGGTACGTGAGCGAAGCATCACCGGCATCGCGCAGATCGTCGAGAATGGTCTGGAGAAGACCGGTTATGAGGAGGTTGGCCTGCTCTCGCTCTCCAGTGCTGACCACTCGGAAATCGCCGACGTTGCCCGGAACCTCGCCGACCGCTACGAGGACAGCCAGGTGTCGCTGTCGCTGCCGAGCACGCGCGTTGACGCCTTCAACGTCGATCTCGCCAATGAGCTCTCCCGCAACGGTCGCCGCAGTGGGCTGACGTTCGCCCCCGAAGGTGGCAGCGAGCGCATGCGCAAGGTCATCAACAAGCAGGTGACGGAAGAGGACCTCATCCGCACGGTCACGACCGCGTACGCGGGCGGCTGGCGTCAGGTCAAGCTCTACTTCATGTGCGGCCTTCCCACGGAGACCGACGAGGACGTCATGCAGATCGCCACGCTTGCTCGGGAGGTTATCCGTGCCGGTCGCGAGGTGACGGGTCGCAAGGACATCCGATGCACCGTCTCGATCGGCGGATTCGTGCCCAAGCCGCACACCCCGTTCCAGTGGGCGGCCCAGCTCGACCACGAGGCCACGGACGCCCGCCTGCGCAAGCTCAAGGACGCCATCCGCAATGACCGTGAGTTCGGCAAGTCGATCGGCATGCGCTATCACGATGGCAAGCCCGGCATCGTCGAGGGCGTGCTGTCCCGCGGCGATCGGCGCGTGGGGCCGGTGATCCTGCAGGCCTGGCGCGACGGAGCCCGGTTCGACGGCTGGAGCGAGCACTTCTCCTTCGATCGCTGGATGAACGCTGCCGCAGTGGCGCTGGAGGGTCAGCCCGTCGACGTCGACTGGTACACCACACGGGAGCGTCAGCGCAGTGAGGTGCTCCCCTGGGAGCACCTGGACTCCGGTCTCGACATCGAGTGGCTCTGGGAGGACTGGCAGGACGCATTGGCGGAGATCCCCGTCGACGACTGCCGCTGGACTCCCTGCTTCGACTGCGGGGTGTGCGACCAGCTCGACACCGAGATCCAGATCGGGCCCACCGGAGTCGTCACCCTCCCGATGCCGGAGCTTCCGCCGATTCCCGTTCTGGCCTCGCGGGAATCCTGAGAAGGTGCCACCCCAGCCGCCGGCGCGCGATGTCGCGCCGACCGTCCAGCGCCTGCGCCTGCGGTACGCCAAGCGGGGGCGCCTGCGCTTCTCCAGCCACCGGGACTTCCAGCGCGCCCTCGAACGGGCGCTGCGCCGGGCTCGGGTGCCGATGGCCTACAGCGCCGGCTTCTCCCCGCATCCCAAGATCTCGTATGCCAACTCGGCCGCTACTGGAGTGGCGAGCGAGGCCGAGTACGTCGAACTCGGAGTGAGCCAGGAGTGCGATCCGGAGGCCGTGTGCCGGGCCCTTGACGAGGCGCTGCCTCCCGGCTTGGACGTCCTGGAGATGGTTGTGGCCCGCACGCCGGACTTCGCCCAGCGACTGGAGGCGTCCCTGTGGCGGGTGGAACTGCCGGGCGTCCGGGAGGAGCAGGCATCCGCAGCGGTGGCGGCCCTCATGGCGGCCAGTGAGGTGATGGTCGAGCGCATGACCAAGAACGGGCTCCGCACGTTCGACGCCCGCGGGGCGGTCATCCACGCGACCTGCGCGGCGGGTTCGAGCGGGGATGAGCCCTGTGCCATACTCACGATGGTCGTTCGGAACGGAACACCGTCCGTCCGACCCGACGACGTTCTCTCCGCGCTGCATAGCGTGGCCGAGCTCGTGCCGCCGATCCCCCCACGGGTGACTCGGCTGGCACAGGGGCCACTCGACGCGGCCGGCGCTGTGGTCCTCGACCCGCTGGAGCCCGACCGGGCCGCCGGATCCTAGGCCAGCGCAGCCGGTGAGGGTGCGTTGCCGGCGAGGCAGGAGAGCGGCGCGATAGGCGCACCCACCGCCCCGCACCGACCAGGCTTCGAGGGGCGTGCCCCTCCCAGACATCGGCGAGACGTCGGGCAGTGCCCGCGCCCGCCACGAAGGAGTACCACCCATGGTCGACCAGACCAACCCTGACTCATCCACGGACGGACCGGCGGACGGCACGGCAGCCGCGCAGAAGCGCACGCGGCGTCGGGCGGCCAGTCGGCCTGCGGGCCCACCGGTCCCCGCCGAGGCCGGTGACTCTGCTGCTGAGGGTGCCTCCGCCGCTGAGGGTGCCCCCGCCGCTGACGGTGCCCCTGCCGCGAAGAGCGTGAAGAAGGCGACGCGCAAGGCGACCAAGAAGGCCGCGGCTGCAGAGCAGACTCCCGCCGCGGACGAGGGCGCGGCGCCCAAGGCCAAGAAGGCCACCCGCAAGGTGAGCAAGAAGGCCGCTGCTGCGGAGCAGGCGATCGACGATTCCGCGAACGCGAAGGCGGAGGCGCGCATGGCGTCGCCGGCCTTCGTCGCCCCGCTGTTCCAGGCCCCGGATGCCGGGCCCACAACCTCCGACGCCGAGTCGGGTGGCACCGGCGCTGGGTCCGGCGACGAGCCGGCTTCGAAGGGTCGGCGCTCACGGCGTCGGGCCACGGCCCAGGAGGCCGAGGAGTCGAACTCTCAGGCAGACGCCGAGGTCGTTGATGGTGGTGCTGGCTCCGGTGACTCCGGCGAGGATGACGCTGGCGAGGACGACTCCGACGAGGGCAGTCGCCGCCGTCGGCGTCGCCGCGGAGGTCGCCGCCGTCGCCGCGGAGGAGATGAGGATGCCGACGGCACAGAGGACGATTCCGGCGACTCCGGCGACTCCGGCGACTCCGGTGGCTCGGGGGAGTCCGGGGACTCGGGCGACTCCGACGGCGATGGGGAGGAAGGTGGCGTGCGCCGCCGTCGCCGTCGCCGCCGTCGGGGCTCGGGCGATGATGCAGACGGGGACGACTCGCCGGGCACCTCGACGAGGGTGCGCGAATCGCGGTCTCGGGGAGGCGACGACGTCACGAGCCTCAAGGGCTCGACACGGCTGGAGGCGAAGAAGCAGCGCCGACGTGAGGGTCGTGAGGCCGGACGCCGGCGCGCGCCCATCCTCACGGAGGCTGAGTTCCTCGCCCGGCGTGAGTCCGTCGAACGGGTCATGGTGGTGCGGCAGCACGGTGATCGCACCCAGATCGCGGTGCTTGAGGACGATGTCCTCGTCGAGCACTACGTCACGCGCGGCACCTCAGGATCGATGGTCGGCAACGTCTACCTGGGCCGGGTGCAGAACGTCCTCCCGAGCATGGAGGCCGCCTTCGTCGACATCGGCCGGGGCCGCAACGCCGTCCTCTACGCCGGTGAGGTGAACTGGGACGCTGCGGGCCTGGAGGGCCAGCCGAAGCGCATTGAGTTCGCCCTGAAGTCGGGCGACCCCGTGCTGGTGCAGGTGACGAAGGATCCGGTGGGCCAGAAGGGTGCCCGACTCACGAGCCAGATCTCCCTGCCCGGTCGGTTCCTGGTCTTCGTTCCGGACGGCTCGATGACGGGTATCAGCCGGAAGCTTCCCGACAACGAGCGCAGCCGCCTGAAGAAGGTGCTCAAGCGCGTCATGCCCGAGGACGCGGGCGTCATCGTCCGCACGGCGGCCGAGGGTGCTCCTGACGAAGCACTGGAGGCGGATGTCGAGCGGCTCAAGGCACAGTGGGAGGACATCTCAGCGGCCACGAAGTCGGCCAATCCTCCCGAGCTGCTGTACAGCGAGCCCGACCTTGCCATCAAGGTCGTCCGGGACATCTTCAACGAGGACGTCACGAGCCTGATCGTGTCGGGTGACTCCGCGTGGACGTCGCTGAGCGCCTACATCGGCTCCATCGCGCCGGAACTCGCCGACCGACTGCGTCACTGGATCGAGCCCAAGGACGTCTTCGCTGCGTACCGCGTGGACGAGCAGCTGATGAAGGCGCTGGATCGCAAGGTCCATCTGCCCTCAGGCGGATCCCTGGTGATCGACCGCACCGAGGCCATGACCGTGGTCGACGTCAACACCGGCAAGTTCACCGGGCAGGGCGGCAACCTCGAGCAGACGGTGACGCGCAACAACCTTGAGGCGGCCGAGGAGATCGTGCGCCAGCTCCGCCTGCGCGACATCGGCGGCATCATCGTCGTGGACTTCATCGACATGGTCCTGGAGAGCAATCGGGATCTGGTCCTGCGTCGCCTCGTCGAGTGCCTGGGCCGGGATCGCACGAAGCACCAGGTCGCCGAGGTCACCTCGCTCGGCCTGGTCCAGATGACGCGCAAGCGGATCGGCTCCGGCCTGCTGGAGTCGTTCTCCGAGACATGCGATCACTGCAACGGCCGGGGCATCCGGGTCTCGCTGACCGCCGACCACGTCCATGAGTCGCCCAAGGGCCGAAAGCCGGCCGGGTTCGTGGATCCGGCGGAGGCGGCAGCGCGGGCCCTGGCTGCGGTGGAGCAGCCCGAGGGGGATGCTGCGGTGGAGCAGCCCGAGGGGGATGCTGCGGTGGAGCAGCCCGAGGGGGATGCTGCGGTGGAGCAGCCCGAGGGGGATGCTGCGGTGGAGCACCGCGAGGGGACCTCGGTGGGGGCGGTTTGACCCCTCGTCGACCCGTTCCGTACTCTTAGCCCTTGTGCTTGGGGCGATTTCCCGGGCGCATCCCAGACGACAGGAGTCAGTGGTGTACGCCATCGTTCGCGCCGGCGGCCGGCAGGAGAAGGTCGCAGTGGGCGACGTCGTGGTGCTTGACCGGCAGCAGGGAGAGCCGGGGGCGAGCCTCGACCTTCCCGTCCTGCTGCTCGTCGATGGCACTGCCGTGACCTCCGATCCGGCGGTGTTGGCCAAGGCCACGGTGACCGCCGAGATCGTCGACCACCGCCGTGGGCCGAAGATCGACATCCTGAAGTACAAGAACAAGACCGGCTATCGCCGCCGCCAGGGGCACCGTCAGGACCTCACCGCGGTCAAGGTCACCGACATCACCCCCGGGAAGTGACGCACCATGGCTCATAAGAAGGGCGCTTCCAGCACCCGTAACGGACGCGACTCCAACGCCCAGCGCCTCGGCGTCAAGCGCTTCGGCGGTCAGAAGGTGAATGCCGGCGAGATCATCGTGCGTCAGCGCGGTACGCACTTCCACCCGGGCGACAACGTCGGCCGAGGCGGCGACGACACGCTGTTCGCCCTCGCAGCCGGCGCTGTCCAGTTCGGCACGCGTCGCGGTCGCCGCGTCGTCAACATCGTCACGGAGTAGTTCCCCGTCTCCTGCAAAGGGGGGTGAGCCATCCGGCTCACCCCCCTTTGCCTGTGTCGAGTGGTGAGTTGT
>CAIZPS010000251.1 GCA_903934925.1 uncultured bacterium | reverse complement strand
CTGCATCTGCATCCGCGTCAGCGCGTCGAGGGCCGCGAAAGGCTCGTCGAGGAGGAGCACTCCGGGGTGACCGATGAGGGCACGGGCCAGCGCTGCGCGCTGCGCCATGCCGCCCGACACCTCCTTCGGCAGGTGGGTACCGAATCCGTCTAGGCCCACGAGTCGCAGCCACTCGTCGATCTCACCGGTGCCCTGCCCCCCACGAGCACCGAGTCGAACGTTCGACGAGATCGTGCGCCACGGCAGCAGCCGAGGCTCCTGGAACACCACGGAGCAGTGCGCGTCGATACCGGTCACGGGCACGTCATCCACAGACACGACTCCGGTAGTGGACTGCTCGAGACCCGCGATCAGGCGCAGCAAGGTCGACTTACCGCAACCGCTGGGTCCAAGAAGCGCAACGATCTCGCCCGATGCCACATGGAGGTCGACATCAGCCAGGACCCGCACGGCGTCCGCTCCGGAGCCGAAAGTCTTGGTGACGTGGTCGAGTCGCACCGACGACGCTGGTGCGCGCAAGCGTGCATCAAGGGAGATGGACATGGTTCACCTTTGAGAGGGGGTGGTTCGACGGGGGAATGCGCGATCACGACCCGCATGAGCGGGCAGGAATCAGGGGAGAGCGGGGTATCCGGTCAGCAGCACATTCGACACGGGGCGGTGGCGCCCTCGCATCGCATGACCTTGGATTCGCAACACAGTTCGTTCTGCATGGCACTGCCCTTCACATCGGTTCTGGCGTTAGCACCCCCCGATGGGGTTGCTGCGGTGTCGACGAGCCAGACCTCTCAACCGCTCTGGATGTTGGCAGTACTCCATCAGTGCGAAAGGCGGGGGTGCAACACCCCCCTCGGCACGTGCGAAAGATGTGCAGGTACCGAAACGAGGGAATCGTCAGCCGTCGAGTGCGACGGCAAGATCGGCGATCAGATCCTCGATCGACTCGATTCCGACGGAGAGCCGGATGAGATCGGACGGCACCTCCAGCGGACTTCCGGCAACCGACGCATGGGTCATGCGCGCAGGATGCTCGATCAAGGACTCAACTCCGCCGAGGGACTCCCCGAGCGTGAACACCTGAGTGCGTCCGCAGATGTCGACAGCCTCCTGCTCCCCGGCAGAGACCCGGAAGGAGACCATGCCGCCGAAATCGCGCATCTGACGCGCAGCGATCGCGTGACCGGGATGATCCGGAAGTCCGGGCCAGTAGACCTGCGACACCGCAGGATGCTGCACGAGGAATTCGGCGACGGTGCGTGCGTTGGCGCTGTGCCGATCCATTCGCACGCCGAGGGTCTTGAGTCCGCGGAGGGTCAGCCAACTGTCGAACGGCCCGGCGATGGATCCCTGAGCGTTCTGATGGAACGCCAGAGTGGCCCCGATCTCCGGATCGGCGACGATGAGGGCGCCGCCCACGACATCGCTGTGGCCACCCGCGTACTTGGTGGTGCTGTGCACGACGATGTCGGCGCCCAGGATGATCGGCTGCTGCAGATACGGGGATGCGAAGGTGTTGTCCACCACCAGAAGCGCGCCTGCCTCGTGCGTCACCTCGGCGACGGCGGTGATATCGGCGATCGACAGCAGCGGGTTCGACGGCGTCTCGACCCACACCAGCCGCGTGCGCCCGGGCACGATGGCCTTGCGCAGCAGGTCGATGTCAGTGACGTTCACCGGGTTCACGTGCAAGCCCCACGGACCGGCCACCTTCGTGAAGAGGCGGTACGTGCCGCCGTACGCGTCATGAGGCAGCACGACGTGGTCACCCGGCCGGCAGAGGGCGCGGATCAGAGTGTCCTCAGCGGCCAGGCCCGAGGCGAACGCCAGGCCGACCGCATCAGCCAGGTGCGGGGCCTCCAGGGCCGCGAGGCAGGTCTCCAGCGCCGCGCGCGTCGGGTTACCGCTGCGCGCGTACTCGTAGCCGCCCCGCAGGCCCCCGACTCCGTCCTGCTTGAACGTCGAGACCTGGTAGATCGGCGGCACCACCGCACCCGTCAGCGGGTCGGGCTCCTGGCCGGCATGGATGGCCAGGGTCTCGAAGCCGGGCTGGGCGGGCGGAGTCGGCGGGGTGGACATGGAATCTCCAGGTGCGTGGGTGACGGAGCGGGCTACTACAGCGCGAGGTGCGCGAGCACATCCTGCCGGGTGACGACCCCGATGGGCTGACCGCCGTCCAGGACGATCAGCGCGTCGGACGTCTCGAGCGATGCGACCGCGTTCGTCACGGACACTCCGGCCCCCACCATCGGCAGCGGCGGGGACATGTGCTCCTCGACTCGGTCGGACAGGTGCGCCCTTCCCGCGAAGAGCGCATCCAGCAGCGCCCGTTCGGACACCGAGCCCACGACCTCGGCCGCCATGAGCGGCGGCTCGGCGCGTACGACCGGGACCTGCGAGACGCCGAATTCGCGAAGCACATCGATCGACTCGCGCACCGTCTCTGTCGGATGCATGTGAACGAACGTCGGCAGGTCTCCCGTCTTGGCCAGCAGCACATCGCCGAGCGTCAGCTCCTCGGTGTCCTGGAGGAAGCCGTAGGAGCGCATCCAGTTGTCGTCGAACACCTTGGACAGGTAGCCACGACCGCCGTCCGGAAGCAGCACGACGATGACGTCATCCGGGCCAGCCGTCAGAGCCACCTGACGTGCGGCCGCGACCGCCATGCCGCACGAGCCACCGACCAGCAGGCCCTCGCGTCGAGCCAGCAGCCGAGTCACCGCGAAGGCGTCCTGGTCGGACACCGCGATGATCTCGTCGCAGATCTCTCGGTCGTAGGCGGCCGGCCAGAAGTCCTCACCGACGCCCTCGACCAGGTAAGGGCGCCCAGTGCCGCCGGAGTAGACCGAGCCCACCGGATCCGCACCGATGACTCGCACCCGACCATCGCTGGCCTCCTTCAGGTACCGACCGGTGCCACTGATCGTGCCGCCCGTGCCGACCCCTGCGACGAAGTGCGTCACGCGGCCTTCGGTCTGCCGCCAGATCTCCGGCCCGGTGGTCTCGTAGTGGGATCGGGGATTAGCCGGATTGGAGTACTGATCGGGCTTCCAGGCACCCGGGGTCTCGCGGACGAGTCGGTCGCTCACCGAGTAGTAGGAGCGCGGATCCTCCGGATCCACGGCAGTCGGGCAGACCACCACCTGAGCCCCATACGCCTTCAGCACGTTCTGCTTGTCCGCACTGACCTTGTCGGGACATACGAAGATGCACGAGTACCCGCGCTGCTGGGCCACGAGGGCCAGACCCACGCCGGTGTTGCCGCTGGTCGGCTCCACGATCGTGCCCCCCGGCTTCAGCAGTCCCGCGCGCTCGGCGTCATCGATCATCCTGGTGGCGATGCGATCCTTGACCGACCCGCCTGGATTGACGTACTCCACCTTCGCCAGCACGAGGGGGCCACCGGTGGCGCCCGGCGACGCACCCACGGAAGTGGTGAGGCGCACGAGGGGGGTGTTCCCGATCAGGTCGGTGACCGACTCGACGTAGTCCATGGAAGGACCCTGCCATTGATCGCCTCAGTCCTCACCTCGAGCCCCCCTAGCTGCAAGGAGTTCGCTCTCACGAATCTCTCGCGCGTCGGGCGTCGTACGCTCCTGTCGTGAGCAGAGCGGCCTCCCGACGCGTCGATCAGCGGGCGCAACCGTCGCCCCGCCCGGCGAGTGTGGTGGCCCTGTCGACGGTGGCTGCGGCACTTGTGGCCCTGACGCTCGTCTCGGCCGCCGTCGGCCTGATGCTGGCCGGTGGCTCCTACGCCCCGCCGATCGATGGACTGCCGGACCCCGGGCCCGTGGTCGGCTGGGGAGCCCCCCTCTTGCGGGTGCTCACCGATATCGCTGCCGTCGCCACCATCGGCTGGCTCCTCGCCGCCGTCTTTCTCGATCCGTCGTCCCGCGATGGGGTCGTCTCCCGAGCCGGTCGTCAGGACTTGCGTTGCGCAACGGCGAGCGCCGTCGTGTGGTCAGTGCTGTCCGTCATGCAGATGTTCCTCGAGCTGGCGAACGTCCTCGGACTGCCACTGTCCGAGGCCGCGAATCCCGGGGTCGTCTCGACTTACGCGAACGAGATCCCCACGACGCGCGCTCTCGTCTTCATGGCCATCCTCGCTCTCGTCGTAGCAGTCGGATCTGCGCTCACGTCGACCACGGGCGCGGGCGCCACCTGGCTGCTCGTCGCCATGGCCGCCGCCATTCTGCCTGCTCTGGCCGGTCACGCGGCCGGACTCGGCGACCACGCACTCGCGACGACCGCCGGAGTTGCTCACGTGCTCGCTGCCGTCCTGTGGATCGGCGGACTCCTGGCTCTGGCGGTCCACGCTGCGCGCCTCGACATGCCTCTCGCACGGGCGACGCAGCGCTTCTCTGCTCTCGCCCTCGCCGCGATCCTGCTGCTTGCGGTAAGCGGCGCTGCCAACGCCTACACGCGTCTCGACAACGCCGGTCAGTTGCTCTCGACCGGATACGGACAGGTCGTCCTCATGAAGGCCGGGCTCATCGTGGGCCTCGGCGTCATCGGATGGCTCATGCGGTCGCGCGTCATCGGGACCCTGGGCCGGTCATCACGCGCATCGGTCTTCGCGCGCATCGCCGGGCTGGAACTCCTCATCATGGCGGTGGCCATCGGACTCGGCGTAGCACTGGCATCCAGCCCCACGCCACGGGTGCAGGTCATCCTCGACAGCTATGGCGAGAGCCTGCTCGGGTTCTCCTACCCACCCGCTCCCACCATCGCGAACGTCACTCTGGGCTTCGACCTCGAACCCTTCTTCTTCACTGTCTCCCTCATCGCCGCAGGGCTCTACGTTGCTGGAGCGATCCGCCTGCGCAGGCGGGGCGACTCCTGGCCCGTGATGCGCACGGTGTCGTGGCTGGCCGGGATCGGCGTCGTGATCTGGTGCACCAATGCGGGCATCTCGGTTTACTCGCAGGTGTCCGTCGGCCTTCACATGGTCCAGCACATGACGATGACGATGCTGGCACCGATCCTGCTCGTCATGGGTGCCCCCGCCACTCTGGCGCTGCGCGCACTGAAGCCGGCAGTCGGAAACGAGCGCGGGCCGCGGGAGTGGCTGGTCTGGTTCCTGCACAGCTGGATCACCCGTGTGCTGACGAATCCGTTCTACGTCTTCTTCATCTACGTCATCGGCCTCTACGGCCTCTACTTCACGCCTGCCTTCGGCTGGCTGATGGGCAGCCACGTAGGACATGTGGTGATGCAAGCCCACTTCATCCTCGCCGGCTACCTCTTCTACTGGGTGCTGATCGGGATAGATCCGCGTCCGAAGCCGCTTCCGTATTGGGGTCGGCTCGTGCTGCTGCTGCTTGCCATATCGGTGCACGGATTCTTCGCCGTCGCACTCATGATGAGCACCGAGCCCATCGCCCCCGAGTGGTACGGGATCGTGCGCCCTGACTGGATGTCCGACACGCTGCGTGACTCGCTCGACGGCGGACAGGTGGCGTGGGGGGTCGGCGAGATCCCGAACCTCATCGTGCTGATCGCCATCGCGGTGCAGTGGTCGCGCAGTGACGATCGAGAGGCCAAGCGGCATGACCGCCAGGCCGATCGCGACGACGATGCCGAGCTTCGGGCATACAACGATCGGCTGGCGACCCTCCACGGCCGGGACCCGCGGGCGTCATCTCCGGGCTCCGAGTGAACCAGTCACCACTCTCTGATACCCTAGGGGGTATGCTTCATCGCCCCCTAGCGGCCAGCGCCGCTCTTCTCGTGACCGCCACCATCGGCCTCGCCGGCTGCTCCTCCGATTCTGCGGCCGACGCCACCGGCGCCTCCTCGCAGGTCCCAGGCGCAACCGTCACGGTGCCCGACTCACCCGAACGCGTCGATGCGGTCCGCTTCGCCGAGGTCGTGTCAGCACCTGGAGCGCAGATCATCGACGTGCGAACTCCCGAGGAGTTCGCCGAGGGGCACCTCGAAGGTGCAGTGAACATGAACGTTCAGGGCGCGGACTTCGCGGCCCAGATCTCCAGCCTGGATCCTGCGGGCCTGTACGCGGTCTACTGCCGCAGTGGCAACCGCTCGCAAGCCGCCGTGGCCGCGATGGCTGACGGTGGACTCTCCGGCATCTTCGAACTGGAGACCGGGATTGTCGGCTGGCAGGAGGCTGGACTGCCCGTCGTCCAGTGACGAGCGTCCGCAGGGCATAGCGTGGTCACGTGTTCGGTCTTCCCGTGCGAACTGCAGCAGCCACCCTTGGCACGCTTCTGATGCTCACCGGCGCCGTTGCCGCGCCGGCTCGCGCTGAGCCCGACTTCCATCCCAGCCGCCTTGCCGCCATCGGCGATGCACGTCAGGTCATCGTCGTGACCGCCCCCGGTTGGCGGTCCACGACGGGCACCCTTCGGGCATATGAGCGGGACACCGAAGGCCGCTGGCGACGGGTGATGGATGCGACCTCCGCGGATCTCGGCTACGGCGGCCTCGCGCCGGCCGCCTCCCGACGGCAGGCAACAGGCACCACTCCGGCCGGCAGCTTCGAGGTCGTGAGCGGATTCGGGCGGTCACGGGATCCCGGCACGGCCCTGCCCTACCGACGGGTGGACCGCGACGATGCCTGGACCTACAACCCGCGAGTACCCGCGACCTACAACCTCTTCCAGGACGCGCCCGTCAACTGGTCGTCCTACGGCGACAACGTCGAGATGCTGTGGTCCTACGGTCTGCTGTACGACTACGCGGCAATCCTCGACTACAACCTCCCATCCGGACCGGTCACGCGAAACGCGCGCGGAATGCGAGTCACCACCGAGCCTGCCGACACCAGCGCCGGTGGCGGGATCTTCCTGCACGTGGGCAACGGCAAGCCAACGGCCGGGTGCATCGCGATCCCCCGATCGCAGATGAAGACGCTGATGCGGTGGCTCGACCCCGCGCTCGATCCCGTCCTCGTCGTCGGCCCGCGAGACGAGATCACCGAGCTGCGCTGACGGGCGAACGGCTCCGAGTGGTCAGCCGATACGGATGTCCTGAAGGGCGGGGAATTCACGACGCCACCGATCCGGCTCATCCGGGTCGATGTCGACGACCAGCACCTCCGAGGAGGTTCCCGCCTGCGCTACCACCGCACCTCGCGGATCGATGACACAGGAATGCCCACCCAAGGAGATGCCCGGCTGCTGGCCCACCTCGTTGCAGGCGATGACCCACGCCTGATCCTCGATCGCGCGCGCCCGGGTCAGGACGTCCCAGTGCTCGATGCGCGGACTCGGCCAGCCGGACGAGATGAGAATCGCCGTGGCACCACCCTCCACCAGGGCGCGGAACAGCTCCGGGAAGCGGAGGTCGTAGCACGTGGCAAGCCCTGTGGGCCCCAGCGGCGTCTCGACCACGAAGAGTTCGTCACCGGCGCTCATCACGGTCGTCTCGCCGCCGTCGAAGCCGAACAGGTGGATCTTCCGGTACGCGGCCGCCAGCGCCCCGTCGGGTGCGAAGAGCACGCTGGTGTTGAAGCGCTCGTCGCCGTCGATCTCGGCGAACGAGCCACCGTGCAGCCAGATGCCGTGCTGTCTGGCCAGCCCCGCAAGTGCCTCCACCAGCGGCCCGTCGATCGGCTGGGCATGCTCGCGCGCTGCGATCAGGTCGAATGCACCCACGTGCCACAGTTCGGGGAGTACCAGCAGGTCGCAGTCCCGCGCCGCCTCGTCGACCAGGTGCAGGGTGCGGGTCACGCGGTCGGCGACCGACTCCTCGGATGAGACATCCAGTTGCAATACGGCTACGCGCACAGTCATGGCCGAACCCTATGCGGCAGCACTACGGTGCGGAGATGGATCCACGCCACTCCCCGAACCGCAGCGAGCTCATCGCCATCTGGCACGACGAGCTGCTCACCCTCGCCGCTCTCGCCGCTGGTCTCGACGACCAGCAGTGGCAGGCCTACTCCCCCTGCCCGGGCTGGACCGTCGGTGATCTTGTAGCCCACACGATCGACATCGAGCAGGTGCTCGCGCAGGATGCGCGGCCCGATCATGAGCCGGACTGGGCAGCACTGCCGCATGCCACCGGAGACGTCGGGCGCTTCACCGAGATCGGAGTCGACTCGCGTCGGGGCCGCCCGCGCGCAGACGTCGTGGCTGAGCTGCTCGACACGACGCAGCGACGGCTCGCCCAGATCCAGGCCGTGCCGGACGGGGAAGAAGTCATGAGCCCATTCGGTCGGCCCACGTCAGTGGAGCGACTCATGCGGGTGCGCACGCTCGACATCTGGGTCCATGAGCAGGACATCCGTCTGGCCATCGGCCAGCCCGGAGGCATGGAGTCGGATGCGGCGATGGTCACCCTGCAGCAGTTCATGGAGGG
>CAIZPS010000250.1 GCA_903934925.1 uncultured bacterium | reverse complement strand
GCATTCTGCCCATCATCGGCAGCGTTCTGGGCTTCGTTCTCGGCCGCGTCGCAGTGCGTCAGACGGACACGCGCAGTCTCATCGGCGGTCGCGGCCTCGCCTTGGCCGCCGTGACGATCTGTGTCATCACTCTGGTCGTCATAGCGCTGGGCGTTGCGACGTACGCCCTCGTCGTTGCCTGTCTCGAGATCTGACTACGCTCCCGTCATGGCTGCGCCTGCACCCCGACCCGTGCTCGTCGTCGACTTCGGCGCCCAATACGCCCAGTTGATCGCCCGGCGTGTCCGGGAGGCCCACGTCTACTCCGAGATCGTGCCGCACACGATGAGCGTGTCGGAGATGCTCGCCAAGCAGCCGGCCGCGATCGTGCTCTCCGGCGGTCCCAGCAGCGTCTACGCGGACGGCGCCCCGTCGGTGGATCCCGCGCTCTTCGACTCCGGCGTACCCATCTTCGGCATCTGTTACGGCTTCCAGGCGATGGCGCAGGCCCTCGGCGGCACGGTCGAACGGACGGGCTTGAGCGAGTACGGCGGGACGCCACTCGAGGTCACTGAAGCGGGTGCCGCGCTCTTCGCGGGCTTGCCAGCGCGGCAGTCCGTGTGGATGTCGCACGGCGACAGCGTCACTCGGGCTCCGGACGGCTTTGTGGTGAGTGCGACGAGTGCCGGGGCCCCGGTGGCCGCAATGGAATCCCTGGATCGTCGCCTTGCCGGTGTTCAATTCCATCCGGAGGTGATGCACAGCGAGCATGGCCAGCCGGTTCTCGAGAGCTTCCTCCATGGCATCGCTGGGCTCGAGCCCACGTGGACCACCGAGGGCGTGATTGACGACCAGGTCGCTCGCATTCGCGACCAGGTAGGCGAAGGGCTCGTGGTCTGCGGCCTCTCCGGCGGAGTGGACTCAGCGGTCGCGGCGGCGCTGGTGCAGCGCGCGGTGGGAGACCAGCTCACCTGCGTCTTCGTCGATCACGGTCTCCTGCGCGCCGGTGAAGCCGAGCAGGTCGAGCGCGACTTCGTCGCCGCGACGGGCGTGCGCCTGGTCGTCGTCGACGCGCAGCGACGCTTCCTCGATGCTCTAGCTGGCGTGACCGACCCGGAGCAGAAGCGCAAGATCATCGGACGTGAATTCATCCGCGTGTTCGAGGATGCTGCGCGCGACGTCGTCGCCCAGGCGGGGGAGTCCGGACGCACGGTGGACTTCCTCGTGCAAGGCACGCTCTATCCCGATGTGGTGGAGTCGGGTGGTGGCTCGGGCACGGCAAACATCAAGAGCCACCACAACGTGGGCGGCCTGCCCGACGACCTGGCCTTCAGCCTGGTGGAGCCGTTGCGCACCCTCTTTAAAGACGAGGTCCGCCAGGTGGGACTGGAACTCGGTCTGCCCCCCGAGATCGTGTGGCGACATCCCTTCCCAGGTCCTGGCCTGGCGATCCGGATCGTGGGTGCCGTAGACGGGGAGCGGCTGGCCATCCTTCGCGCTGCGGATGCCATTGCCCGGGAGGAACTCACAGCGGCTGGCCTCGACCGCGACGTATGGCAGTTCCCCGTCGTACTCCTCGCTGACGTGCGCTCGGTAGGCGTCCAAGGGGATGGGCGCACCTATGGGCACCCCATCGTCTTGCGCCCGGTCTCGAGCGAGGATGCGATGACCGCAGACTGGTCCCGACTCCCCTACGACGTGCTTGCGCGGATTTCGACGCGCATCACAAACGAGGTGCGCGATGTCAATCGCGTGGTGCTGGACGTGACGAGCAAGCCCCCCGGCACCATCGAGTGGGAGTAGTCGGGCAGAGCCCGCCTCTTCCCACTCTCGGTTGGTATCGAGTGGGAGTAGTCGGGCAGAGCCCGCCTCTCGGCTAGGGTGGAAACGTGGAATTCGTCTACAACCTCCTTGTCGTCCTGCACTTCATCGGCCTCGCCAGCCTGCTAGGCGGCTTCATCGTGCAGATGAAGTCCCCGGACAAGGGCGTCAATCCCGCGATGCTGCATGGCGCACTCACCCAGCTGGTCACCGGCGTACTCCTCGTGGGTATCGCGTCCGCCGGGCTGGTCCCGGGTGAAGAAGTGGATCACGCCAAGATC
>CAIZPS010000249.1 GCA_903934925.1 uncultured bacterium | reverse complement strand
GCCCCTCTCTACTGCACGTTCCATGACTGCTGGCGAGCCGCGGATGCGATGAGCCACGAGCTGACCGGGAAGGGGATCGGATGAGCGCCCCGGAGACTCGGATGAGCGCCCCGGAGACGATGCGGGTGGCCATCGTGGGGGGAGGGCTCGTGGGCTCGCTGCTGGCCTGCTACCTCGGTCGTCGCGGCTATCGCGTCGACGTCTACGAGCGGCGTCCCGATCCGCGGCGCACGCTGTCCGAGCACGGCCGTTCGATCAATCTCGCGCTGTCCGAGCGCGGGCTGGACGCCCTTCGCCGCATCGATCTCGTCGACACCGTCATGGCGCCAGCGCTGCCGATGCACGGCCGCATGGTGCATGACATCGCCGGCAGGACGAACTTCCAGTCGTACTCGGCCAAAGGTGATCGCGCCATCAACTCGATCGGCCGCAGCGCACTCAACGAGACGCTGCTCGATGCCGCCGAGGCGACACCGGGCGTCACGCTCCACTTCGACGTGCGGACGACGGGCTACGGGCTCGGCCCCAACTCCCTCGCCCTCGCCCGCGGCGATGTGCTCGAGGTGGTCGAACCCGACATCGTCATCGCGGCTGACGGTTTCGGCAGTGCTGTGCGCAAGTCGCTCGAGGCCGCCGGAAGGATGAGCGTGCGGACGGAGCCGGAGGATCACGGCTACAAGGAGCTGACCATTCCGGCTGTCAATGGGGAGTTCGCGATGGATCCCGACGCCCTCCACATCTGGCCGCGTGGCTCCTCCATGATGATTGCCCTGCCGAATCCCGACCGATCCTTCACGTGCACGCTGTTCTGGCCGCGGGAGGAACTCGAGGCGCTGTCGACCCCCGATCAGATCCTGCGGCACTTCAACGAGGTCTACCCCGACGCTGTGCCACTGATGCCCACGCTCGTGGACGACTACCTCGCCGACCCCAACGGCCTGCTCGCCACCTTGCATGTCGACCCGTGGCAGGCCGACGGCAAGGTTGCAGTGATCGGCGATGCAGCGCACGCGATCCTGCCCTTCTTCGGCCAAGGAGCGAATGCCGGATTCGAGGACGTCGTCGAACTCGATCGATGCCTCGACGAGACCGGCGACGACTGGTCCCTCGCACTGCCCCTCTACCAGCAGCGCCGCCAGCCGAACGGCGAGGCCATCGCCTGGCTCGCGAAGGAGAACTTCATCGAGATGCGCGACAAGGTCGCATCGCCGACGTTCCGGGCGACGAAGTCGGTCGAGCATGCCCTCGAGCGCCTACTGCCGGGGCGCTACCTGTCGCGCTACGAGATGGTCTCGTTCACCACCATCCCCTACGCCGAGGTCATCGAGCGCGACAAGCGCCAGCGCAGCACGGTGCTCGCGACACTCGCGGGCGTGGGTGCCGTTGCCGTAGGCACGACCATCGGACTGATCGGCCGCGCAGCACGGAGGGGAGCCTGATGGCGACCGAGAGCCACCTTCTGGGCCACAAGGCGAAGCCCCGCGGACGGTTTCCGCATGCCAAGCGCGCCGGGGACTTCATCTACGTCTCCGGAACATCCAGTCGCCGGCCCGACGACACCTTCGCAGGTGTCGAAGTCATCGACGGCGAGAAGGTCCGCGACGTGCGGATCCAGACCGCGGCGGTGATCGAGAACATCCGCGAGATCCTGCAGGCTGCCGGCGCCGACCTCGTCGACCTCGTCCAGGTGACGTCCTACCTGGTCGACATGGCCGACTTCGCCGCGTACAACGAGACCTACGCCCAGTACTTCGATGAGTCCGGGCCCACGCGCACGACCGTGGCAGTCCGGGAACTGCCGCACCCGGACCTGCTCATCGAGATGCAGGCCGTCGCCTACAAGCCGGAAGGGTTGAGATGACCGACACCAGCGACGTCACCAGCGCGCTCGACTTCGACGCGTGGCTCGCCGAGCACGGCCCGAACCTCAAGCCGCCGGTCGGCAACAAGGAGGTCTTCCCCGGCCAGCAGGACTTCATCGTCATGGTTGTCGGCGGCCCGAACCAGCGCACCGACTACCACGTCGACCCCTACGAGGAGGTCTTCTACCAGCTCAAGGGGACGATGCACGTCAACCTGATGACACCGCAGGGCCCCGAGCGTGTGACCATCAGCGCCGGGCAGATGTGGGTGCTCCCCCGCTTCATGCCGCACTCCCCGCAGCGCCCCGAGGCCGGTTCGATCGGGCTGGTGTTCGAGCGGCCGCGTGAGCCCGGCGTGCTGGAGCACTTCCAGTGGTACTGCCCGGCGTGCCATGCGCTCATCCATGACGTCGAGCTGCAGGTCACCGACATCGTGGTCGACCTTCCACCCGTGTTCGAGGCCTTCTACGCCGACGAGCAGGCCCGCACGTGCAGCCAGTGCGGGACCCTGCACCCGGGCAAGGGGTAGTCGGTGGCTCCTGTCATCGACGTGCACACGCACGTCGTCCCTTCGGGCTGGCCCGACCTCGGATCACCCGATGATCCGTGGCTACGCATGGACTCCGCGACGGCGGCGACGATCATGCTGGGCGACCGAGAGTTCCGACGCATCACCGACGCCTGCTGGAACGCCGACACCCGCCTGGCAGACATGGATGCGGACGGGATCGATGTGCAGGTCGTGCTTCCGACACCGGTGTTCTTCGGCTACGACCGCAAAGCAGCCGATGCCGCACGGATCGCCGCAATCTTCAACGACCTCACCCTCGAGGTCACCGCGCAGGCTCCTGATCGACTCGTGCCCTTCTGCCAGGTGCCCCTGCAGGACACGGACGCAGCCATCACCGAGCTCGATCGCTGCATCGCCAACGGCCATCGCGGCGTGGAGATCGGCAACCATGTCGGTGACCGCGACCTCGACGACGCACCCATCCTCGACTTCCTGCGCCGCTGTGCGGAGCACGACGTCGCCGTGTTCGTCCACCCCTGGGACATGGCGCCCACGCCTCGCGCCGATCCGTGGATGCTCGAGTGGCTCGTCGGCATGCCGGCCGAGACTCACCTGAGCCTGCTGCACCTGGCCCTGAGCGGGGCCTTCGACCGACTGCCCGAGAGCCTGCGTCTCGGGTTCGCCCACGGCGGTGGCTCCTTCGCCTACTGGTGCGGTCGCGCCGACAACGCCTGGCGCCACAGGCGTGATCTCGTCGGCGCCGACAGCGAGCATCCGCCGAGCCACTACGCAGGCCGCGTCTACGTCGACTCCGTCGTGTTCTCACCAGAGGCACTGAAGACGCTGATCGCGGTACACGGAGCTGATCGAGTCGTCCTCGGCAGCGACTACCCTTTCCCCCTCGGCGAACGCCCGGCCGGTGCCGTGATTCGAGCGACGAGCCTGCAGGCGGATCAGCGAGAACTCCTGCTGAGCGAGAACGCAAAGACCTTCCTTGGAGCAGGCGCCTGACTAGACCGCACACCTCCGTGATGGCAGCACGCGTCCTTCTGAGTGTTCCTCTCGGACAAAGGCCGCCCACAGTCGCGTCGGGGGGCGTTGAATACATCCATGTCCGTGCTCGCCATCGATCAAGGCACGTCAGCCACGAAGGCTGTTGTGTGGTCGGCGGGGAGGATCGTCGCCGATGTCGACGTGCCTGTTCTCGGGACGACCCATAGCGGAAATGCCGTCGAGCAGGACGCAGAAGACCTCTGGCGCTCGGTCGTCACCGCGGGATGGGAGGCCGTGCAACAGTCGGACGAGCCGATCGAGGCCGTGGGCATAGGCAACCAGGGCGAGACGGTGCTGGCTTGGAACACGAAGACTGGTGCCCCGCTCGGTCCGGCACTCTCATGGCAGGACCGCCGATCGGTGAGCGTCACCGACGCCATGGACGCCACGACCCGAGAACGCCTTCTCGCCATCACGGGCCTGCCCGTCGACCCGTACTTCGCGGCGCCCAAGATGGCCCTGCTGCACGGGATGCTCGGGGCGACGCTCGGTCCCCACGATGTGATCACCACCATCGATGCATGGGTCAACTTCAGACTCACCGGGGAGTTCGTCACCGATCGCGCTACCGCGTCTCGCACACAACTACTTGATCCCCACACGCTCGAATGGAGCGACGAGGCGCTTGCGGCTTACGCCCTTCCCCGCCGGTTCCTCCCTGAACTCGCCCACTGCGACGGCGTGCTCGGCACCACCGATGAGTTCGGCACCCGGCTGCCCGTGGGCGGTCTGATCGTCGACCAGCAGGCCGCGCTCTTCGCCCAGGGCTGTCTCGACCGGGGCTCGGCAAAGTGCACCTACGGAACCGGTGCCTTCCTGCTGGCCAACACCGGCCAGGTGCACCAGGCATCGTCTGCCGGCCTGGCCACGTCGCTCGCGTGGACCATGGAGGACG
Organism: uncultured bacterium; assembly: GCA_903934925.1. Lineage (GTDB taxonomy): Bacteria > Actinomycetota > Actinomycetes > S36-B12 > S36-B12 > UBA10649. Next base: position 2,100 of record CAIZPS010000249.1, on the reverse strand, counting down.
GAACCCGCGCCTCGTGCATGGACGGACAGGTCTACGCAGCAGGCGCAGCTGTCAGCTGGCTGCAACGCGTCGGACTCATCGCCACTGCTCAGGATCTCGACCGCCTCGGTTCTGGGCCCAGCGGGGGCGTGGTCTTCCGTCCCTCATTCGCAGGCCGCGGGGCTCCGCACTGGCAACCGAACGCCCATGCGGAGATCTCCGGACTGGCCCTGTCGACCGGGCCTGAGCAGATAGTGAGCGCCTTCATCGATGGACTCACCACGGAGGTCGCTGACCTGGTCAGAGCGGTGGAGGCGGACCTCGGACCCATGGTCACCCTTCGCGTCGACGGCGGACTCACGCAATCGCGAGTCCTGATGCAGCGACAGGCGGACGCACTCGGAATTCCCGTCGAGGTCTACCCGCACTCATGCGCGACAGCCCTCGGAGTGGCGGCACTGGCCCTGCGCGCCGTGGGCGGTCCGGGCTCTGAAGGAGCCATCATCGAGGGGTGGCAACCGGTGACGACCTTCGAGCCGAGCCGATGACGCACATCGCAGTGGTGGGTGCCGGCGCTGTCGGCTGCGCGATCGCGCGTGCACTCGTTCGTGCCGGCCACCGAGTCACCCTCATCGAGGCGCGCGCCGATGTCGGCGCGGGGACGTCCAAAGCGAACACGGCGATCTGGCACACGGGCTTCGACGCCAAGCCCGGCACGCGTGAGGCGGCCCTCGTCGCACGCGGGCACAGGCTCCTTGACGAGCGGGCCTCGGACATGAACTGGCCTCTGGAACGCACCGGCGCGATTCTCATCGCCTGGGACGCAGACCAGCAGGGCAGACTGGACGGAATCGTCGCGAACGCGAGGGCTGTCGGCTACACCGCGATCGAACCGCTGAGTGTCGACGAGGTCTACGCGGCGGAGCCGCACCTTGGCCCCGGCGCACTGGGAGGGCTGCTCGTGCCCGACGAGGGACTTCTCGATCCCTGGTCCATCGTCGTCGGCCTGGCAACCGATGCCGTTATCAATGGTGCCACCCTGCTGCGATCAGCACCTGTCACCAAGGTCACGGGCGAGCCGGGAGCCTACGTGCTCACGACTGGAGCCGGAGAAGTTCATGCGCAGTGGGTCGTCAATGCCGCTGGCCTCTCAAGCGATGCTGTCGATCGGCTCATGGGCCAGGACGGATTCACGATCACCCCTCGGCGAGGTGAATTGATCGTGTTCGACAAGCTCGCCAGACACCTCGTGCAGCACGTGATCCTCCCCGTTCCTTCGGCGACGACGAAGGGCGTGCTGATCTCCCCGACCGTCTACGGAAATGTCCTGCTCGGCCCGACGGCGGACGACCTTGAGGACCGTCAGGCCACCGGCACCACCGAGCTCGGCCTCACCGGGCTTCTCGAGAAGGGAGGCCTCATCCTTCCGGAATTGCTCGAGGAGGAGGTGACAGCGACGTACGCAGGCCTGCGGGCGGCGAGCGAGCACTCCGACTACTGCTTCGAGGCCTTTCCGGGGCACCGTTACATCCGCGTGGGCGGAATCCGCTCGACCGGCATCTCCTCCTGCCTGGCGATCGCCGAGGACGTGGTCGCACAGCTGGCGGAGTCTGGGGAGATCGCCACACCCCTGCAGGAGCCGGTGACCCAGCCAATGCCGAACCTCGCCGAGGACCGACTGCGCCCCTATGCGGATCCTGAGCTCATCGCGCGAGACCCTGCCTACGGAGACGTCGTCTGCCTGTGCGAGCGCGTGACTCTGGGCGAGGTGCGCGACTCCCTGACCAGCGTGGTACCCGCGGTCGACATGGATGGCGTCCGGCGACGGACCCGTGCCGTCGCGGGACGCTGCCAGGGATTCCACTGCGGGGCGCGGGTCACCGCGATGATGGAGGCCTACCGTGGCTGATGTCGTCATCGTCGGGGCCGGACCGGCGGGCCTCTCCTGCGCCACCGAGCTCTCACGTCGAGGCATTGATGTGACGGTGATCGACCGCGACGAGTCACCAGGTGGCGTTCCCCGCTACACCGATCACCTCGGCTACGGCCTAAGTGACCTGCGAGTTCTGTCTGGGCCGTCCTATGCCCGTCGACTTGTCGACCGAGCAATGGCAACAGGTG
>CAIZPS010000248.1 GCA_903934925.1 uncultured bacterium | reverse complement strand
GGCCGGCGTCACGACCCGGGCCAGGGTGGTCGAGCCGGGTCGGCACGTGCCGGTCGGACTCGCCGAGAACGGCACTCTGACGGCGGACCCGTACCTCGATCAGACCATGCCGGAGGGCACCGGCGAGCGCGCACTGCTCGTGGGGGCGAGCGCGGACGCCGGCTGGGTCGCCGACGTGGTCGCGACCGATGGCACGCGCACCGCACTGGCACCTGTGACGGTCGCCGGCCTGCCCTCGTGGTCCGCCGCCTTCGTGCTCCCCGACGGCGCACCCCTCGTCGAGGTGCGGTTCGACGGCACCGACCGCAGTCGCTGGATGTGGCTGCAGTTGGCCATCTTCCTCGTCCTCGTCGTCATGGCGCTGCCCGAGCGGCGACGCGAGGATCCGGATCCGGACACCGATGTCGACGGTGCCGTAGTCGAGGCTGGCGCAGCGGTCGACGCTCCCGTCGAGGGGAGCGCACCATGATCGGGCGACGGCGCAACTCCGGAACCGTGCGCCTGGAGGGGGAGCAGCGCACGCGCGGCCTGCGCCGCCGCGAGCGAGGTGCAGGCCGTCCGCCGCGCAGATCAGGTGAGCCGCTGCGGGTGACCGCCCGCTGGCTGATCGTCGCCGTGGGGTTCGCGGCGGTGGTGACGGTCGTCGCGACCCTCCTCCCGCGCCCGAGCACGGAGGCCACGGAGGCCGGGCTGACGATCGAGCCGATCGGATCGGCCGTGCTCCTGTGCCCGGAGCCGGGGGCGGCGTCCGACCTCGGTGTTCGGGTGACGGCAGCGGTCATCCCCGGCCAGCCGGGCCAGGCAGCGGACGCAGGTGAGGCCGGCCTTCGCACCCTCCCCGGACGCACGTCGGCGCAGGCCCGGATCCGAACGCCCGGTGGTCAGGCCCAGATCGAGGCGTTCGGCGCGACGGCCCTGCCTCCCATCGAGGCGTACGGAGAGGGGTCCCTCGCCCCCGGCCTCATCGCCGACCAGTGGGGCCGCGATCCGGGCGGCGCCGGACGGAGTCTGGCGAGCACCGCCTGCGCCCCGGCAGCGTCGGAGTTCTGGTTCGTGGGCGGCGGTGCCATCGCTGGTCGGCAGACCCGCATCGTCCTCGTCAATCCGGACGAGACGTCCGCGATCGCCGACGTCATCATTCGCGGCCCGGACGGCATCATCGATGCACCTGCGGGCCGGGGCCTGGTGATCAAGGGCGAGGACCGCCTGGTTGTCCGGCTCGATGTCCTGGCCCCCGGCGTGACGGCCACGGCCGTGCAGGTGCTCGCCCGCACTGGCCGTATCGGTGCCTCCGTCGATGACGAGCAGAGGTCGGGACTGACGAACATCGGCAGCGACTGGATCCCGCATGCGGCCGCTCCTGCGACCCGCGTGTTCGTCCCCGGCATCATCAACGGTGACGGCGCTCGCGTGCTCTCGATCGCGGCGCCCGGTGCGGACGACGCCATCGTCACGATCCGGGTGATCACCGCCGAGGGGAGTTACGTCCCTGTCGAACGGGGTCGAGTGGAAGTGCCGGCCGACTCCGTCGTGGCGATCGACATAGCGCCGATCCTGAACCGCGAGCCGGCCACCCTCGAACTGACGTCGGACGTGCCCATCGTGGCCGGCATGCGGCAGTTCTTCGGCAGTGAGACCTCGTTCAGTGCCGGATCGCAGCCGCACGTCGCACCCGCGGCAGTGTCCGGCCTTCCGGTCCGCACCGCAACGGAACTGCGGATCGCAGTGACGGCTCCGGAGGCCGACGCCACCGTCGACATCGCGCTGCTGCCCTTCCGTTCCGGACGTGAGGCGGCGGAGCCGACCGGAGTCCGACGAGTGACCGTGCCGGCGGGCACCCTGCGCTGGATCCGGGTGAGTCCGCCGACCGGAGTGGACTGGTACACCGCCATCGTGACCCCGGTCGACGGGTCCGGACCTGTGCTCGTGGCGCACCGACTCCGCGAGAAGTCGCGCTTCGGCGATCTCATCACCGGGTACCCGTGGCCGCCGCTGCGCACCGAGGTCACCATCCCCACGGCAGTCGAGGATCCGTCCGTCGCCCTGCGCTGATCCGCGGCAGACCCCGGCGTGGTGCGAGCCCTCGGTGCCCAGGAACCCACTAGCGTGCCGTGCGTGAGTCGTCGCCGCTGCTCGAAGCCCTCGTGCAACGGCACCGCTGTGTCGACGCTCACCTATGTCTACGCCGACTCCACGGCGGTGCTCGGTCCGCTGGCCACCTACGCCGAGCCGCACTGCTACGACCTGTGCCAGATGCACAGCGAGCGGCTCACGGCTCCGAAGGGCTGGGAGATCGTCCGCATCACGCCCGATCCTGATGCGCTGAAGCCGTCCAGCGATGACCTCGAGGCGCTCGCCAACGCGGTGCGCGAGGCTGCGCGGCCGCGGTACGAGCCCGGAGCACCGCTGCCCACGGAGGTGCCAGCCGGCTCCGTCGAGGTCGCCCGCAAGGGCCACCTGCGCGTGCTGGCGAGTGTCGACGACGCCCCGGCTCCGCTGCAGGATCCGATCGACTTCTGGGACGACGGACGGGACTTCGACGACTGACGCTCGGGCAGGGGCACGCATCGCTCCCGCAGGGTTCGCGCGGTGCCGGCCGATAGCCTTGGACAATGCGCGATCTTGACTCGATCATCAAGGCCTATGACGTCCGTGGCGTCTACCCCGAGCAGCTCGACGAAGACCTCGCGCATGACGTGGGCGCCGCGTTCGTCCAGGTGCTCGGCATCAGGGCCGTCGATGGAGGGCCGGGGGCCGTGGTGATCGGGCACGACATGCGTCCGTCCGGTCCCGATCTCGTCGCCAGCTTCGCAGAGGGCGTCCGTGAGCAGGGCTGCGACGTCATCCTGATCGGCCTGGCCAGCACCGACGGCCTGTACTTCGCATCCGGCAGCCTCGGACTGCCCGGCGCCATGTTCACCGCGAGCCACAATCCCGCCCAGTACAACGGCATCAAGCTGTGCCGCGCGGGCGCCGCTCCCGTCGGCCAGGACACCGGGCTGCGCGACATCCGTCGCCTCGTGGAAGCCGGTGTCCCCGCCTACGACGGGCCACTGGGGGAGGTTCGCGATCAGGACCTGCTCGTCGACTACGGACGTTTCCTGCGCGGTTTGGTCGACCTCTCGGGGATCCGTCCGCTGCGGGTCGTCGTCGACGCCGGCAACGGCATGGGTGGGTTCACCGTCCCGGCCGTGCTCGGCGACGCAGCCGGGCTGCCCGCCCTGCCACTGTCGATCGACGCCCTCTACTTCGAGCTCGACGGCACCTTCCCCAACCACGAGGCGAACCCGATCGAGCCGGAGAACCTCCGCGATCTGCAGGCCCGCGTGCGTGCAACGGGCGCCGACATCGGGCTGGCCTTCGACGGTGACGCCGATCGCTGCTTCGTCGTCGATGAGCGCGGCGAACTGGTGAACCCCTCGACCCTCACTGCGCTGATCGCCGAGCGCGAGCTGGCCAAGCACCCGGGCAGCGCGGTGATCCACAACCTCATCACGTCGAAGGCCGTGCCCGAGGTCATCTCGGAGAACGGCGGCACGCCCGTGCGCACCCGCGTGGGCCACTCGTTCATCAAGCAGACGATGGCCGACACCGGCGCGGTGTTCGGAGGAGAGCACTCGGGGCACTTCTACTTCCGAGACTTCTGGCGTGCTGACTCCGGGATGCTCGCGGCGATGCACGCCCTCGCCGCGCTCGGCGAGACTTCCGACGGCACGACGCTGTCGAGCCTGCTCGCCTCCTATGCGCGCTACGCGATGAGCGGGGAGATCAACACGCAGGTCGCCGACGTCCCCGCGGCGACGGAGCGGATCCGAAGCGCGTTCGCGGATCGCGCCATCGACGTCGAGGACTTCGACGGCATGACGGTCACAGGGCAGGGCTGGTGGTTCAACGTGCGCCCGAGCAACACCGAGCCGCTGCTGCGGCTCAACGTCGAGGCGGACGATCCGGTGCGGATGGCGCAGGTGCGTGACGAGGTTCTCGGCCTGATGCGGGCAGGAGCCTGACGTGGCCGACCTCACCGGACGCCCCGCACCCCTGGGCATCTCCGCCGATCTGTGGGACATCCTCGCCTGCCCGTGCCCGGTGCATGCACCTGTGACGGCCGATCTCTCGGCCGCGCGGATCGGCTGCACATCATGCGGTCGGTCCTTCGAGGTCCGTGACGGAATTCCGGTGATGCTGCTCGACGATGCGCCTCTCCGGGACGCGACCGACTCTGCCGGCCCGGCAGCCGGCGGCTGACATGCTCATCGTGCGCGGTGCCGTCAAGGACTACGACTGGGGCGTCGTCGACGGCCTGCAGCCGTGGTCCGGTCAGACCACGGGCGGCCCGCAGGCCGAACTGTGGTTCGGCGTGCATCCGGGCGGGCCGTCGCCGCTGGTCGACACCGGCGGTCGTCCCACCGGCGAGCTGCTGGCCGACCTGTTCGACATCGAGGCCATCCCCCTGCTGGTGAAACTGCTCGCCGCTGCGCGGCCGTTGTCCGTTCAGGTGCACCCGCCGCGGCAGCTGGCCGCTGACGGGTGGCGAGAGCAGCAGGCGTCGGGTTCTGCGGCCGTGTACTCCGATCCCTTCGAGAAGACGGAGATGCTCGTCGCCCTGGAGGAGTTCGAGGCGTTCGCGGGGTGGCGCTCCGAGGTCGAGGCGGCGGCGATCCTCGAGGAGCTGGGCATCTCCGAGCAGATCCTGGCCGCCGTCCGTCACCGTGATCGGGCCACGGCGATCCGCGGCCTGCTCGACGCGTCATCCCCGGACCGCATCGCCCGGCTGGCGGAGGCTGCCCAGGCGGCCGGCCTGCCGGCCGAGCAGGTGGCGGCCTACGCGACGGTCGCTGACCACTACCCCGTCGACCAGGGCGCGCTGGTGACCCCGCTCCTGGCGTACCTCGCCCTGCAGCCCGGTCAGGCCGTCTACGTGCCGGCAGGTGTGCCGCACAGCTACATCCGCGGCATCGGCCTGGAGGTCATGACGTCGTCCGACAACGTGATCCGGCTGGGGCTCACCGGCAAGCCGGTGTTCGTCGACCACGCCCTGCTGGCGCTCGACGACCAGCTCGCGCCGCAGTTCATGGACACCCGGCACGGTGACCTGATCTGGCCGGTCAGTGCCCCGTTTGTGGTGCGCATGCTGCGTTCGGGCGGCGAGCGGATCCCCTCGGGGGCCTATCGCATCCTGCTGCTCATCGAGGGCACGGCCCGGGTGAGCTCCGAATTCGGCGAGATCACCCTGACGCCCGGCACCGCGGCCGTCATCTCGGCTCAGGATCCGGACAGCCATGTCGAGGCGGATGGCCTCGTCGCCATCGTCCAGTCCACCGCACGGCAGACGGAGTTCGTGCATGAGCGATGGGATGTCGCGCGCAATGAGTACTAGCGGGCGAACTCCTGCCTGACGCACGTCGATTCGGCGGAATCGGCGATCCTCTGGCACACTTGGGGGAGCCCCAGCGGTCCGGAGCCCTGGTTCCCGCGGTGGCCTTCCCTCATCTGGGCGAACCATCGAAGCCTCGTGCCGTTCGCACCGACCTGTCCGCTCTCACAAGGAGTTCCACATGTCCGTGTCCAAGCCTGACGGCACCCCCGACTACAAGGTCGCTGACCTCGGCCTCGCCGAGTTCGGCCGCGACGAGATCCGGCTCGCCGAGCATGAGATGCCCGGCCTCATGGCGATGCGCGCCGAGTACGGCGCCTCCAAGCCGCTCAAGGGCGCCCGCATCACCGGCTCCCTGCACATGACGATCCAGACCGCGGTGCTCATCGAGACCCTCGTTGAGCTCGGCGCCGACGTCCGCTGGGCGTCGTGCAACATCTTCTCCACCCAGGACCACGCGGCCGCGGCCGTCGTCGTCGGCCCGAACGGCACCGTCGACAACCCCCAGGGCGTGCCGGTCTATGCCTGGAAGGGCGAGACCCTCCCGGAGTACTGGTGGTGCACCGAGCAGATCCTCATGTGGCCGGACGGCAAGGGCCCGAACATGATCCTCGACGACGGCGGCGACGCCACCCTCCTGGTCCACAAGGGCAAGGAGTTCGAGGCCGCCGGTGTCGTTCCGCTCGCGGACGAGGACACCTCCGAGGAGTACGCCGTCGTCCTGGAGACGCTGCGTCGCTCGCTGACCGAGGATCCGCAGCGCTGGACCACCATCGCCGCCGGCATCAAGGGCGTGACCGAGGAGACGACCACGGGTGTGCACCGTCTCTACGAGATGCTCCGCGAGGGTGCGCTGCTCTTCCCGGCGATCAACGTCAACGACTCCGTCACCAAGAGCAAGTTCGACAACAAGTACGGCTGCCGCCACTCGCTCGTCGACGGCATCAACCGCGCGACCGACACGATGATCGGCGGCAAGGTCGCCGTCGTCTGCGGCTTCGGTGACGTCGGCAAGGGCTCCGCGGACTCACTGCGCGGCCAGGGTGCTCGCGTCATCATCACCGAGATCGATCCGATCTGCGCCCTGCAGGCGGCGATGGACGGCTACCAGGTGGCTCGCCTTGAGGATGTCATCGACTCCGCAGACATCTTCATCACGGCCACGGGCTGCTACGACGTCATCACGGTCGAGGACATGGCCAAGATGAAGCACCAGGCGATCGTGGGCAACATCGGCCACTTCGACAACGAGATCGACATGGCCGGCCTGCAGCAGGTTCCGGGCATCAAGCGCAAGACGATCAAGCCGCAGGTGGACGAGTGGACCTTCGCCGACGGCCACTCGATCATCATGCTCAGCGAGGGTCGCCTGCTGAACCTGGGCAACGCGACCGGGCACCCCTCCTTCGTGATGAGCAACTCCTTCACGAACCAGGTGCTCGCACAGATCGAGCTGTTCACCAAGCTCGACGAGTACCCGTTGGGCGTCTACACACTGCCCAAGCACCTCGACGAGAAGGTGGCGCGCCTGCACCTCGACGCACTGGGTGTTCGCCTGACCGAGCTGTCCAAGCCGCAGGCCGAGTACCTCGGTGTCGACGTGGCCGGCCCGTACAAGCCGGATCACTACCGCTACTGACACGGATACGCGCCCAAGCCGCAACGGACAGGGTGGTTGCCTCCATGGAGGTGACCACCCTGTCCGTTTCTGCGCATCCGAGATTGTCGCGATCGGAGGGGCGAGGTGAAGGCTCCTAGGCTTAGCGCATGCACCGCATCCCCCCTGGATGGGCGACCGATCTGGCCATCTTGGAACTGACCGGCTCCACTGTCGACGACCACGGCGACCACCTCGTCGTTCGTTCCCCGGACAACCCCGCCTATCACTGGGGCAACTGCCTGCTGGTGACCGACCCCTCCGCCTGCGATGACGCGCTCGGGTGGCTGGAACGCTTCAAGGAGGAGTTCCCACACGCGACATGGTTCGCTGCCGGGCTGGCGGCAATGCCGGGCGACTTGGAAGCATGGGCGCGTCACGGCATCGATTTGGAGCAGCTCGACGTTCTCACGACCGCGACGCTGCCCCGCGCTGTGCCCTTGCCAGACGGCTACTCGGTGCGCCACCTGCGTGATGACGACTGGGAGCTGATGGCTGAGCGTGACATCGCGGAGAACCTCAGCACTGGTGAGTACGACCCTGAAGTCCACGAGTCGTTCGTCAGGAAGACGATTTCGACGCGGCAACGGCTCTGCGCCGAAGGCGCCGCTGCATGGTTCGGGGCCTTCGCCGGTAGCGAACTGGCAGCCGACATTGGCATTGTCAGGTGTGGCTCCGTTGCTCGCTATCAAGCAGTCGGAACCCATGCGAGCCATCGCAGGCGAGGACTAGCCTCCCACCTGCTTGGAGTTGCGGCCGGCTGGTCGACCGATCGGGGATGCGACACCTGGGTGATCGTGACGGAGTCGACCAACGACGCGGGCCGGGTGTACCGGCGAGCCGGCTTCACGCTGGACGATGCGGAAGTCAATGCCTATCGGCGACCGCCGTTGTCAACGCCGTGACGTGGCTGGTGACCACTCGCATCGCTTTCATGCGCCGGACGGCGCTTCCACTAGCCGCCGAGGATCTGGCGAGCCGCTGGCGCTCGGTGGATCACCACGTCGCCGCCAAAGTCATGCAGGCGCGTGGTCTGGATCCCGGAGATGTGGTCTGGATCCCGTAGATGTGGTCTGGATCCCGTAGATGTCGTCGGGGTGCGGGTCAGTC
>CAIZPS010000247.1 GCA_903934925.1 uncultured bacterium | reverse complement strand
CCTTCGGAATCGTGTACGCCCTCGCCGGCTACCTGGTCTTTACGGGCACCGAGAGACTCGGATTGCCCTTCTATCTGACCGTCGTGCTCACGGCGGCCATAGCGGCAGGCCTTGGCATGGCCATCGAGATGTACCTTTACAGGCCATTGGAGAAGCGAGCGGGGCGAGGAGCCCTGCTGGCGATCTTCATCACGGCTCTGGGAATCACCCTTCTCGGCCAGAACGTGGTCAAGCTCATCTGGGGACCGTCTGACCTCGTCCTGCAGTCACTTCCCATCACGCCCTACTCCTGGGGGCCCGTCTCATTCGTCGGCTTCGACATCGGCCAGGTGATCACGGGCATCGTGATCATCACCGCAACAGTCATCGTCCTGCGAACCACGAACCTGGGTCGTCGGATCCTCGCGGTGAAGTCGAATCCGAACCTTGCCGCCGCAGGAGGACTCGCCCCGGAACGGGTCTTCCTCATCGTCTTCGCGATCGGGTCCGCCATGTCCGTCTTCGCGGGTATGTGGCAGTACGCAAAGTTCAGCATCTCGGCCCAGATGGGCTTCGCTCCCACGCTGACTGCGTTCGTCATCGCATTCATCGCTGGACTTCAGCTCAAGCCGATGCGCCTGGTTGCTTGGAGCTTCACCATCGCCCTGGCCGAACGTTACGTCACCATCTGGTTGGACGTTGCGTGGAGCAAGCTGGTGGTCCTTGTCGGCCTACTCATCTACCTGGTTTTCCTCAGCGCGCGGACGGCGGGACTGGGGCAGCGGATAGAGCGGTACTTCGCCCGCGGTCAGGTGAGCGCGTGAACGACTGGCTCAACTACCTGAACCTCGTGCTTCTCTTCTCGATGTTCGCGGTGTCCCTGAACCTCCTGCTCGGCTATGCCGGAATTCTTTCCTCGGGCCAGGCTGCTCTGGGAGCCATGGGCGGCTACACGACTGCCTGGGTCACCACGAGCTGGGGATGGAATCCGTGGCTCGGAGTCGCCTTGGGCATCGCGGTTGCGGCACTCGTGGGCCTCCTGCTGGCCATTCCATCGTTGCCCCTACCCGCCGAGTACGTGATCCTGCTGACTCTTGTCGCCGGAGAGGCCCTCATCGGTCTCGCGGTGGCCAGCCCGGTCCTCGGGGGAGTATTCGGAATCCAGGGCATAGCGTCACCCTCCATCTTCGGCCTCGAACTGACACGAGCCGTCAACTGGGTCATCCCTCTCCTCATCGCCGGCGGCGTCATCTTCGCGATCTGCTGGCGCCTCGGGGAGTCTCCCTTCGGCAGGGTTCTTCGGGCCACGCGTGACGATGAGCGCGCTGCAGCCTCTGTCGGCAAGCACGTCTTCCGGTACCGCGTCTGGACGTTCGTCATCACTGCCGCGATGGCTGGTCTTGCCGGTGGCCTGTTCGCTGTCTACCTGGGAATCGCCAGCCCTACCGTCTACGGGTTCGATGTCTCCATGGGGATCTTTGCGATGGTCGTCCTGGGAGGAGTGGCAAACCTCCCAGGGTCGGTAGTCGGAGCCGCCATCGTGGTCCTCTCGACTCCCATCCTGCAGCGGGTCCTGGACCTTCCTCCCGAGCGGGAGTCCTTCGTGCGCATCGCCATCTACGGTCTTCTCCTCGTGGTGGTGATCCGCTTCCGTCCCAAGGGCCTGCTCCCCGAGCGGCATTCCCGATCGGCGAAGAAGACAACTGCCCCCTTGACCGGGTCGAGCGCGGTGCACCAGCCCTTGGCGCTTGCACCGGATCCGCGAGAGGTGATCCTGGAGGCGTCCGGCCTCTCGAAGCACTTCGGGGGGGTCGTTGCTGCCGACGAGCTCTCACTCTCGCTCGTCAGGGGAACGATCACTGCCCTGGTGGGCCCGAATGGAGCCGGCAAGACCACGGTCTTCAACCTCCTTACCGGGTACCTTCGACCGGATGCGGGCAGCGTGCTCCTCGAAGGCAGCGAACTTGTAGGGCTGCGCCCCGATCAAATAGCCGAGAGGGGCATGGTTCGAACATTCCAGGACGTTCGCATCTGGCCCGGCCTCAGCGTGCTGGACAACGTGGCCATCGCGATACCTGGCCAGGCCGGCGAGCACATCGACCAGCTCTTCCTGCCCGGGCGACATGTCAGAAGCTGTGAGGAGAAGGTGCTGCGCCAGGCGTATGAGTGGCTCACCTTCGTCGGGCTTGAGGGCAAGGCTGCTGACTCTGCCGGAACTCTCAGCTACGGCGAGACGAAGCTCCTGTCCCTTTCCCGTGCGATGGCTACGGATGCCCCCGTCGTACTGCTTGACGAGCCGGTGTCCGGGGTCGACACGGCTTGGGCTGAGCGCATGCTCGCGCTTGTGGAGGACATGCGCAATGCGGGACGCACGATCTGCCTAGTGGAGCACAACCTGCATGTCGTGGACCGTCTTGCGAGCCGCGCCTACTTCATGGACCTCGGTCGAATAGTCGCCGAGGGAACTCTCGGCGAGCTCACCAGTTCACCCGAGCTCGCCAGGACCTATTTTGGTCTGCGCTCATGAGTGATCTGACTCTGTCATCCGTAGTCAGCGGCTACGGCAGGAAGACCGTGGTCTTTGACGCGACGCTGTCGGCACCAGCCGGGCAAGTCACCGTGCTGTTGGGTCACAACGGAGCGGGCAAGACTACGATCCTGAAGACGATTCTGGGTCTCATCCCGGCGCAATCCGGCAGTGTCACCTTCGAGGGCGAGGACATCAGTCGATCGACTCCCCGGGCCAATCTCCAGCGCGGTATCGCCTACATGCCGTCCGAGCGGTTCGTGTACGACGATCTGTCGGTCGATGACAACCTCATCGCGGCATCTCTTGCCGTTCCAAAGCGTCAGCGCAAGTACACGGTCACGGATATTCACGACCTGCTCTCGATGCTGAAGGATCGCGGAACACAGTTGGCCGGAACTCTCTCGGGCGGCCAGAAGCGAATACTGTCAACGGGGATGCTCCTGATGGTCAACCCCAAGATGATGTTGCTGGATGAGCCTTCGCTCGGTCTGGCGCCTGCGGTCGTCGAGCAACTGTTCGACTTCTACCGTTCGCTTGCGACGGATACAGGGATCGGTCTGCTCCTTGTCGAGCAGAACGTGGGGGAGGCGCTGAGGATCGGTGACGAGGTCTTTGCCTTGCGATCAGGCCGCATCTTTCTGCGCGAGAGCGCTGAGAGACTCAGCCAAAGAACTGAGTTCTGGGACCTCTTCTAGGGAAGATTCCTGAAAGGATCACGTCATGCTGGTGCAGAAGAGCTACGTGGCTGCCGTTGTGCAGTGGGCGCCAAGTTTCGCCAACCCCCAACTCGGCGCCGAGCGTGCATCAGATGCGATCAGGCAGGCGGCGGAGGCCGGAGCTCGCCTTGTGGTCTTTCCCGAGGCGTGGCTCGCCGGCTACCCCTACTTCGAAGACTTGTCGAGGCATCCGGACTACATGGAGGCCTGGAGGAGATTTGCGCGTGGAGCGGTGGCGATCGACGGTCCCGAGATTGGTGTCATTGCGCAGAGCGCTAGCAGGCACGGAGTCGAGGTGGTCATAGGCGTGAATGAGGCCTCGATCTCAAAAGCCGTGTACAACACCATGGTCTTCATTGGCAGTGATGGCAGTATCCGCGGCAGGCATCGTAAGTTCATGCCCACGATCACGGAGAAGCTCGTGTGGACGATGGGAGACGGCTCGGACCTAGATTCCCACGAGACCTCCTGCGGTCGCCTTGGTGGACTTCTCTGCTACGAGAACCACATGTCTCTGGCTCGCTTCGCATGCTGCACACTCGGGGTTGAAGTGCACATTTCGATGTGGCCGGGTCATGGATTCCTGAATAGCGTCATTGATGCGAACGTGCGCCAGACTGCTTTGGAGAACGCGTGCTTCGTCATTTCCGCCCGGGAGGTCATGGATCCCTCGCTGGTGCCGGATGACTTCCCGTTGCTCGGCGAGCCTGCACTCTGGCGTGCCAATGGGGGGAGTGCCATCGTGGCTCCTGGGGGCGAGTACCTGGCTGGACCGGAGTTCGAGGCAGAGACGATCCTCACCGCGACCATCGAACTCGATCGGATCCTCGATACCAAGTGGTGGGTCAACCCAGACGGAAACTACGCCAGGCCTGACGTCTTCCAACTCCTGTGGAATCGAAACCCCAAGCCGAACGTGATCTATCAGCCCGGATTGCCCGATGAAGGCTAGCTTCGCTGTATCTCGCATCGCCACCACAAGTGGGACCAGCCTGCAGTACGACCACCCGTCTGCCCTCAACCTGCGCGAACTACTCGAATGTTCGCGCCAGTTCCCCGCCGCACGGCCTTACCTGGTGCAGGACGATCGCATCCTCACATTCGGTGACCTCATCCCGGCGGTTGGCGGCCTGAGTCACTTCCTTCGCACCGAGGCCGCCATGAATCCGGGAGACCGTGTCGCGATAGCAGCCTCAAATTGCATCGAGTGGGCGCTCACAGCATGGGCAGCCACTGTCTCCGGGGCGGTTGTTGTGGGTCTTAACTCCTGGTGGCACCCTCTTGAGGCCAAGCAGGCCCTGGAGCTGACGACACCGAGGCTTCTGGTGGTTGACGAGGCCTATCTCGAACTTCTGCAGCCGATGCTGGGTGATCTCGACTTCATTGACTACGTCTTCGTGATCGGTGACCCACGAGTGGTTCCTGATGGTGTCGTGGCCCTGCCCACGACGCTGATGGCAGACCTGCCCACTGCAGTGGCGATCGACCCGGACTCGGTGGCCACCCTCCTCTTCACCTCGGGAACGACAGGCAAGTCAAAGGCTGTGCAGGGAACTCACCGAAATGCGTGTGACACGTTCCAAAACACCCAGTGGATGGGCGCCGAGTACTTTCCCGGAGTCGCCTTGCGTCAACTCAGCCCGGCAGAGCACCCTTGCACCGTCCTTTCAGCACCCATGTTCCATGTCGCTGGCCTTCAATGGGGTTTCATGTTCCCGGCCGCCACGGGAACGACGGTCGTCCTGAATACCGGCCGCTACAGCCCTCTCAAGACCCTGGACCTGGCGGTGGACTCCCACGCCACAAGTCTTGGTGGAGTTCCGACCACTCTCCTGCGCATCCTGGACCTACCCAATCTTGACCAGCGCGATCTGTCAGGCATCGTCAGCGTGTCGTGGGGCGGGGCTCCGGCTCCGCCAGACATGGCCCAGCGATGCGTAGACACCTTCCCGAATCTGGCACTTGTGGGCACGGGGTACGGGCTGACCGAGACCTGCGGCCTCGGTGTCTACGCCGCCGGTTCGGATCTGCTCAGGCATCCGACAACTGCAGGGCGCGCTCTTCCGTGCGTTGAGGTGCGCATCGCGGATCCGAGCGGTGCCGTCGTGCCCCCTGAGGAGGAAGGCGAGATCCAGATGCGGGGTTCGATCGTCATGACAGGCTATTGGGCAAACGCGGAGGCGACCGCTGAAGTGCTGTCCCCTGATGGCTGGTTTCGAACGGGTGATCTTGGCTACCTGTCGCAGGATGGATTCCTCTTCATCACGGGTCGAATCAAGGAGATCATCATTCGCGGCGGTGAGAACGTCTATCCGGTCGAGATCGAGAACGTCTTGCGGCTGTTCCCGGGTGTGGTCGACGCTGGTGTCGCGGGAAGGCCCCACGCTGAACTCGGGGAGGAGGTCATTGCCTACGTTCAAGCGCTGTCGGGCAGCGGAGTCACCGAGGAGAACCTGAAGGCTCACGTGCGAGCACAACTCGCCGGGTTCAAGGTGCCGACGTCGATCAGCGTGGGCGCTGACGTCGTCCCGCGAAATGCAGCGGGAAAGAT
>CAIZPS010000246.1 GCA_903934925.1 uncultured bacterium | reverse complement strand
CGCAGCACAATCGCCTCATCGCGGTACACCGGCACGCTAGATTCTTGCGCATGGCAACGGAGGATCCGGGCAACTCCGATTCCACGCGCGCCGCAGCCTCGCCGCCGGACGAGGAGAAGCCGGCGCCCGAGTCGCCGCCTCAGGTTCTCGTGGCCGCCGACCCGCGCTTCCTTCGCCGAGCCCTCGTCATGGTGATCGTCGCCATCCTCGCCCTTCAGGTCATCTTCTTCACCTGGGGAGCCCTCGGAGGCTTCCTGTTCAACCTCCTCCTCGCCTGGCTGATTGCGATCTCCGTAGATCCCATCGTGAGCGGGCTCGCCCGCCGGGGCATGCGTCGAGGTGTGGCGACGGCCATCGTGGCTGTCGTCTCCCTGGCGCTCATCGCCGTGTTCATCGCTCTCTTCGGCAGTGTGCTGGCCCAGCAGGTGACCGAGCTCGTGCTCGCGATCCCCGCACTCGCCCTCGACATCACGGCCTGGGCCAACTCGACATTCGACGCGAACATCGATCCAACACAGCTGACCCAGGGCTTCAACCTGACGTCGCAGCAGATCACGGAGATCGCGTCGTACCTCGCGGGAGGCATCCTCGGCGTATTCACCAGTGTCGTAGGCGCCGTCTTCGACCTCATCACCGTCATCGTCTTCTCGTTCTACTTCTCCGCGGACGCACCCCGCATCAAGCGGTGGATCGCGTCGTGGCTGAAGCCAAGCCGACAGGTGGTCTTCGTAAACGTCTGGGATATCTCCGTGCAGAAGGCCGGCGGCTTCGTGATCTCGAAAGTGGCCCTTGCATCGATATCGGCCTTCTTCCACGCCCTGTTCTTCGCATTGATCGACATCCCCTACTGGCTGCCCATGGGCATCTTCGCCGGTGTGGTGAGCCAGTTCATTCCGACGATCGGCACCTACATCGGCGTCGCGCTTCCTGCGCTATTCGCGGCGTTCGAGGATCCGCTCGACATCCTGTGGATCATCCTGTTCGCGACGGTCTACCAGCAGATCGAGAACTACGTGCTTACCCCGCGGATCTCGACGAAGACGATGGACATCAACTCGGGAGTGGCACTCGCCGCGGTCTTCGTCGGCGCAGCACTCTTCGGCCCGATCGGAGCGATCATCGGCATTCCCCTCGCAGCCATCATCATCGCGGTCTTCGATGCTTACGGACAGAGGTACGCCCTCCACCCCTCCGTCACCCAATAGCCCACCCAGATTTGATCCGCTTTCCGGATCAGATCTGCAGATCTGATCCGGATTCGCCCCTCAATTCCCGATTTGGTCCGCTTCGACCTGTGGACAGACATTTGGCGCCGACCCGTTCGTCCGCCACAGTCCAGTCATGTCCCTTCGCCTCGACTCCGATGTTCGACGAGCAGTCGCACTGCTGTGGGAGCGATCAACAGAGCACCCAGTCCACCGACGGGACGAACTCCTGGCCCTCGGCATTCCCGATTCGCTGCAATCTGCGATGCTGCGTCGCCAGGTCCTGACGCGACTGCGACACGGCGTCTACGCCCTGGCTGAACTGGCAAGGTCTGCTGACCCCGTCAGGCGCCATCATCTCGATCTGGCTGCAGCCGTCGTGAGCGCTCGCGAGCCGATCTGGACATTCGGGACGTCCGCGGCCCTGCTGTATGGGATGCCGCTGCCCTTTTCCGTTCCATCCGAACTTCACCTTGCACGGGCGCCTGGACTTGATGAGCGCGCCCTGATCAAGCCGAGTCGACATCGCCTCGTGGTGCCCGAGGCTCGCGTCGTCACGGGCCGAGTCGACATCGCCACCTGCCGCGTGATTGATGCCCTACCCGTCGTCAGTCCCGCCGTAGCAGCCGTAAGCAGCGCCTCCGAGCTTCAATCCAGTCGGTGGCGCATCGCTGTCATGGATGCCGCCATGTGGCGGGGTGCCACAATCGAGGAGCTCCTCGACTCGATCGAGATCTGGCGTCATCTGGGCGGGCGGACGGAGTTGCTGGCTGCAGCCGAGCGATCCCGCGCCGGTGCTCAGTCGGTGCTCGAGACCTTCTCGAGGCTCGCATTGATGGAGCAGGGCCTGCCCGAGCCCACCCTTCAGCAGCCCTTCTACGACGACCGTGGACTCATCGGCTACGTCGACATGTGGTGGCCGAGCCTCAACGTCATCGGCGAAGCGGACGGCGCGGTGAAGTACCACAGTCGCGAGGATCTGCTCAAAGAGAAGGCGCGCGAGGATCGCCTGCGGGCAACGGGCCTCAGGGTGGTGCGCTGGACGCACCAGGAGATCGAATCCGACCCCATCCGCGTCGCCGAGCAGATCCGCCGGGCAAGCCGGGATTCCCGTCACATGTAGGCGGACGAAATCGCAGGTTTCGCCGTGAAACCGGATCAGTTCTGCAGAACTGATCCGGAAAGCGGATCAAATCTGCGGGGGTCAGAAGCCGAGGCGGCGCAGCTGCTTGGGGTCCTTCTGCCAGTCCTTGGCCACCTTGACCCGAATGTCGAGGAACACCGGAGTACCGAGCAGCACCTCGATCTCACGTCGGGCCCTGGTACCGACCTGCTTGAGTCGCGCTCCGCCCTTGCCGATCACGATCGCCTTCTGCGTCTCACGCTCCACGAAGAGATTCGCGCGCACGTCGGTGAGAGGTCGGTCGGCCGGTCGATCAATGCGCGGCACAATCTCCTCGACGACGACGGCAATGGAGTGCGGGAGTTCATCCTGAACCCCCTCCAGGGCTGCCTCCCGGATCAGTTCTGCCACTGCGATCTCGTCGGTCGTGGCGTCGTCCTCGCCCTCCGGGAACAACACCGGACCTTCGGGAAGGTGGGCGATCAATCGCTCGATGAGGACTTCGACGTTCTCGCCCACACGAGCCGAGACGGGCACGACCTCCGCCCACCCCAAGCCGATCTCCTCGCCCAAGGCCGCGACCTGAAGTAGTCGCTCCGCGACGACATCACGACCCACCGTGTCGGTCTTGGTGACAACCGCGACGATGGGTCGTCGGCGCAGCCCGGCCAGCTCGCTCGCGATGAATCGATCACCCGGACCGACCTCCTGATCCGCCGGGATGCACAGCCCCACGACGTCGACGCTCGTCCAGGTCTCGCGCACCTGGTCGTTGAGCCGTTCGCCGAGCAGGGTGCGCGGACGATGCAGGCCCGGGGTGTCAACCAGCACAAGTTGGCCCTCAGGCCGATTGACGATGCCGCGCAGCACACGCCGGGTTGTCTGGGGGCGATCCGAGGTGATGGCGATCTTGCGCCCGACCATCGCGTTAGTGAGGGTGGATTTGCCCGCGTTGGGACGTCCGACGAGGCAGGCGAATCCGCTGCGGAAGACGTCCTGGCTCATGGGATGCGCTCCAAGGTCGAGGGGGCGTGCGCGTTCCGCGGTGAACGGCTACCGACAAAGCCCAGCAGGCCGAGGGCCACGAGGACGAGGACGGCTCCCAGCCACCCTGCCATGCCCAGCTGCTCGCCGAGGATGAAGACCCCCAGAAGCGTGGCGACGACCGGCTCGAACAGGTTGAGCGTCGCGATGTGACCAGGCTGCAGACTCCGCAGGCCGACTCCGAAAAGCAGGTAGGCGACCGTTGTGGCCCCCAGTCCAAGCCACAGCACTGCTGCGACTCCGCTCCACGACCACCACCAGGTCGACGTCACCGCAGCAGGAAGGAGCAGGACGGCTCCGATGCTGAAGGATCCGGCGAGCACGACGCTCGGGGCAGCACCCTCGCGGGCGAGCCGCACGCCGATCACCGTGTAGACCGCGTAGCAGGCACCCGCACCCAGAGCGAGGAGCATCCCGATGGGCTCCTCCACACCTAGATTCGACGACACGAGCAGGACGAGGCCCGCGACAGCGATCAGCGTCGACACGACCCACGTCCAGCCTGGCGGCCCCTCCCGAAGGATCCACCCCAGCACGCCGGCGAGGAAGGGGGCAGCAGCGAGCGAGATCAGCGTGCCCACGGCCACCCCGGCGCGGATCGTGCCCATGAAGAACAGGGCCTGGTAGCCCGCGACGGCGGCACCCATGAGCCAGACCACTGGTCGGCGCCACATTCCCACCAGGGCGCGCCCGCCGCCGCGCGCGACGACCACGAGGACGAGTCCGGCGGCACCCACCAGCAGTCGCATCGCAGCGACGCTCGGACCGGGGGCGCTCGGGGCAAGCAAGGCCAGTGTCGTGGCTGACGTGCCGAACAGGCCGGCAGCCATGAGGACAGCGACGACTGCGCGCGAGCGCCCGCTCATGGCGGATCGGAGGCAGTCGTCGGCTCAGCATGGAGAGGGGTGACCAGCACGCTGCCGATGCGATTGCGGCGCCCGGCCCCCTGCTCGGCGCACAGCAGCCAGCCCTCGACCTCGATCTCGGCCCCCGGGATCGGGACCCGTCCGAGCCGCTTAGCCACGAGACCGAGCACGGTGTCGACCCCCTCCTCCTCGGAGTCGACCTCGATGTCGATCAGCTCCGCCAGATCGTCGACATGCATGCGTGCCATGACCCGGTACGCGCCGTCATCGAGCTGGATCACCTCGGGGGCCGCAGTGTCGTACTCGTCGGCGATCTCACCGACGATCTCCTCGAGGATGTCTTCGATTGTAACGATGCCCGCAGTGCCTCCGTACTCATCGATGACGACGGCGAGGTGCACGCGCGCGACCTGCATCTCTCTCAGCAGCGCATCCGCAGGCTTGCTGTCTGGAACGAAGTAGGGAGCGCGCATAAGGCTCTCCACCCGCTCGGACGTCTCCGCCTCATGATGCTCGAACACTCGGCGAACGACATCCTTCAGGTAGATGACGCCAATGACGTCATCTGCGCTCTCCCCGATTACCGGGATGCGGGAGAAACCAGATCTCAGCCCCAGGGAAAGCGCCTGCCGGAGGGTCTTCGACCGCTCGATGAAGATCATCTCGGTTCGGGGCACCATCACTTCACGGGCGTTGGTATCACCGAGCTCGAAGACCGAGTGAATCATCTGGCGCTCGTCATCCTCGATCAGCGCATCTGCGCCAGCGAGATCGACCATCTCGCGCAGCTCAGCCTGGGTCGCGAACGGGCCCTCGCGATAGCCCTTTCCGGGAGTCACGGCGTTGCCGAGGAGGATGAGCAGGGTGGCGAGAGGTCCGAGCACTGCGGCCAGGAATTGCGCCGTGCGCGCGGCGGCCATAGCGACCGAGAGCGCGTGCTGCCTCCCCAGGGTGCCGCCCGCCACCCCCACGACGACGTACGCAGCGATGACCATGACGCCGATGGCAAGAAGCAGTGCGGGCAGGGGTGAACCGCCGTCCTGAGGCACGAGAGCATCGACGCTCACGTAGCCCACCAGGACCGTGGCTGAAACCTGTGCGACGGTCGACAGGAAGAGCAGCACGTTGACGTGGCGCGGACGATCCTCCAGAAGGACGGCGAGGTGGCCGGCCCGGACGCTTCCCTCGCGTCTGAGCTCCTCCACTTGACTGCGACTGACGCGGGCAATCGCAGTCTCCGCCATGGTGAGCAGACCGGCGAGGATCACGAGCAGAAGCGCGAGGAGAACGAGCCAGACACCCCCCGTCATGAGGCAGCCCACTCCTCGAGGAGTGCATCCTGCAGGGCGAACATGGCGTCGTACTCCGGTGTCGTGGCATGGTCGTAGCCGAGCAGGTGGAGGATGCCGTGCGTGACGAGGAACTGCAGTTCCTCGTCCAGCACGCGACCCTTGGCCGTCGCCTGCTCGTGCACGTACTCAGGGCACAGCACGATGTCGCCGAGAATGCCCTCGGGCGGAGCCTCCCCCGGGCCGGGCTCGCGCAGTTCGTCCATCGGGAAGGACAGCACGTCGGTGGGCCCGGGCTCGTCCATCCACTCCAGGTGCAGATCGCTCATGCGCGCGACATCTACGAGAGTGATGCCGAGCTCGCACGAAGGATGCAGTCCAAGGCGGATCATCAGGAACGAGGCGATGGCAGCGAGTGAGGCGGTGTCGCAAGCGACGCCAGACTCGTTCTCAACGAGAATCGACGACGGCTGCTGACTGGCAGGCAGATCCACGTTCACGTGCTCCGTCTGGCGTCGTACTGCTCGTAGGCATCGACGATCCTGCCGACGAGACGGTGTCGCACGACGTCGTGCGAGGTCAGATGGCAGAAGGCCACATCGTCGATGTCCTGCAGGATCTCGGTCACCGCGCGGAGCCCGCTGGTAGTACCGCCAGGAAGGTCCACCTGCGTTATATCGCCCGTGACCACGATCGTCGACCCGAAACCCAATCGAGTCAGAAACATCTTCATCTGCTCGGCCGAAGTGTTCTGGGCCTCGTCCAGGATGATGAAGGAATCGTTGAGCGTCCGGCCGCGCATGTACGCGAGCGGGGCGATCTCGATCGTGCCGCTGGTGATCAACCGGGGGATGGAGTCCGGATCGATCATGTCGTGCAGGGCGTCGTACAGCGGACGGAGGTAGGGATCGATCTTCTCCGACAGCGTCCCCGGAAGGAATCCGAGCCGCTCGCCCGCTTCGACGGCCGGCCGAGTCAGGACGATCCGGTTCACCTGCTTCGCCTGCAGCGCCTGCACCGCCTTGGCCACGGCGAGGTAGGTCTTGCCCGTTCCGGCGGGGCCGATGCCGAACACGATCGTGTTGGAATCGATGGCATCGACGTAGCGCTTCTGATTGAGGGTCTTGGCGCGGATGGTGCGCCCGCGGTTGCTGAGGATGTTGGCGGTCAGCACCTCGGACGGACGCGCCCCCGATCGAAGCAGGCCGATGCTCCGCTCGACCGACTCGACCGTCAGAGGCTGCCCGGTGCGAAGAACGGCCAGCATCTCCGCAACGAGGGTATCGATCAGTGCGACGTCATCGGCCGAGCCGGATACGCGGATCTCGTTGCCACGGGCGAGGATGTCGGCCTGCGGGAATGACTTCTCGACCAGGCGCAGATGGGCGTCCTCGGGCCCCAGCAGCGCGACCATGGAGGCCGAGGCGGGCACCACGATCGTCGTAGAGGCCTGCGGTTGCTCCGGTATCGGGTGAGTCATGGACGCCTCATCGGGGATCATCCGGGTGGCCAGGTGAGATCCCGGCCGCCGAGCACGTGGAAGTGGACATGGTGGACGCTCTGGCCCGCACTGGGACCAGTGTTCGTGACGATGCGGTATCCGGATTCGGCGACGCCCTCGGCGCGAGCGACATCACCGGCAACACTGAGCAGGTGCCCGACACGAGCGGGGTCCTGGTGTGCGAGCTCCACCACCGTGGCGCAGTGCGACGTCGGAATGACGAGGACGTGGACGGGAGCCTTGGGATCGATGTCGCGGAAGGCCACGGCGTCGTCATCGCGGTGGACGACATCCGCCGGGATGTCGCCGGAAACGATGGCGCAGAAGAGGCAGTCAGCCGTCATGGCCGCATCCTCCCACCCCAGCGCGCGGTTTGGGCGAGGAGCACGGCTACCGCCGCCATCCCCGCGGAGGATGTACGAAGAACCGTGGGACCTAACTGCACCGACGTGGCGCCGGCAGCCTCCAGCGCGGCGACCTCGTCCGGGGACACCCCGCCCTCGGGACCCACGATGATCAGGATGTCGCCCTCCGCAGGCAGTGCCATCGATCCGATGGGGTCGGTGGCCTCCTCATGCAGCAGCAGAACGAGGTCGGCGGTCGCCACGCGCGCGATGACGTCAGCGGTGCTGCTGACTTCGGTGACCTCGGGAAAACGAGCGCGGCGGGACTGCTTGGCTGCGGCGTGGGCAGCGTCGAGCCACTTGCGGTGACCGCGGTGGGCCCGCTCTCCCTTCCACTGCGTGACGCAGTTGCGTGCAGCCCAGGGGACGATGACGTCGACGCCGACCTCGGTGAGCAGCTCGACTGCCCGTTCACCGCGCTCTCCCTTCGGCAGGGCCTGGACGACGATGACCCGCGGAGCAGGAGCCGACTCATCACTCACGTCACGGATCAGAACGCGCGCCACGCGGTCGCCGTCGATGGCCTCGATGACTCCCCCGGCCCTTCGACCCCGCCCGTCGACGAGGTCGACATCCTCGCCGGCATTCAGCCGAAGCGAGGACACCGCGTGGCGGCCTTCACTGCCCGCAAGCACCACGACGTGCCCAGGCGCGACCGAGCCGAGGTCATCGAGGACGAACACCGGTGCCGTCACTTGGTGCTGAACGCATCCTTGATCCGGGAGAAGAGCCCACCGGCCGGCTCCTGGGACTGACCCACCTGCATCGAGGACTCCGACCGCAGATCGGCGAGCTGGCGCAGGAGTTCCTCCTGCTGGGCATCGAGCTTCGTCGGCGTCTGGACGGACAGATGCACGTGCAGGTCACCACGCCCAGCCGAGCGGAGTCGTGCAGCACCGTGCCCGCGCACTGTCAGGGTCTCGCCCGACTGCGTGCCCGCCCGGATGTCGAGGGGAACCGGCCCGTCGAGAGTGTCGAGGGTCAGGCTGGTGCCGAGCGCCGCGGCCGTCATCGGCACAGTGACAAGACAGTGCAGCTCATCGCCCCGACGTTCGAACATGTCATGGGATCGGACCACGACCTCCACGAAGAGATCACCCGCAGGCCCGCCATTGGGACCGACCTCGCCCTCACCCGTCAGCTGGATGCGCGTGCCCGTGTCGACGCCGGGAGGGACCTGCACGGTCAGTGTGCGACGAGTACGCACCCGCCCATCTCCCGAGCACTCGGTGCATGGGTGGGTGATCGTCGTGCCGAAACCCTGACATGCGGGACACGGCCGCGAGGTCATGACCTGCCCGAGGAAGCTGCGCTGGACCTGCTGAATGTCGCCGCGCCCCTTGCACATCGCACACGTCTGCGGAGTGGAACCCTGCGCGAGGCCCGTCGCATCGCATGCTCCGCACGCCACCGCCGTGTCGACGGTGAGGTCGCGCGCGACGCCGAACACGGCATCGGCGAGGTCGATCTGGATGCGGATCATGGCGTCCTGGCCGCGCCGGGACCGCATGCGTGGTCCGCGCTGGCCACCACCGCCGAAGAACGCATCCATGATGTCGCCGAAGTCGAAGCCACCTGCGCCGAACCCACCGCGCGCGCCGCCCAGCGGATCTCCGCCGAGGTCGTACATCTGCCGCTTCTCCGGATCACTCAGCACCTCGTAGGCGGCCGTGACCTCCTTGAACCGCTCCTGATGCTCGGGATCGGGGTTGACGTCGGGGTGCAGCTCACGGGCCAGACGGCGATAGGCCTTCTTGATGTCCTCGGGAGACGCGTCACGAGAGACACCCAGGAGGGCGTAGTAGTCAGTACTCACCCAGGGCCCTCACTGCTCGTCCAGAATGCGGCTGACGTACCGCGCTACTGCATGCACCGCCGCCATCGTCCCCGGGTAGTCCATGTGCGTGGGCCCGACGACACCGAGCGAGGCCACGGCCTGCTCACCGCGGGCGTAGCGGGCGGTGACGACGCTCGTCGCCTCAAGTCCCTCGATCGGATTCTCGTGGCCGATCCGCACGGTGACGCCCGACTGGATCGTCGCCTCGCCGAGCAGGCGCATGAGCACAACCTGCTCCTCGAGAGCCTCCAGAACCGGCTGGATCGCCAGAGGAAATGCCTGGCCGTAGCGCGCGAGGTGGGCTGTGCCACCGAGCACGATTCGCTCATCGGTGCGCTCGGCGAGGGTCTCGAGCAGGGTGGCCAGCACAGCCCGCAGAACCGGACGGTCCTCGGCAGGGTAGGCCTCCTCCAGCCCCGAGATGGCTTCCGCTGCCTCCGCGAGACCCTTGCCGACGAGAGCAACGCCAAGACGGGACCTCAGGTCGGCGACGAGGCTCTCGGGCACAGGCCCAGCGCACTCGATCAGGCGCTGCTCGACCCGGGCGGTGTCCGTGATGACGATGAGCATGATGCGCGTGCTGCTCATCGGCACGAGTTCCACGTGCTTGATGGAACTGCGCGCCAGGGACGGATACTGCACGAGGGCGACCTGCTGGGTCACCTGCGCGAGAATGCGCACCGTGCGTGCCATGACGTCATCCAGGTCGACGGCCTCGTCGAGGAAGTGCTCGATGGCCCGCCGCTCGGGTGGACTGAGCGGCTTGACCTCCGACAGACGGTCGACGAAGAGCCGGTAGCCGAGGTCTGTCGGGACGCGCCCGGCACTCGTGTGCGGCTGCGCGATGTAGCCCTCGTCCTCCAGAGCGGCCATGTCGTTTCGGATGGTGGCCGGGGAGACCCCCAGATTGTGGCGCTCGACGAGAGCCTTGGAGCCCACGGGCTCGTGGGTCGCGACGTAGTCCTCGACGATGGCGCGCAGGACGGCGAGTCGACGCTCCTCCTGCATGCCACCTCCCGGACTTGGTGCTCACGCTTGGCACTCACGTCTGACGAGTGCCAAGTGTACGCCCATTCAGGCCAACAGGGCGCGCGCGACGGCGTCGGCCATCAGCCGCCCGTCGCGGGTGAGGACGAGCCGGCCCTCCGCGAGGCATGCCCGATCCACGAGCCCGCGGTCGCGCAGATCGGTCACCGCGACGGTGTCCGGCACCGGGATTCCCTCGGCGAGCCGGATGCCCAACATGACCTGCTCGGTCCGGACGTCGTCGTCCGTCAGGGTCTCTGACCCCTCCTCCGGGAGCCCTGCACGGCCCGTCGGGTCGGCAGCGCTGAGGCGCTGCGCGTAGGTCAGCGGGTGCTTGACGTTCCACCAGCGCCGTCCGCCTACATGGCTGTGCGCGCCCGGCCCGACGCCCCACCAGTCGTCGCCGTGCCAGTAGCCGAGGTTGTGCCGGCATTCGCCTCCGGGGCGTGCCCAGTTCGACACCTCGTACCAGGGCAGCCCGGCATCCGCGAGGACGTCGTCGACGATGACGTAGCGATCTGCGGCCACATCGTCCTCCGGGGGGGAAACCTCACCCCGCCGTATCCTGCGCGCCAGGGGCGTGCCGTCCTCGACGATGAGGGCATACGCCGAAACATGGTCGACACCAGCCGAGAGGACGTCGTCGAGCGACCTGCGGAGGTCGTCGTCCGTTTCGCCCGGAGTGCCATAGATGAGGTCGAGGTTCACGTGCGTGAAGCCGACGTCGCGCGCGTTGCGCGCCGCCTGGACACTGGCACCGGGCGTGTGCGTTCGATCGAGGATGCCGAGCACGGTCGGCGAGGAGCTCTGCATGCCGAGCGACAGTCGGGTGAAGCCTCCCGCGAGGAGTTCGGCCAGCATGTCGGTGTCGACGGAGTCGGGGTTCGCCTCCGTCGTCACCTCGGCGTCAGGGTCGAGCCCGAACTCGGCTCGGATCACGTCGAGGATGGCAACCAGGCCACGGGCACCCAGGAGGGTCGGCGTGCCCCCACCGAAGAAGACCGTGCTCACCAAGCGCTCGTCGTCGCCGAGCATCCGTCGTGCCAGGCGCACCTCATCGGCCAGCACCTCATGGAAGGTGTCGCGGCGCACCGAGTCGCCGAGCTCGGTAGCCGTGTAGGTGTTGAAGTCGCAGTACCCGCACCTGCTGGCACAGAACGGGACGTGCACGTACATCCCGAGGCCCCGTTGAGTGGTGAGTT
>CAIZPS010000245.1 GCA_903934925.1 uncultured bacterium | reverse complement strand
TACGGATTGCCGCCCCGCGTCACGCCGGAACGGATAACGTCCCTGTCAACGATCCCCCTTGAGCCGGGAGGCCACCCTCGTGAGCACCGCCACCACGACTGATCTCGCCGAGGAGTTCATGGAGCGGCGCACGCCCCTCCAGCGGGTGCAGGGAGTCCTGCACAAGTACCCCTACCTGAGCCCGCTCATCGTCCTCGTCGTCGCCGTCATCGTCTTCTACCTCCTGAACGAGCGATTCCTGCTACCCCAGAACCTCTCGTTCATGACGCAGCAGACGGTCGTCGTCGGCACCCTGGCCATCGCCCAGACGCTGGTCATCCTGACCGCGGGCATCGATCTGAGCATCGGCGCCGCCACCACGCTGGCCCAGATGACCATGGCGAACCTCGCGGTCTTCGTCACGGCCTCGAACGTGCTGCCCATCGCGGGGCAGAACCCCTACGTCGCCATCTTCATCGGCATCCTCGTCGGCGTACTCACAGGTGTCATCAACGGCTTCCTGATCGTCAGACTCAACCTGCCACCGTTCATCGTCACGCTCGGCACGCTGTCGGTCTTCACCGCCCTGACGCTCATCCTGTTCAAGGCGCGGACGATCCAGGCACCCGAGATGCCCGAGGTCATGAAGTGGCTCGGGAACACGTTCCAGATCGGCGAGTTCCAGTTGATGTACGGCGTCATCCTGATGCTGATCATGTACGTGATCTTCGGCTACATCCTCAAGAACACCGCCTGGGGCCTGCACGTGTACGCCGTCGGCGATGACCCCAACGCCGCGCAGTTGTCGGGTATCTCGACCAAGCGGGTCATCTTCAGCGTCTACGTCGTCTCGGGCCTGATCATCGGCATCGCCGGCTGGCTCACGATCGGCCGAGTGGGGTCGGCCAGCCCGAACCCCGACCCGCTGCTCAACCTCGACACCATCACGGCCGTCGTAATCGGCGGCACCTCGCTGTTCGGCGGTCGCGGCACCTTGCTCGGTACCCTGATCGGTGCCTTCATCATCACCGTCGTCCAGAACGGTCTCTCGCTCGCGGGTCTCGACCAGGCCTACCGAGTGCTCGCCATCGGCGTCCTGGTCATCATCGCGGTCGCCGTCGATCAGTGGATCAGAAGGGTGAAGGCATGACCACCGCAACCGCCACTCCCATCCTGCAGGGACGCGACCTCGTCAAGACCTTCGGCCGGGTCGTCGCCCTCGACGGCGCGAACCTCGAGCTCTACCAGGGCGAGGTGCTCGCTGTCGTCGGCGACAACGGCGCCGGCAAGTCGAGCCTGATCAAGTGCTTCTCGGGCGCGCACACCCCTGACGCCGGTGAGATGCATGTCATGGGCGAGAAGGTGGAGTTCAAGAGCACGAACGAGGCTCGGCGCCACGGCGTCGAGACGGTGTTCCAGACCCTGGCCGTCGCGCCCGCGCTCGACATCTCCAGCAACCTGTACCTCGGCCGCGAGAAGCGCAAGCCCGGCCTCCTCGGCACGGTGTTCCGCACCCTCGACAAGAAGAGGATGCGCCAGGAGTCGGCCCAGCACCTGAAGGATCTCGGCATCAGCACCCTGCAGAACATCACGCAGGCGGTCGAGACTCTCTCCGGCGGTCAGCGTCAGGCCGTGGCCGTGGCCCGAGCCGCGGCCTTCGGCAGCCAGGTGATCATCCTCGACGAGCCGACGGCGGCCCTCGGCGTCAACGAGTCGGCGCGAGTCCTGAAGATGATTCAGGACCTCCGCGACCGGGGCCTTTCGGTCATCCTCATCTCGCACAACATGCCGCAGGTGTTCGAGGTCGCCGACCGCATCCACGTCGCTCGCCTGGGCAAGCGTGCTGCGGTCGTCACGCCGCAGTCGCACTCGATGAACGATGTCGTCGCCATCATGACCGGCGCGATGAAGGTACCCGAGGAAGAGCAGCAGCTCACCCCCGTCCGCTAGCTCCATCCCCCGTTTCTCCCGCTAAGCGGGACAAGCGGGGCGGAACGGCACGAGACGGCCTTGCAGAGCCCCGTTTGTCCCCACGCAGTCCGTGGGGAC
>CAIZPS010000244.1 GCA_903934925.1 uncultured bacterium | reverse complement strand
TCGCGGACCTCGGCGAATTCGGCCCGCAACGCGGCGCTCGACGGCCTCGACACGGGGGCCATGAAGCACGGCAGCACCTAGTCGGAGTCGAACGCCCCCTTCATGCGCAGCACGCGGTAGGCAATCCGTCGCATCAGTGCGGCTCGCTCCATGCCCAGCCATGCACGAGCCCGCTCCGTCTTGCTGGGTGGCCCGGGTAGGGACTCGGCATACTCACGCTGCCATCGTGCAAACTGAGCTCGCTGCACTTTCGCCAAGCGGGTGCTCCACGAACTGGTGCTGACACGGAAGGCTCCGATGGACTCCCCGCGAACGACGACATCCCCTCGTGGTGCGACCTTGGCGTACTGCGTGACATCGAGCATGAGCGGATTGGAGTCGTCCCACGGCATCGTGGCCAGCAGCGGTTCACGGCGAAAGAGCACGGTGAGCGGCTCGCCGATGATGTTGCCGCCCGTGAGGTAGCAGCGGCGAATGACGTCGGCGCCGTTGTGGAGCCCGGGCCTGAGGCCCTGGCAGCCGCGCTTGGCATAGAGCACGCTGCCGCGGGCGTCGATGATGTCGCGCGGGGCTAAGGCCATCACTGCCGTCGGGTGCTGCTCGAGATCATGCACCTGCCTGGTGATCGCGTCCGGCACGATGAGGTCGTCCTGGCAGACGAGCTTGATGAACTCCCCCTGCGCTGCCTCGGTGGCGGCTGTCCAGTTGCGGGCGGCCCCGGGGGCGTCGGGGGTAATGATCCGGATCCTGGGATCGTCAAGGGTGGCGAGGAACTCTGCGGATGCGTCGGTGCTGCCGGTCTCGGAGAACACGATCTCCAGATCGGGGTAGTCCTGCTTCATGAGCGCATCGACGAGATCCCGCAGGTAGGGCATTCCGTTGAACACCGGAACGACGACGGAAACTCGCGGGCTCACGCGGCCAGTATCGCGTGTCGGGGACACGTGACCGCGGAGCACTGCCGGACCACCCTGTGAGTTGGCGTGTCAGACGTGGCCACGAGGACTGTGTCGGGACCCCTGTCGGTTGAGAGGTCAGGCAAACACCCTGATGCTGTTGCCAGAGTCACTGAATGCAGCGCTCGTGGCGGAGCTCACCTCGCTTGTTGCTGAGCGAACCAGGCCGTGAGCGTGGGAGATGGCGTTCGCATGGTGTTCGGCCTCGACCGTCATGTCGATGTCCACCCGGGACGCTGACGCGTCCAGACCGAGGCTCCAGTCCATCAGGGAGGCGTCATGATCGTCGATGTCCGCGAGGGCCTCGGCAAGGAAGTCGGCAACATCGCCAAGACCATGAGGGTCGGCAGTGGTCACCTGCAGACTCAGATGGACTTCGTACGCATTCATGGTGTGCGACCTCCGGTGCACGGGCATCGTTGGATCCATGCTCGCAGGTTTCTCTCGTAGGCGGAACTCGAAGGTGTCAGGGGGACGTCACCAGCACGGCTGAGGCTCGGGACGCCGGCACGCGACTACTATCCCGAACGTGGGCGGACACCTGACAACGGGCGCGCCCACGCACTCCCTGCCCTCCCGCCGGATCGTGGTCGGTTTCGTTGCCACCGCCGTGCTCGTCGCCCTGGCCCTGTCGCGCGTGCTGCTGAGCCTCACCGACCCGGCCAACACCTCCGCCCCCGGCTACATGCCAATGGCATACGTGGCCACGGCAGTGCTGCTCGCCGTCTTCGTCATCGGGGGGCTGGTGCGACGGGCCAACGTGCAGCTCGGCCCGGGCCTGCCGTGGATGGTGGGCGCGGTCTCGCTCCTCGTCTCGCTGGTGCCGTGGTGGGCGATCTGGACGGGCAACGCGGCACTGGGCGGCGCGATCTACTCGGGCCTGCGGGTGCCGCAGGGGATCGTGCAGTTCTGGGACCTCACGCTGCCGCTGCAGAGCGTCGACTGCGCGGCCGTGGGCGTCGACGTCTACGCCGAGAACAACGGGTGCCTCGCTGACCCCACCATCTACGCACCGGGCGTGCTGTGGCTGC
>CAIZPS010000243.1 GCA_903934925.1 uncultured bacterium | reverse complement strand
GTGGCCACTCGTTCGCACCCAGTGGCCACTCGTTCGCACCCAGTGGCCACTCGCGGTGCCCAGTGGCCGTTCGCGGCAGAAACAGTGGCGCGGATAGACTTTCGCGTCGTGTCCCTGATTGTGCAGAAGTACGGCGGATCCAGCGTCGCTGACGCGGCGAGCGTCAAGCGGGTGGCACGGCGGATCGTCGAGACCAAGAAGGCCGGTCACGAGGTGGTTGTCGTCGTGTCGGCGATGGGCGATACCACCGACGACCTTCTCGACCTCGCCGAGCAGGTGTCCCCGATGCCCCCGGCCCGCGAGCTCGACATGCTCCTCACCGCCGGCGAGCGCATCTCCATGGCGGTGCTGGCCATGGCCATCCACGACCTCGGCGCCGAGGCCCGCTCCTACACCGGGTCGCAGGCGGGCCTGATCACCGACTCCGCACACGGGGCGGCGCGCATCATCGATGTTTCTCCCGGCCGCATCCAGGAGGCACTCGAGCAGGGCGCCATCCCGATCGTCGCCGGGTTCCAGGGCGTGGCCCAGGACACCAAGGACGTCACCACCCTCGGTCGCGGTGGATCCGACACCACTGCCGTGGCTCTCGCGGCGGCTCTCAACGCCGAGGTCTGCGAGATCTACACCGACGTCGACGGCGTCTTCAGTGCCGATCCGCGCGTGGTTCCCGCTGCTCGTCAGGTGCCGTACATCACGTACGAGGAGATGCTCGAACTCGCCGCGGTCGGCGCGAAGGTGCTCCACCTGCGCTGCGTGGAGTACGCCCGACGCTTCGACCTGCCCATCCACGTCCGCTCGTCCTTCTCGGACCGCACCGGGACATTCGTCATGTCCCCCGAAGCCATCGAAGCCGCCATCGCGGAAGGGAAAGTCATGGAACAGCCGATCATCTCCGGGGTCGCCGCGGACGTGAACGACGCGAAGGTCACCGTCGTCTCGGTGCCCGATCAGCCCGGCCGCGCGGCCGCGATCTTCCGCACCCTCGCCGATGCGAACATCAACCTCGACATGATCGTGCAGAACGTCTCCGCAGCCGCGACCGGACGCACTGACGTGACATTCACCTGCCCTCAGGGATCGGCGGGCGCCGCTATGAAGGCGCTCGACGCCAAGCGCGCCGATATCGGTTTTGAGGACCTCCTCGTCGATGACCAGATCGCGAAGGTGTCGCTCGTCGGAGCAGGCATGCGTTCGCACCCGGGTGTGTCGGCGACCTTCTTCGACGCCCTCGCGGAGGCGGGCATCAACGTGGAGATGATCTCCACATCCGAGATCCGTATCTCCGTGGTCACGCGCGTCGACGAGGCGAAGAAGGCGGTGCAGGCTCTTCATACGGCCTTCGGGCTCGATGCCGACGGTGAGGCCGTGGTGTACGGAGGGACGGGACGATGAGCGCTCCCGTCGTTGCCGTCGTCGGCGCCACCGGTCAGGTGGGTGCCGTCATGCGTCGCCTGCTCGACGAGCGTGACTTCCCCATGTCGGACGTGCGCTTCTTCGCCTCTGCTCGCTCGGCAGGCACAACCCTGCCGTGGCGTGGCCGCGACATCGTCGTGGAGGACTCCGCAACGGCTGATGTCTCCGGCATCGACATCGCCCTGTTCTCGGCAGGCGGCGCGACATCCAAGGCGATCGCACCGCGCTTCGTGGAGGCAGGTGCCGTCGTCATCGACAACTCGTCCGCCTGGCGCATGGATCCGGATGTCCCGCTGGTCGTCAGTGAGGTCAATCCGCATGCCATCGCCGAGATGCGCAAGGGCATCATCGCCAACCCGAACTGCACGACGATGGCAGCCATGCCGGTGCTGAAGGTGCTCGATGCCGAGGCCGGGCTGCGTCGACTGGTCGTGAGCACCTTTCAGGCGGTCAGCGGCAGCGGTCTCGCGGGCGTGGAGGAGCTCGACGTGCAGGTGCGCGCTGCCGTCACTCAGGACATCGCCGCCCTGACGCACGATGGCTCCGCTGTCGACTTCCCGGCACCGAAGAAGTACGTCGCGCCGATCGCCTTCAACGTTGTGCCGCTGGCGGGCAGCATCGTCGATGATGGCTCACGCGAGACCGACGAGGAGCAGAAGCTGCGCAAGGAGAGCCGCAAGATCCTGGAGCTCCCGGAGCTGCGCGTCTCCGGTACCTGCGTGCGCGTGCCGGTCTTCACCGGGCACTCCTTGTCGATCAACGCGGAGTTCGAGCGGGCGATCACGCCTGAGCGTGCGCTCGAGCTCCTGGCTTCGGCGCCCGGGGTGGAGCTCTCGGACGTCCCGACTCCGCAGCACGCTGCTGGAGCGGACCCGTCCTTCGTGGGCCGGATCCGTCAGGACCAGTCGGTCGATGGAAACCGCGGTCTCGTCATGTTCGTGAGCAATGACAATCTGCGCAAGGGCGCGGCGCTCAACGCTGTGCAGATCGCGGAGCTTGTCGCCGCTGCGCGTTAGTTGTTGCGCCGCAGGACGGTGACGCAGAAGTCCGCGTCAGCATCCTCCGGCCAGGGGCGCAGGTCCCAGGTGGCGAAACGCAGCTCGATGCGCAGCTCCGCCTCGGCCACTGCATGATCGAAGGACGCGAGATCGCACATGCTCGTGTGGAATCCCGTGACCAGGAATCCATCTGGAACGACGTGATCAGCAATCCGGCGGAGCACCGTGGCCTCAGTGCCGGGTGTCACGAAGGAGATGACGTTGCCGGCCAGCACTGCCGCATCGAAGGGCTCGACGACGCCGTGCTCGGCTAGGTCGAGGTCGGCGAGGTCGCCAAGGATCCACGTGGGCCCTGGATTGTCGGTGCGGGCGGCTGCGATCAGCACCGGGTCTGCGTCGACACCGATGACGGTGTGACCGCGGGCGTGCAAGGCGCCCCCGGTGCGACCCTGGCCGCAGCCGGCATCGAGAACGCGGGACTTGCGGGGGAGCATCGCGTCGACGAATCGTGCCTCACCCTCGAGGTCTGCCCCCTCGGCGCGCAACTGCCGGAAGTGCTCGACGTACCAGTCTGAGTGGGTCTCGGGGTTGTCGGTGATCCACCGGGTCGACTCAGCCACGCCGGTGCTCCTGGCAGTGAGTGCGAGACGTCATGGTCGGGAGTACGTCAGGTCGGCGTAGTCCCGCGCGTAGATCGATGCGACCTCGTCGAGAAGCTCGGGTGTGTAGTAGTCGGCCATGCGCGCACTGGCGCCGGTGGAGTTGCGGCAGAAGAACTCACCTCGCAGGTCCGGCGTGCGGGTGAGTTCGCCGATGAGGTCCCACGATGCGTCGAGATCTTCCAGGTGCACGATCGCGTCGTAGTCGATGATGCCGAGCCCGATGTGGTCGGCCTGCCGACGCCAGTGCGGATCCTGCTTGCGCGACGGCAGCGCGCCGATGACGCCGAGGAACTGCGCGAGCGAGATGTCGGCCGGCTCGATGTCACGCCCAGTCTGCTCACGCAGGGCCTCGACGATGGGCTCGCTCTGCTTCAGGCCCTGTCCGACTTTCTCCAGGAAGCCGGAGAGCGCGCGGGCGGCGGGTTCGCGGACGACCGTGAATCTCCGGTAGTCGGGTGAGGCGAGGACCTCCTCGAGCATCGCGTCGGGAAGCTGGAAGGGTCGGACGAACGGCGTGGCCGCGAGTCGATTGTGGGGGGCGTCCTGAAAACGCTCCACCATGCCGGGGTTGTTGCGCGCCGCCTCGAGCCCACCGAGGGTGGCCTTCATGGTGCCGCAGCCAGCCTTGGGCACCTCGACGTAGACATAGCGGTGCACGAGCGAGATGTGGGTATGGAGGTTGATCGAGCGCCAGCCCATGGACCCCACCCAGGCCCCGGTGACTGGTCCGAGGTCGGCGCGAGCCGGGCGGCGATCAGGCACGCTCATGGGCGCAGAGTAGCCAGCGGTGGTGGTTCCGGATGCCGCTATCCCCCGCCGACCGGCCCTGCCGCGCAGGTCCGTTAGACTCCGCGAGGCCTTCGGGGTGTGGCGCAGCTTGGTAGCGCGCTTCGTTCGGGACGAAGAGGCCGCAGGTTCAAATCCTGTCACCCCGACGATGAGCGGGAGCGAGAGTGATCTCGTTCTCCGTGAAGAGGAGAGGGTAGGAGGCGCGAAGCGCCGAATACCCCGACGATGAGCGGGAGCGAGAGCGGCCAGTCGCGAGACTGGTCGCTCTCACCATTTCGCACCCGGACGGGCTGAGGTGGCGAACCTTCGGTAGCGTCGCAGTCATGCGTGTGGGCCTGCTGGCGTATGGAGCGATCGGTCACGAGCACAACCTGGCTGTCCAGGCGACGGAGGGGCTGGAGCTGACAGCCGTCTGCGACGTCAATCCGGATCGGGTGGCGGCAGCCTTGGAGCTCGCTCCGGATGCGCAGCCCTTCTCCGACGCCACGCAGATGATCGAGTCCGGGCTCCTCGACGTGGTCATCGTGTCGACACCGCCCAACACCCATCACGAGTGGGCCATGGCGGCACTCAAGCGCGACCTTCACGTGGTGCTGGAGAAGCCGATGGCCCTGACGACCGATGAGTGTGACGAGGCCATGGCCCTGGCCGAGGAGCGAAACCGGACTCTCGTCGTCTACCAGAACCGCCGCTTCGACGCGGACTTCGTCACGATGCGGCGACTGATCCGAGAGGGAGCGATCGGCGAGGTCTTCCACTACGACAGCTTCGTCGGCGGCTACTCGCGCCCGTGTGACTACTGGCACTCGGATGCGGCGGTCTCGGGCGGCGCGATCTTCGACTGGGGATCGCACTATCTCGACCAGATCCTCGACGTGATGACGCAGCCGGTTGCGCACGTGTCAGGTGTCAATCACAAGCGGCACTGGAACCATGTGACCAACGCCGACCATGCCACGGTGACCATCACCTTCGTGGACGGCACCCAGGCGGTCTTCACCAATTCCGACCTGTCGGCCGCCCGGCGCCCGAAGTATCTCGTGCTGGGCACCACGGGTGCGATCGTCGGTGAATGGGATCAGGCTGCCGAGCCTGCGGTGGCCGACCTTCCGGCCCGGCTGTTCCTGCATCGGCCCGATGGCGGCCGGAAGGAGATCGAACGCGACACGGTGGAGCCCTATGGATTCCATCGCGAGTTGGCCGCTCGCCTCGCGCACGGATCGGCCATGCAGGTCTCGGCACTGCAGTCCCGGAACGTCGTGGCCATCATGGAGGCGGCCGAGGAATCGGCACGCATGCTCGGCCGACCTGTTGATCCGGTGCTGGTGGGATGAGCGACGCGGCGTGAGCGACGTCCGCTGGGGCTTCCTCGGCGCCGGATGGCTCGCCACGCAGGCCACGGCCGCAGCAGTGCACTCGGCATCGGGGGCGGCACTCGAGGCCGTTGCCGCCCGTGATCCTGCCCGCGCGGCGGCCCTGCAACCGAGGCGTGCGTACGACTCCTATCGAGCCGTGGTTGACGACCCGGACGTCGATGCGATCTACATCAGTCTCGCCAATGACGCCCACCTGCCGTGGATCCTCGCTGCGGTGAGTGCAGGCAAGCATGTGCTGTGCGAGAAGCCGCTCGTGCTGTCGGCCGCCCAGGCTCGTCAGGCGTATGAGGCCGCGGACGCCGCGGGGGTGCTCCTCGTCGAGGCGGTGTGGTCTCGTTGGCATCCCCGGATCCGGCGCATCGTCGACCTTGCGACCCGCGGCGACCTGGGCGAGGTGACCTCCTACCTCGGCACGTTCACCTTCCCCATGGAGCTCAGTGACAACTACAGGTTCAGTGAAGCCTCGGGTGGGGGCGCCCTGTACGACGTCGGTATCTATCCACTCCACGTTCTGCTCGCCTGCTTACCGGACGGATGCGCACTCGACGTCATCGCCGTGGAGTGCGAGAGGGGCGGCCTCGGCGTCGACCTCACCACGAAGGCCGCTGTCACCTGGACGACTGGGCGCGGCTCGGTGGTCGCATCGTTCGACATGCCGGAGTCGCAGCGCCTCGTGCTGGATGGCACTGAGGGTCGGGTGCGGATCGATGATGATCAGGCCTTCACCAGCTGGCGTGAGCCGTCACGACTCGTCGTCGTCGACCACGTCGAGGAGTTCCCGGCTGTCGATGCCTACCAGGTGATGTTCGAGCAGGTCAGTGCGCGCATCCGTGGTGAAGACGTGTGGGTGGTGCCCGGCGCGGTGTCCGTTCGCGTGGCCGAGGTGGTCGACGCGATCAGGGCGCTGTCAGCGTGATCAGGCTCGCCTCTGGCCGGCATGCGAAGCGCACTGGCGCGTAGGGCGAGGTGCCGAGACCGGCCGAGACGTGTAGGGCGGCGCCGAGGTGACTCGACATCCCGCGTGCCTTGCTGCGCGGCAGGTCGCAGTTGGTGACGAGGGCGCCGACGCCGGGAACTCGCAGCTGGCCGCCGTGCGTGTGGCCCGCGAGGATGAGTGCGGCTCCGTCTTGGGCCATCGCATCGATGACGCGCAGGTAGGGCGCATGCGTGACACCGAGCGTCAGATCCGCATCGTCGGTGTACGGACCCGAGACCTCGTCGTAGCGGTCACGACTGATGTGAGGGTCGTCGACACCTCGCACGTCGATGACGCGACCGTCCGCCATGAGAGTGCTCCGCGCGTTGCCGAGATCGAGCCAGCCGTTCGAGGTCAGTCCATCGACGAGGTCCTGCCACGGCAGCATCTGCCGGCGCGGTTCGAGCTGCGACGGGCCGCGCAGGTACTTTGCGGGGTTCAGTGGGCGTGGCGCGTAGTAGTCGTTGCTGCCCAGGACGAAGGCGCCGGGGACGCCGAAGTGCGGATCGAGAGCGTCGAGCACATGCGGGATCGCATCTCGATGGGAGAGAAAGTCGCCCGTGACGACGACGGCATCCGGTCGCAGGGTGCGCAGCGACTGCACCCACGCCACCTTGGCCGACTGGCCCGGCACGAGGTGGAGGTCGGAGAGGTGCAGCACGCGCAGGGGTGGCTGGCCCGGCGCCAGAACGGCCGCGGTGGCACGCCGGAGCGTGTAGGACTGCGCCTCCCAGCGGGCGTAGGCCACGGCCGCGGCACCCGCGAGGGCGGTGCCGAGAGCCAGCCGGGCGACGGTGTGCATTCGACCATGGTCCCATGGCAGCCGCCTCCGGTCGTCCGGGCGGCTTCAGGGGCGGTGCCACAATGGCGCCATGAGCCCCCTCAAGGACCAACTGCAGGCCGACCTCACGATCTCGATCAAGTCGCGAGACGAGGTGACGTCAGCGACGCTGCGAATGGTGCTGACCGCCATCACGAACGAGGAGGTTGCCGGCAAGGAGGCGCGGAAGCTCTCAGATGAGGACGTCATCACTGTGCTGGGGCGCGAGGCCAAGAAGCGCCGCGAGTCGGCAGAGGCCTACGACGCCGCGTCGCGTCCAGAGCTCGCGGATCGTGAGCGCTCGGAGCTCGACGTCATCGCGCGATACATGCCCCAGCCGCTGAGCGATGCTGACGTTCAGGCCATCGTCGATGCCGCTGTGGCGGAGGTGTCCGCCAGTGGTGCGTCGGGAGGCGCCGCTATGGGTCAGGTGATGAAGCTGGTCCAGCCGCAGGTCAAGGGTCGGGCCGATGGCGGCGTGGTCGCCGCGAAGGTCAAGGCTGCCCTCGGCATGTGACCGGATCACCCGGGGCCGAAGACCTCGCCCTCGGGTGCAGGAGCAGGCGCGGGGGCCGGTACCGGGTCGGCCGGAACCGGCACCGGTTCGAGGGGAGCGGGCTCTGTCCCGGGATCCTCGGTGAACACGTCGGAGTTGTCGAAGGTGGGGGCCTCCTCGATCGGTGCCTCCTCCTCGAGCGGAGCATCGAGGCCCGACACGGCCACGCCTTCGAGCGCCTTGATGTCGAACTGCAGGGGCTCGGTGCCGGCGAGGGCGATCTCCATGGAGTCCCGCCAGATGGGTCCAGGCAGGGTGCCGCCGTACACCTGGGAGTAGTAGACCCCGTTGACAGTGACGTCCTTCATGGGGTGGGCGAAGCCACCGCGCGGATCGCCGACCCACACGGCTGCGGCGATCTGCGGCGTGTATCCCGCGAACCACACGGCAGCGGACTCGTTCGTCGTGCCCGTCTTTCCTGCTGCGGGGCGGTTCTGGAGTGCCATGTTGGCGCCTGTGCGTCCGCTGATGTTGCCGTCGACGACTCCGTTGAGCATGACGGTGACGGTGTCGGCGACGTCGCGCTTCAGGACGCGCTGGCAGTCGCCGTCCGGAACAGGGAGCGGCTTGCCGTCACGGTCGCGGATCTCGAGGATCGAGACGGGCTTGCAGTAGACGCCGTGCGCTGCAAACGTCGCGTACGCATTGGCCATGGCGAGCGGCGTGACCTCCATCGTCCCGATTGCGAGAGTCGGCACGCGAATGAGTGGGTCGCCGTTGCCGAGGAAGACGCCCATTGATTCGGCGATCTCTGCGGGGCGGCAGATGCCGGTGCGCTCGGCGAGGGCCATGAAGTAGGTGTTCGTGGAGTAGGCGGTGGCTCGTGCCATGTCGAGCGTGCCGGACGTCGTGCTGTTGCGGATGGTGACGGGCGGGAACGGCGTACCGGTCTCACACTCCACGAAGTTCTCGAATGTGGCCGGACTCGGGGAGGAGATGTACTCCTTCGGGGAGACCCCCATCTCCAGGGCCGCTGCGAGCGGGAAGATCTTGAAGACGGATCCCGCCTGCATGCCGATGGTGCCGCCCATGGCCCGGTCCGTGTTGTAGTTGTAGGTGGTGTTGCCGCGCCCCTCGGTGCCCCATTCACGGTTCTGGGCCATGGCGAGGATGTTTCCGGTTCCGGGCTGGATCATGGTTATCGCCGCTGCCCGCCGGCTCTCGTCGCGGATGGGGATGTAACTGGTGACGGTGTCGAATGCGCCGTTCTGGGCCTTCGGGTCGAGGGTCGTTCGAATCGTGTAGCCGCCTCGACGGAGGAAGGCCTCGCGTTCCTCCGGTGTAGCACCGAAGGTCGGATCCTGTCGGATGGTCTGCACGACATAGTCGCAGAAGAACGGGGCCCACGAGGATGTGCACCCGTTGCTGGTGGCGGCCGGCTTGAGCATGGCGCGCATGGGCACCTGCGATGCTCGATCGGCTTGGTCGCGGGTGATGTAGCCGAGATCGGCCATGCGTGAGAGCACGATGTTGCGGCGCTCGGCACTTCGGTCGGGATTGCGCAGTGGATCGAATGCCGTGGGCTGCTGCACGATGCCCGCCAGGGTTGCGGCCTCGGCAATGTCGAGCTGGGCGGCGGGCTTGGAGAAGTAGCGACGTGCTGCGGCCTCGACGCCGTAGGCGCCGGCACCGAAGTAGGCGATGTTGAGGTACCGCTCGAGTATGTCTCCCTTGGAGAAGAGCTTCTCGAGGCCGAGGGCGTACCGGATCTCGCGAAGCTTTCGTGCAGCGCTGTCGCCGCGTGCGGCGTCGAGATCCTCCGCTGTGGTGGCCTGGTTGACGAGGACGTTCTTGACGTACTGCATCGTCAGTGTGGAGCTGCCCTGCTCGATCTGGCCCTGTTCCACGTTGGTGGCCAGGGAGCGCAGGACGCCGCGGATGTCCACCCCGTTGTGCTCGAGGAAGCGCGCGTCCTCGATGGCCACTGTCGCCTGCCGCATGAACGGGCTGATGTTCTCCAGCGGCACCTCGACGCGGTTCTGGTAGTACAGGGTCGCCAGGATCGATCCGTCGGAGGCCAGGATCAGCGATCTCTGGGCGAGGGGCGGGGTGCTCAGGGAGTCCGGCAGGCTCTGGAAGTCCTTGACGACATCGCGAGTGACCACTCCCACGCCGCCGACGAACGGCACCAGGGCGAGGGCGAGCAGGGCGCCGGCCAGGGCGGCGATCCCGAGGATCCCGAGGATGCGGGCCAGGATCCCGATCGGCCCTGGCCACTGCCCGGGGGGTCGTTGCATGGTCATCAGACGCTCAGGGTAAGCGGGTGGGTTCCTGCATGCGGGGTGCACGCGCCCTCGTGGGCGGCCCTGGTGCGGCCGCTGGTACCCCTGAACGGGGTCGAATTTGCGACGGTATTGAGATGTTTAGTTATAAAGCACTAGATTGTACTAGTCCATAGGAGCCTTTCACGGCAGGTGGCGAGGGGCGTAGCGTCCGGCGGCACCTGACCAATCGAGGGGGTTTCACCAGCATGACGCTCGACACCGATTGGGCCGCCCAAGCAGCCTGCCGCTCCACCGATCCGGACTCCCTTTTCGTTCAGGGCGCGGCACAGAATCGGGCGAAAGCCATCTGCGTCGGCTGCGTCGTGCGCACGGAGTGCCTGGCCGATGCCCTCGACAACCGCGTCGAGTTCGGGGTCTGGGGCGGCATGACCGAGCGTGAGCGCCGCGCCCTCCTCCGCCGACGTCCGAACGTGACCTCGTGGCGCATGCTGCTCCAGACGGCGCATGACGAGTACGAGCGGCAGCGCATCCTGACCGGCACGTCCGAGCGCGCCAGCTAGCCGCTCCGCCGGTCACCGCGCCAGCAGGTCGCCCACCTCGCGAAGGCCATCGAGGTCGTGCACATCGCCGGCCAGAGCCGTCACCGTCGTCACCGACACCCCCGGGTGGGCCGCCGCGAACCGATCCGCCAATCGCAACTGGCGCTCCGCGATCTGCATGCGCTGGGCGTGCAGTTGCAGGAGGGCCGACGTCAGCTCGTTGCGCGATGCGAGGCTGGGATCCAAGGCCGCCTGCTCGGTCAGCAACTGCGCTCCGGCCGCCGCCTGCTCGGCGGTCAGCTCAGGATCGTCCACTTGCTGCATCCGGTTCAGCACCAGACCTGCCAGCGGCATGTCGTCGCGGCGCAGCCGCTCGACGAAGTAGGCGGCCTCGCGCAGCGCGTCACGCTCCGGTGCCGCAACCACGACGAAGGACGTGCCCTCGTCCTTCAGCAGTGCATACGTCGCATCTGCGCGCTCGCGGAAACCGCCGAACGTGGTGTCGATCGCCGCGACGAAGGTGCCCAGATCGGCGAGGACCTGCGCCCCGAGGATCTTGTTGAGCACATTGGTGAAGATCCCGAAGCCCATGGCGGCGAGCCGCCCGATGCCCCGGCCCGCGCCGCGTGCGGGGGCCGTCAGGATGCGAATGAAGCGACCGTCCAGGAAGGAGCCGAGTCGCTCCGGTGCATCGAGGAAGTCGAGCGCACTTCGCGACGGCGGAGTGTCGACGATGATGAGGTCCCAGGTGCCTTCATCCTCGGCCCGCAGGTGCAGCTGCCCGAGCTTCTCCATCGCCATGTACTCCTGCGTCCCGGCGAAGGACGACGAGA
Organism: uncultured bacterium; assembly: GCA_903934925.1. Lineage (GTDB taxonomy): Bacteria > Actinomycetota > Actinomycetes > S36-B12 > S36-B12 > UBA10649. The sequence goes on along the minus strand of CAIZPS010000243.1, from coordinate 3,666 downwards.
GTGCCTGATAGAACGGGTTGCTGAGAATCTGCTGCGCGCGCTCCGGATCCGCGTGCCCCTCGACGACCTCGTCGAAGGTGCGCTTCATGTCGAGCATCATCGCGAAGAGCGAGCCGGAACCGTCGGGAGCACAGACCCCTGGCACCTGGCGGGGTGTGTTGTCCAGCGACGACAGCCCCATGGCCTGGGCGAGTCGCTTGGCGGGATCGATGGTCAGGACGCACACGTTGCGTCCGGACTCCGCGGCGCGCAGGCCCAGCGCGGCAGCCGTCGTCGTCTTCCCGACACCACCGGCCCCGGTGCACACGATGATGCGCACGCTGGGGTCCGTCAGGACGGAATCGATATCGAGTCGCGGCGCTCGCGCGAACAGGTGGCCGCTCATCCCATGCCCCCGTCGCGGAGAATTCCGGCGAGCTCGTACAGGCCACCGAGGTCGATGCCGCCCCCGAGCAGCGGGAGCTCGAACGTGGGCAGATCCAGCTCGGCGATGCGAGCGCGCTCTCGCTGTTCAAGTGCGACGCGCTGTGCGTGATCGGCCGCCTCGCGGAGCAGGGCCGGCACGATCGCATCCTCGTGAGCCCCGAGCCCGCAGCTCTCCAGCGCGGCGGTGATCTCACCGACGGACAGCGTGCCTGCGGTGGCGTGGGCCATCTGCTCCGGCGTGAGCATCGGGGGGCGGGTCATGTTGACGATGATGCCGCCGACGGGCAGACCCTCTGATCGGAGCTCGGCGACACCGTCGATCGTCTCCTGGACGGGCATCTCCTCCAGCAGCGTCACCAGGTGCACGGCTGTCGTCGGCGAGGCGATCACACCCATCACCAGATCGGCATGGTTGCGAATCGGGCCCACGCGCGCCAGTCCTGAGACCTCGGAGTTCACGTTGAGGAACTTGGCGATGCGCCCGGTCGGTGGTGCGTCCATGACGACGGCGTCGTAGGCGTCAGCGTCACCCTTGCCCTTGCGGCGGACGACCTCGACAGCCTTGCCGGTGAGCAGGACATCACGCAGGCCCGGAGCGATCGTTGTTGCGAAGTCGACCGCACCCATCTTGCGCAGGGCGGCGCCGGCGCGCTTGAGGTTGTAGAAGGTCTCGAGGTAGTCGAGCAGGGCCTCCTGCGGATCCACGGCGAGGGCCCAGACCTCGCCGCCTCCCGGAGCGACCGCGACCTTGCGCTCCTCGTACGGCAGCGGCGGCGTGTCGAACAGCTGGGCGATGCCCTGCCGCCCCTCGACCTCGATCAGCAGCGTGCGACGCCCCTCGCGGGCGAGGGCCAGTGCCATGGCTGCTGCGACGGTCGTCTTGCCCGTCCCGCCCTTGCCGGAGACGACATGCATGACCACGTCGGGCCAGAGTCGCTCGGTCATCCATCCAGCCTATTCGGCGAGGTGCAGCACTCCCCGTGGGTCTACTGTCGGCCCATGACCACATGGGAATACGCGACCGTGCCGCTGCTCGTCCACGCAACCAAGCAGATCCTCGACACCTGGGGCCAGGACGGCTGGGAGCTCGTCCAGGTCGTTCCTGGGCCGAATCCGGAGAGCATGGTGGCCTACCTCAAGCGTCCGACGGGGCAGTCCTGATGTCCACCGTGGAGGAGCGCCTCGCGGCCTTGGGGCTCACGGTGCACGAGGTCGTGCCCCCGTTGGCCTCGTATGTTCCGGCAGTGCGGTCGGGGCGGTATGTGCACACGTCCGGCCAGCTGCCCATCGTGGACGGCGTCCTGCTCGAGACCGGCAAGGTCGGTGCCTCGGTGACTGCCGAGCGTGCTGCGGAACTCGCGGCGGTATGTGCCCTCAACGCGATCGCCGCGGTGAAGTCGGTGGCTCCGCTCGACTCCGTGACCCGCATCGTCAAGGTCACGGGCTTCGTCGCGAGCGCACCCGACTTCACCGGCCAGCCGACTGTCATGAACGGCGCGAGCAACCTGCTGCTCGAGGCCTTCGGCGACATCGGAAGGCACGCGCGATCGTCCCTGGGTGTCGCAGTGCTCCCCATGGACGCGCCCGTCGAGGTGGAGATGATCGTCGAACTCGGCGAGTAGTCGTCATGTGCTCGAGGTTCCACGCATGAGCGCGAGTGTCCCCTCCGCCTCAACCGTCGTCCTCGTGCGTGATGGAGTGGACGGCGTTGAGACGTACCTGATGCGCCGGGTGGCGACCATGGCATTCGCTCCGCGCATGCACGTGTTCCCGGGAGGAAGACTCGACGACGTCGATCGCGCGGCCCGTGTCACGCTCATCGGCGCCGATCTGGACGAGCTCGCGCGGCGCGCGAGTGCCGATCCTGACGAGTTGCACGCGCTCTATTCCTGCGCGGTGCGCGAGACGCGCGAGGAGGTGGGGATCGAACTGGCGACCGTGAACTGCGACGGTGGCATGCAGATCGATGTGGAGGCACTCCCGCTGATCGATCACTGGGTGACTCCGGATGGGGAGTCACGGCGCTACGACGTTCGCTTCTTCGCCGCCATGGTCGTCGGCGACGATGCTCGTCTGACCACGACTGAGGCGGATGACGGTGGCTGGTGGGATCCGAAGGAGGCGCTCCTTGCCCTCGCCGCGGGGAGGCTGCCGATGCTCCCGCCGACTGAGTCCGTTCTCCGCTGGCTCGACGGCTTCGATAGGGCCGCGGAAGTCGTCCGCGCCGGTGCCGTGCGGCCCATCATCCCGCTGCTGCCGACGCGTGTGACCGACGACGCGGGCGTCACCCGCTGGATCCTCGTGAACGATCGCACGCGGGAGGTCGTCCGCGACCCGCACGTCGCTCCGCACACGAGGGAGAGCGACGGCCTGCCGATGGAGTCGACGTGAGCGGACGCGTGCTGCCCTTCGTCGGGTCGCAGGAGCCGTGGACCGGAGGCCGCACCACGGATGCTGCCACCTGTGTGCTGGCCCCGAATGCCTCCCCATGGACTCTCGATGGCACGAATACGTGGATCATCGGCGACCGGGATGTCGTCATCGTCGATCCGGGTCCGGATGACCCCGAGCACCTCGCGGCGGTTGTCGCGCATGTGCGGGAGCACGATCAGCAGGTGATGGGAGTGCTGCTCACGCACGGTCACCTCGATCACTCGGCCGGCGCCCGAGGCCTCGCCGACCAGCTGGGGGTGGGTGTCCGGGCCCTCGACCCCGGGCAGCGGCTCGGCGACGAGGGTCTGGTGGACGGTGACGTCGTCGACCTCGGAACAACTGAACTGCGCGTGGTCGCGACGCCTGGTCACTCCGGCGACAGTGTGAGCCTGATCGTGCCGTCCGACGGGTCCTTGCTCACGGGCGACACGGTGCTCGGTCGCGGCACGACGCTGGTCGCATGGCCCGACGGCACCCTGGGCGACTACCTCGACAGTCTCGCCCGACTGCGGGATCTCGCGCTTGACCTCGGGCTCGTTCGCATCCTGCCCGGCCATGGCCCCGTGCTGGCCCATCCCGTCGACGTCATCGACGCCTACCTCGCGCACCGACGTGAGCGGCTGGCTCAGGTGCAGGCGGTCTACGAGTCGGGAGTCACGTCACCGGAGGGAATCGTCGAGGTGGTCTACGCCGACGTTCCGCGAGAGGTGTGGCCAGCAGCTGAGCTGACTGTCCGCGCCCAGCTCGACTACCTGCGCCCCCGTTCCGTTGAGTGGTGAGTTGTGCTCGACACGCCACGGCGTGTCG
>CAIZPS010000242.1 GCA_903934925.1 uncultured bacterium | reverse complement strand
TCTCTGAAGGGATCTCGCGACCTCGGCACCCACGGCAGCGTTGTTCTTGATCAGGGCGACATTCGCGGCCAAGCTGGCCCCACCTGTGATGTCAAAGATGGCGGACAGTAGGAAGGGAGTGAGGGGCTTTCCGCTGACGCCCTGCTGATTCGCCAGGACCAGAGCCTGATCGATCGCCGCCCGAGTCTCCTGCTCCGGTAGGGCGTCTGCTTCGGGAAGAGGCACCCCCAAGAGCATTCCGGCGTGAGTTCGAAGCGACACATCGGCTTGGAAGGCCGTGGCGACCTCATCCGGCGCATCTGCCCGCCACTCCACCTTGACCCCGCTGTCCCTGCTGTAGAACCAGGGAAAGGTATCGGCACCCCATGTGGCAACAGGTACTCCAATGGTCTCCAAGTACTCCAGCGTTGCCCTGACATCCATGAAGGCCTTCGTCCCCGACGCCACCGTGATACAGGGGTAGCGCCCGATTGCGAGAAGGTCCGCCGAGATATCGAGGGTCTCGCCGAAGTCAGGGGCGACGCCACCGATCCCGCCTGTCACGTGGACCCGAATTCCGCAGCGACTTGCCACGAAGAGCGTTGCGCCGACGGTCGTCGCCCCGCTCCGCCCGGAGACGCAGGCACGTGCCAGATCACGCTCCTGAGCCTTGATGACATCGTCCGAGTAGGCGAGGAAGCTGAGTTCGTCGTGCGTGAGTCCGCAGACGATCTCGCCCCTGATCAAGCCCACGCATGCGGGTACTGCCCCATGTGCACGGATGACTTCCTCGACGGCAAGCGCAGTCTCGATGTTGGTAGGGCGCGGCATGCCGTGGGCGACGATCGTTGATTCGAGTGCTACCACGGGAGCACCATCGTTGATCGCCTGATGGACTTCTTCGCTGATGCGCATGGTGGGCCTCCGGTTGAGTGGATCGACTAGGTGAGGGGAGCCTCGTCGCGTAGCGACGACGTGGGGGCAATGTGATCGCGGATAGTGCCGGTGGGGTGGCTGCGCCCCAGTGCTGCGCCGATGTCGTGGGCGGCGGCATGGCCTCCCACCTTGCCTATGGCAAGGGAGGCAGCCTTGATGCCCTCCCCAAGTGCCGTCCTGGCAGGCAAACCAGCCAGCGATGCGGCGACGAAGCCGGCAGCCAGGGCATCACCGGCCCCCGTCGTGTCGATGCAGTCTGCGGCACAGGCCTCTATCGCGTGCTCTCCGGAGGCGTCGACCAGGACAGCACCGGCAGGGCCGTCGGTGACGACCACAGTGGGGATTCCCGATGTGTGAAGCGCGGCCGCTGACTCGGCAGCCGCGCTTAGACCCGTGTAGGACCGAGCCTCGAAGGCGTTCGGGAAGATGACATCGATGAGTCCCAACATCCTCCTGAGCTGGGGTGTCTGGTCAACCATGATCTGAGGGCTCGGATCGAGAGAGACGGGAATGTTCAGTCGTCGAGCCTCGGACGCCGCGTACAGGGCTATGTCGGCGGTCTCGTCAGACTGAAGCCAAAAGCCTGACACGTGCAGCCAGTCGGCCGCGGCGAGAGCAACGCCAAGACGGTCTGTGGAGGTCTGCGAGTCGACTGTCTGCTCGCGGTGTGCGGGTGCACGAAAGGACACGAAACGTCGATCTCCATCGGCGCCGATCATGATGATGCACATGGAGTTCCCGCCAGCATGGCTGCGCGCGAGGCTCAAGTCGACTCCATGCCCGGTGAGGTCGGATGTCAGGAAGTCGGTAAACAAGTCATCGCCGAGATCAGTGACGAGCAATGAGCGGAGTCCGAGTGCGGCCGCGATGGCGGAGAAGTTCGCCGCAGATCCACCCGCACTGGTCGTCTCACCAGAAGCCACGACGTCCGGTGAGATGTCCCAGGCATCGGAGACCTGCATGCAGATCTCTACAACGGTGTCACCCATCGTCACGACCGTGGGCATAATCGAAGCATAGGGCGCAATCAAAGCTCGCGATTGTATTGATCAATCCTTCTCCGCTCCGTTGAGCCCCGCATGGCCTACTCTGAGACAGTCGTTTGCAGCGCAGGGGCGGGTGCTCCTCGGATCGGGTCACCGGTGGCGAAGCGGCCCTAGGCCTGGTGAGTGAACCATGACGATCAGTGTTGTCGCTGGGTGCATCACGGCCTTCCTGTTCGCCGTTGGCATGATCGCGGCAGCCCAGGCGAGCCGGGCTGTGCGAGCCACTCAGGTGGTGGCATTGTCGGCCATCGCGTCGTCGGTCGTCGTAATTCCGTGGGCGCTCTTCAGCGGAATCCCGGAACTCACCGGTGGACAGCTGTGGCTGATGCTCATCTCGGGCTGCGGCAATATTGCTGGCTTTCTCTTTGTCTACTCGGCACTGAAATTCGGCAAGGTGGGCCTCGTGGCACCCATCGTGGCCACGGAGGGGGGGATCGCGGCACTTGTAGCGTCGTTTCTGGGCAATTCGATCGATCCGCTGATCGCCTTTGTGCTCTTGATGATCGTCATGGGCATCATCATCGGGGCTCGTTCTAGCGACCCTGAGCCCTTCGAGGGGGAGCGACCGGCGATTGCGGCACTCCTGGCAACTCTCGGTGCGTGTGCCTTCGCGGGCGGCCTGCTGTCCGTTGGCCTCTTGAGTGGTGATCTGCCAATCGCCTGGGTGCTGCTGCCGGCTCGTCTTGTCGGACTGCTCGCGCTGGCCATTCCCATGGCGGCCATGATGAGATTGCGTGTGCCGCGCAGGACCCTGATGTGGGTGCTGCTGCTCGCGATGGTGGATATCGCCGCGATCGCCGTCTATACGGTCGGCGCGGCGGTGAATCTCCAGGTGACGGCCGTGCTGTCGTCACAGATGGCTCCGCTGTCGGCTGTTCTGGCGTATGTGCTCTTCCGTGAGCGGATGGGCAGGGGGCAGATTGTCGGGCTCGTCATCATGGTCGTGGGAGTCACCCTCCTAGGGCTCCTCCAGTAGGCGATGGTGCGTTCCCCGCTCGACGCCCCTTCGCTGCTGGACGCCCCTTCGTTGCTCGAGACATGGAGACAGGGCCGATTGGTCCTGCGATCAAGCATTCAAGGTCACGGCGATGCTGTCGTAGCCCCGGACCACAAAACCAGGGCTCCGTACGGGTTCCTTTGCCAGCATGATCCCGGGGAATCTCTCGAGGATCGACGCCAGAGCCAACTGCATCTCAAGGCGAGCCAAGGGTGCCCCTAGGCAGAAGTGGGCGCCCGCGCTGAAGGCGAGATGCGGATTGGGGTCCCGCCGTATGTCGAATTGGTCGGGGTCGTGGAAGACGTGCGGATCGCGATTCGCGCCCCCGAGCAGCAAGGCCAAACGCTCCCCGCGAGCGATCTGCACGCCATTGAACTCGATGTCCTCGGCGGCGACTCGCTCGAACAGCTGAATGGGTGTCTCGTGTCTCAGCATCTCCTCAACGGCCACGAGGATTGAGGAGTCTCCATGTGACGGGATCAGCCGCCCCTGGGTGCCTTGGGAGAGCAATGACACGAGTCCCGAGCCGAGCGCGTTGATGACTGCCCCAGTCCCTCCGTTGAAGAGCAGCACCGAATTGGCGACAACCTCCTCGGGGGAAAGGGTCTCGGGACTCTGGCGAACGAGGTCGAAGAGCGCACCGGACTCCTCGGTTGCACCGCTCGCTGACGCAAGGTCCGTGAAGTAGTCCTCGAGCTCCCTGGATGCCTCTTGGCTCGCCAGAGCCTCTGCCGGTGTCTGGATCTTCTCGAACGCGGAGACCATCAGCACCGAGGCGGCCCGCAGGCGGGCTCGCGAGTCCTCGGGCAGCCCGAGCACCGCGCAGATGACGTTGACGGGCAGGGGTTCCAGGAAGCTGGGAACCAGGTCGACCGTGGCCGTCGTCTGCGCCGCCACCTCATCCAGCAGTCGATCGATCTCCCGCTGCACTAGAGATGACACCTGCGCAAGTCGATCCTTGCGCATGATCGGAGTAAGAGTGCGTCGCACCCGATTGTGGTCATCGCCGGACATATCCAGTGCTGCGAGTGCGTTGAGTCTGTTGAAACTCTCCCACTCGGGCTCAGGTGCTCGGGGGACGAAGTGGCGCTGGGCAGAGGGGGAGCGGAGGATCCCCTGCGACGACGCATGGTCGGCAGTGAGCCAGACCTCCCACGCGTCGCTCCAGACGATCGGGCCCTGCGAGCGAATCTCCGCCAGGTGCGGGTAGGGATCGCTCCAGTCATTGGCCTCGCTGAGGTCAACGCCGCTCAGTATCGGTCGCTGTCGCAGCACATGCATGGCGTCACTCCGCAGGTGGCAGGTAGTTGGGTGAGGGACGTTGACCAGGGATCCGCTCCTTGCGCCCCGACGGACGGTACAGCGCAGTGGCTCCCCGTGAGAGGAGTTTGAGGGGTCAGTCCCGTGGGCGAACCCCAGAGCCAACCAGAATCTCGGCCCACAAGGCGTGCTGCCCCGTGCGTGGCCTTGCCCGGTCGGGTTGGGCGTGCTTCGATGCGAGGGAATCGGGGCCTACGCTCACCAAGCGGTGCTGAGACACACCGCCGAACCGGCAGACAGGAGACAACATGGCGCTGGCCGTCTTCTCGGGGGGATCTGCTCGAGAGGGGACCTCCGGCTCGAGCGCGTCAGTCACAGACCCCTCATCCGGGGAGACAATCGCGACTTTCAAGCTGGCGGGTGCGGCGGACGTCGACAATGCCGTGTCAGCTGCACGCACGGGATTCGAAGTGTGGTCCCGCGTGCCGCCGGTCGAGCGGTCGTCCGCACTGATCCGGTTGGCGGACAGGCTCACCTCGCGAGCACAGGAGTACGCCGAGACGGAGACCCGGCAGACGGGCAAGCCGATCCGGCTGTCCACCGAGTTCGACGTTCCCGGGTCGATCGACAACGTGGCGTTCTTCGCCGGGGCGGCCCGCAACCTCGAGGGCAAGGCGGCCGCCGAGTGGGACGGCGTCCACACGTCACTCATCCGTCGTGAGCCCATCGGGGTTGTGGGCTCCATCGCCCCGTGGAACTACCCGCTGCAGATGGCGATGTGGAAGGTCCTGCCGGCAGTGGCGGCCGGCAACACGATCGTCCTGAAGCCTGCGGAGATCACCCCCTTGACCTCGCTGATGCTCGCGGAGGACTGCGCCGCCGTCGACATCCCACCCGGCGTGGTGAACGTGGTGGTGGGCACCGGGCCCGTGGCAGGAGAGGCCCTCGTCGGGCATCCGGGCGTCGACATGGTGTCCTTCACCGGCTCCACCCCGGTCGGTCGGCGAGTGATGGAACTGGCCACCCGCGGCATCAAGCGGGTTCATCTCGAACTGGGCGGCAAGGCGCCCTTCATCGTCTTCGACGATGCAGATCTAGAGGCGGCTGTCCACGGAGCCGTGGCGGCCAGCCTGATCAACACCGGTCAGGACTGCACTGCCGCCACGCGCGCCTACGTCCAGCGCCCCCTCTACGACGCCTTCGTGGCGGGTGTCGCCGACCTGTTCGAGTCGATCCGCCTCGGCGCTCCCCTGGATCCGGCCACTGATCTTGGCCCGCTGGTCTCCTCCCGGCAGGCGGAGCGGGTGGCCGGCTTCGTCGAGCGGGCCCGGGCAGCGGGTGCCCGGGTGGTGACGGGCGGGTCCGCTCCTGGGGGGGACCTCGCGGCCGGCGCCTACTACCGGCCCACGCTCGTCGTGGACGCCCGTCAGGAGTCGGAGATCGTCCGGGATGAGGTGTTCGGGCCCGTGCTGGTCGTGCTGCCCTTCGATACCGAGGATGAAGGGCTCGCCCTCGCCAACGACACCGTCTACGGCCTGGCGGCCTCCGCCTGGACCCGGGACGTCTTCCGGGCCCTGCGGGCCCAGCGGGAGATCCGGGCCGGCTGCGTGTGGATCAACGACCACATCCCCATCGTGAGCGAGATGCCCCACGGCGGCTTCGGCCAGTCCGGCTTCGGCAAGGACATGTCGACGTACTCCTTCGACGAGTACACCCTCGTCAAGCATGTGTCACTGGACATCACCGGAGAGGCACGCAAGCCATGGCACCGCACGATCTTTACCGACAATGGGTGATGTCTGGGACTAGAGTGCCAGCACGAACGAGCACACCCGCCAGCCCACCCGCCAGCCCACCCGCCCGCCCATAAGTCAGCCTGACCAGACCACGTCCGGAGGAATCATGACCATGCAGCGCCCCGAGATGATCGCCGCCCTGGCCGGAACGATGCGTTCCTCGGTATCCCGTCGTCGCCTGCTTCAGGTGGCTGGGATCGGAAGCGCGGCCATGGTGGCGGCGGCCTGCGGCGCTGGTGGCGACTCCGGAACCGCGGGTGAAGCGGCCTCGGCCGAGGACCTCAGCGACACCGACAAGACCCTCAACTGGTCGAACTGGCCTCTCTACATCGATATCGACGATGCGACCGGCTCCCGCCCCAGTCTCGAGGCATTCCAGGAGCAGGCCGGCATCGCGGTCACGTACACCGAGGATGTCAACGACAACAACGAGTTCTTCGCCAAGGTGCGCACCCAGCTCGAGCAGGGTCAGGACATCGGCCGCGACATCGTCGTCCTGACGGACTGGATGGCAGCGCTCTGGATCGAGAACGGCTACGCCCAGAAGCTGAATCTCGAGCTGATCCCGAACAGCGCGAACCTCCTGCCGGCCTGGCAGGGAGTGAGCTTCGATCCCAACCGCGAGTACACGCTGCCCTGGCAGTCCGGCTTCGGTGCGTTCGGCTGGAACAAGTCCGCTCTCCAGAGCGCGATCGGGAGCGAGACCCTCTCCTCTCTCGACCAGCTCTTCGACCCGGCCCTCAAGGGACGCATCACGGTGCTCTCCGAGATGCGCGACACCATGGGCATCCTGATGGCCTATCAGGGTGCGGATCCGACGAACTTCACCGATGACGATTTCAGCAAGGCGATCGAGCTGCTCACCCAGCAGGTCGACAGCGGTCAGATCCGTCAGGTGACGGGCAATGACTACATCGCAGCGCTGGAGACCGGCGATGTGATCGCAGTGATCGGGTGGTCAGGCGACATGATCCAGCTCGGTGAGGACTTCGGCGTGGCCCTTCCGGAGACCGGGGGAACGCTCTGGACCGACAACATGCTCGTTCCTGCACTCGCGCAGCACAAGAAGAATGGCGAGCTGGCCATGAACTACTACTACGACCCGGTGGTGGCGGCCACCGTCGCGGCATACGTGCAGTACATCACTCCCGTGAAGGGCGCCAAGGAGGCGATGGCCGAGATCGATCCGGCGCTCGTGGAGAACCAGTGGATCTTCCCGTCTGACGAGACGCTGTCGAATGCCTACGTGTTCATGACCCTGACTCCGGAGCAGAACGAGAAGTACGAGCGGGAGTTCCAGAGCGCCATCGGCAACTAGTGTCGTCCGACGACACCCGACGAGTAGGGGAGCGATCTCGGTGGTGGATGGAACGCGCCAGGTGGAGGACCTTCATCTGCGCAGCCTGACCAAGAGCTTCGGTGACTTCGTTGCCGTCGACGACCTCACGCTGACGATTCCGGCCGGCTCCTTCTTCGCCCTGCTCGGAGCATCGGGCTGTGGCAAGACGACGACGTTGCGAATGGTGGCAGGTCTCGAGGATCCGACGCAGGGATCCATCATGATCGGCGATCGGGACATCACAGCGCTTCGCGCCTTCGAGCGACCGGTCAACACGGTGTTCCAGTCGTATGCGCTCTTCCCCCACCTCGACATCTACGAGAACGTCGCCTTCGGTCTGCGCCGCCGGGGCGTCAAGGACGTTCGCGGCCAGGTGGAGCGCATGCTCGAACTCGTCGAGCTGGGGCCCATGGCCCGGCGAAAGCCCGCCCAGCTGTCCGGCGGCCAGCAGCAGCGCGTGGCGGTGGCCCGGGCCCTCATCAACCAGCCGGACGTCCTGCTCCTCGACGAGCCGCTGGGTGCGCTCGATCTCAAACTGCGGCGGCAGATGCAGATCGAGCTCAAGCGCATCCAGGTCGACGTCGGCACGACCTTCGTCCACGTCACCCACGACCAGGAGGAGGCCATGACGATGGCCGACACCGTGGCTGTGATGAATGCTGGTCGCATCGAGCAGATGGGCCATCCGGCCGAGATCTACGAGACCCCGCGAACGGTCTTCGTCGCGAACTTCCTGGGGCAGTCCAACCTGATCGCCGGGCGCCGTACGGGGGTATCTGGGGATCACACGCTGGTCGAGGCACACGGTCTCACCCTCGCGGTGCCGTCGAATCGATGCTTCAGCCTGGGGACCGAGATCACGGTCGGCGTCCGGCCGGAGAAGATCACCATTCTCGACGCGGTCGATGCCGGCCGGATCCCCGAGGGTCACAACAGGCTCGAGGGCCGGGTCACCGACGTCTCCTACACGGGCGTGTCGACCCAGTACCTGGTCGACGCGCCCTGGGGTCAGGAGCTGATCGTCTTCGAGCAGAACGTCATCGTCGGCGATCGATGCGAGGTCGGAGATCCCGTCGTCCTGCATTGGTCCCCGAGCCACACGTTCGGACTGCATCCTGCTCAGGGGGGCACCGCCGGGGTGGACCCGGAGGCAGCCGAGGGTGCGCGCACGGCCGCGCACCTGCTGGCTGACGGCACTGGAGTCTGAGGATGGTCGCCGTCGTTCCCACGTCGGGCGTCTCAGGGGCTCCGGCCCCGGTGGCTCAGCGATCGTCGCGCACGGGCTACCTGCTGCTGTTCCCGGGTATCGCCTGGCTCGCTGTGTTCTTCGCCATCCCATTCGTGACGCTCTTCCTGACCAGCCTCCAGCAGCCCGTCCCGGGCAAGTCGGGGCGGTACATGTTCGGCCTTCAGTTCAGCAACTATTCGGATGCTCTCGCCGAGTACTGGCCGCTGTTCCTCCGGTCGTTCCTCTACGCCGGCATCGCCACTCTGCTGGCCCTGGCCATTGCGTACCCGCTCGCCTACTTCATCGCCTTTCGCGCTGGTCGCTGGCGCTCGCTCATGCTTGTCCTGGTCATCGCGCCATCCTTTGCCTCCTTCCTGCTGCGTACTTACGCCTGGAAGACGATCCTTTCCGACGAGGGGTTCATCACCAGCACACTCAATGCGCTACACCTGCTGCCCGAGGGCAGGATCCTGAACACGGGCATTGCCGTTGTGGCGGGGCTCACGTACAACTTCCTGCCGTTCATGATCCTGCCGCTCTACGCAGCACTCGAGAAGATCGATCCCCGGCTCATCGAGGCTGCCGGTGACCTCTACGCATCGCCGATCACGGCCTTCCGCAAGGTCACGTGGCCGCTCTCCTTGCCCGGGGTCGTGGCTGGCACCCTGCTCACCTTCATCCCCGCCATGGGCGACTACATCAATGCCGCGCTGCTGGGGTCCACGGGCAACCGCATGATCGGAAACGCGATCCAGATCAACTTCATCCAGTTTCGAGACTATCCGACCGCCAGCGCCCTGTCCTTCGTGCTGATGGCAGGCATCTTGGTCCTCGTGTTCACGTACATCCGAAGAGCCGGGACGGAGGATCTCGTCTGATGCGCTGGCTTCGCCGGAACCTCGTGGGCATTGTGGCGATCGCGGTGCTCGTGTACCTGTTCATCCCGATCGCGGTCATCATGGTTCTCTCGTTCAACAAGCCCGCGGGCAAGTACAACCTGAAGTTCGACGAGTTCTCCCTCGAGGCGTGGGCGAATCTCTGCGGAGTTCCTGGGGTGTGCTCATCCTTCGTCACGAGCATTCAGATCGGCATCGTGTCGACGATTGTGGCGACGCTTCTCGGCACGATGATCGCCTTCGCGCTCGTGCGCTACCGGTTCCGCGGCCGAAGCACGACGAACCTGCTGATCTTCCTGCCCATGGCCACGCCTGAGGTCGTGATGGGTGCCAGCCTGCTGGCGCTCTTCCTCAACTTGCGCTTCCCGCTCGGGCAGATAACCGTCATCATCGCGCACATCATGTTCATCATCTCGTTCGTCGTGGTGACGGTGAAGGCGCGTCTGCAGGGAATGGATCCTCGGCTGGAGGAGGCGGCGCGCGATCTCTACGCGAATCCAAGAGCGGTATTCCGCTATGTCACCTTCCCGCTCGTCCTGCCGGGCATCCTGGGTGCGGCCCTTCTGGGCTTCTCGCTGTCGTTCGACGACTTCATCATCAGCTTCTTCAATGCCGGCACGCTGGTCACGTTCCCGATCTACATCTGGGGCGCTGCCCAGCGGGGAATCCCCGTGCAGGTGAACGCGCTGGCCACGATTGTGTTCCTGGTGGCACTGGTCATCGTGCTGACGGCACAGTACGTGAACCACCGCAAGCGCAGGGCGCTCGACAACCCGACACCGATCGCTGCCGATGCAGCCCTGCCACGTTCGTAGGTGTACGTGCCCGTTCGGCTGACGCGACGGAGCGTCCTTGGATCAGCGGCGTTGGGGGGTCTGGGTCTGACGGTCGCCGCGTGCGGTGCCGCCAGCACGACCTCTGAGCTCCCCTCGGGAGCGCCCACGACCGATCCGGAGGCGGAGCGGGTCGTCCGATTCTCCAATTGGCCTGCCTACATCGATCAGGCCGAGGGCGACGAACCCACGACTCTTGACGACTTCAGGGCGTCGAGTGGCATCGAGGTGGTCTACACGGAGGACATCAACGACGGAAGCGAGTTCCTGGCCAAGGTGCAGTCCCCGCTCGAGCAGGGCAGGGATATCGATCGCGACATTGTCGTGCTGTCTGAGGAGACTGCCCAGCAGTTCATCGAACGCGGATTCGTGGCGCCGCTGGACTATGCCCTGATCCCCAACGCCGTCAACCTGCTGCCGCGTCTGGCGGCCGCATCCTTCGACCCCGATCGTCGATACACGCTGCCGTGGCAATCGGGGTTCACGGGCATGGGTTGGAACACGGCGCTCCTGCAGGAGCGCATGGGGGTGGACCGCCTGGACTCCCTGGACCAGTTCTTCGATCCGAGGCTGGCCGGCCGGGTATCAGTGCTCTCGGAGACGATGGACACGATGGGGCTGATGCTCGCGTGGGCTGGATTCGACCCGTCATCCTTCACCGACGAGGAGTTCGATTCCACGCTTCTGCTTCTGCAGCAGCAGGTCGACTCGGGTCAGATCCGCCAGGTGACGGGCAACGACTACATCGGCGGTCTCGACTCCGGCGACCTCATCGCGGTGTTCGGCTGGTCCGGGGACGTACTCGCTTTGGGGGAGGGCTACGGATTCGGCCTGCCGGAGAGCGGTGGGCTGGTGTGGGCCGACTCGATGCTGATCCCCGTGGTGTCCCCGAATCAGGCAAGCGCCGCGTCGCTGATGAACTTCTACTACGACCCGTCGGTCGCAGCGCGGCTTGCGGCCTGGATCCAGTACGTGTGCCCGGTGCAGGGGGCGCAGGAGGCCATGTTGGACGTGGATCCCGAGCTCGTGGAGGATCCGTGGATCTTCCCGCCCGATGAGGTCCTGGACGCGTGCTACGTCACGCAGGCACTGTCCAGTGAGCGCACTGGCCTTCTTGATCGGGCGTTCGACAGGGTGGTATCCACGTAGGCGGCTAGCATGAAGATCTCGCCTCACGTTGAAGGGACTGGTGGGAAGGCAGGGCGGTCGGTCCTGTCCTCATCTGTCGTCCACACGTCGAGGAGCATCCATGCAGTTCTCCGAGCAGCCAGGCGCAGCCGCGCGCCAAGCCGTCCAGGGCCTCCGCACTGTGCCCTTCTGGCTGGATTCCCCTGACCGGCCGACGCCTCAGCCGCCACTCTCGGGGGTGGATGAGGCCGACCTTGTCATCGTCGGCGGAGGCTTCACCGGGCTCTGGACGGCACTTCTCGCGAAGCAGGCCGATCCCGAGCGTCGAGTGGTTCTGCTGGAGGGCGGACGGATCGCCGAGGGTGCCACGGGACGCAATGGCGGATTCGTCTCTGCCTCCCTGACGCACGGCCTCGCCAATGGCGCCGCACGGTTCGGTGACGAGCTTCCCACCCTGCTTCGTCTGGGCCGCGAGAACTTCGAGGCCATCGAGCAGACCGTGCGCGAGTTCGGCATCGAATGCGACTTCCGTCGTGCTGGAGAGCTGGACGTTGCCGTCACTGAGCATCAGGCATCGGACCTGCGCGATCTCGCACGACTAGGTCAGGAGTACGGAGAGGACCTCGAATGGCTCGACCAGGACGCCACCCGGGCCCTCGTCGACTCCCCGACCTATGTGGCGGGGCTCCTCGATCGGTCGGGGGTGGCGCTGGTGGATCCGGCCCGCCTTGCCTGGGGACTCGCCGCAGCGATGCGAAGTGCGGGTGTCGTCGTGCACGAGGGCACACCGGTGACGGCACTGCAGGAGGCCGGTGCGCGGGTTCGCGTCATGACTCCAGCTGGATCCGTCGTCGCGCCGCGTGTCGCACTGGCGACAAACGCGTATCCGCCGCTGCTGTCTCGCTTGCGCCACTACATCGTGCCGGTCTACGACTATGTCCTCGTCACGGAGCCCCTGAGTGCCGAGCAGTGGGGGTCGATCGGATGGAGCGGACGCGAGGGGCTCTCGGACGCGGGCAATCGGTTCCACTACTACCGGGTCACGCCCGACGGTCGCATCCTCTGGGGCGGCTACGACGCCGTCCACCATTTCGGTAGTCGCTTCGAGCGCCGCTGGGAGACGGACAGCACGCACCTTGCGCGGATCGCCGAGCACTTCCACCAGACCTTTCCGAGTCTGAGGGATCTGCGATTCACGCATGGCTGGGGTGGTGTCATCGACACCTGCTCGCGCTTCTCGGCATTCTGGGGAACGGCACTGTCCGGCAAGGTTGGCTACGTCCTGGGCTTCACGGGGCTTGGTGTGGGGGCCTCGCGATTCGGGGCGCTCACCATGCTCGACCTCCTCGAGGGGCGCGAGACCGAGCGGACGCGCCTGCGCATGGTTCGCACCAAGCCGCTGCCCTTCCCGCCCGAACCTCTGCGGTCGATGGGGATCTCCATCACGACCAGGTCCCTCACGCGCGCGGACGTCACTGGTCGCCGTGATCTGTGGCTGCGCACGCTCGATCGCCTGGGCATGGGGTTCGACTCCTGATGACGAGGGCGAAGGGAATGAGTGCGTTGAGAAGGTTCTGGCCATCGGGTGCGGTGGGGCAGGAGTATCGGCGACTCTTCCGGACCCGTCGACGCCAGGGGAGAGGCCTGTGACGCCGTGCCGTTACTCGACCTCATGGAGTTCGGGTATGGGCAGTCCTGTGGCATCAGGGAGTCGACTGTCGAGGGGTGAACTGCACCCGCAGCGGGGCCTGAACCCCGTCGACCACGATGCGGTAGTCGGTGCGACCGTCACACCAGTCGCCATGCGAGCAGTAGGGATTGATCCTGAGGAGAGCGCGACCGTCAGGTCCCGTCGTGCTCGCATCCTCGATGACCCAGCGTCCACCCAGGTGAACCTCCAGGAGGACCCGCTTCCCGCGAGTGGTGGGTGCGCTCGCCACGAGCAGACCGGGCAGCTCCGACCACGTGGTGTAGTGAATCTCGGCGAGCTCGCGCGAACGGGCATGCGATCCGTCGGACCACTCCCAGAACCACAGCGCTTCCTCGCGAACCGGGGACGCTGGTGCTGCGAGCGTCGGCGCACTCACGGCGATTCCTAGGGCGCCGAGTCCGGCTACGAGGCCGAGAGCCCCGATGGCGGCTCGGCTGATTATCGAAAGCGTCACCTGACGACGGTATGTCGGCGAGGCGGCCCCGCCAATCCGGCATTGCGGACCCTGTGGACAACCGGGGCTGTCAGGCGGTGGCCTCCTCGAATGCCTGCTGCAGGATCGTGAGAGCCTCCTCGAGCAGATGCCGGGGCATGGTCAGCGGAGGCAGGAACCGGAACACGTTGCCGTGGGTGCCGGTCGTGAGGGTCACGACGCCGTGCTGGTGGCAGTACCGGTTGAGGGTCGCCGCCAGGTCGGAGTTCGGGTCCATGGTGCCGGGCTTGACCAGCTCGATCGCGATCATGGCACCGCGACCACGGATGTCGGCGATGGCCGGGAACTGCAGGGCCATCTCGCGCAGGCGCGGCATCATGATCGACTCGATCTCCCGCGCGAGGGCGGGGGCGTCGTTGCGCTCCATCCAGTCGATCGCGGCGAGAGCGGCAGCACACGCCACCGGGTTTCCGCCGTAGGTTCCACCGAGGCCTCCGGGGTGGACCGAGTCCATGATCTCCGCTCGCCCGGTGACCCCCGCGAGTGGCATACCGTCGGCGATGCCCTTGGCAGTAGTGATCAGGTCGGGTACGACGTCCTCGTACTGGCAGGCGAACCAGTCTCCCGTGCGGCAGAAGCCGGACTGGATCTCGTCGGCGATGAACACGATGCCGTTCTTGGCCGCGAAGTCGGCCATTCCGCGGAAGTAACCGGGATCGGGAACGATGAAGCCGCCCTCGCCCTGGATGGGCTCGATGACGATGGCCGCGACATTGGTGGCGCCGATCTCGCGCTCGATGCGGGTGATGGCGACCTCCGCCATCTCCGGCCCCTTGATGCCGCGATCACGGAAGGGATACGAGGCGGGCACGCGATAGATCTCGGGTGCGAAGGGTCCGAAAGACTGCTTGTAGGGCATGTTCTTGGCGGTCATGCCCATGGTGAGGTTCGTGCGGCCGTGATAGCCGTGCTCGAGGACGACGACCGCCTGCCGCTTGGTGTAGGCCCGGGCTACCTTCACGGCGTTCTCGATGGCCTCAGCTCCGGAGTTGAACAGTGCTGAACGCTTCTCGTGGTCGCCGGGAGTCAGGCGGTTGAGCGCCTCGCACACCTCGACGTAGCCGGCATAGGGAGTGACCATGAAGCAGGTGTGCGTGAAATTCGCGACCTGCTCCTGTACCGCTGCCACGACATCGGGGTTGGCATTCCCGACTGTCGTGACGGCGATGCCGGAGCCCATGTCGATGAGCGAGTTGCCGTCGGCATCCATGAGGATGCCCCCGCCAGCACGGACAACGTAGACGGGGAGCATGACGCCCACTCCGTTGGAAACGGCTGCCACCTTCCTGGCCTGGAGTGCCTGGGACTTCGGCCCGGGGATCTCCGTCAGGAGCCGGCGCTCCTGAACGAGATCGGATGCGGACGGTGTGACGGCAAGGGACATGGGGACTCCTCCGACGTTGGTGGACACGAGCGTAGACCGATGGGCTCGGATGTGAGCGGCCCTGATGGAGTGCGGGTCCCCCTAGAATTGTCCAAAACGTCGGAGGTGGGTATGGCCGTCACGCTGGAACATGTTGTCGCCTTGGCCGAACTGGATCTTCGGCCCGCCACGGTGCTGCCATCCCTCGATCGTCCGCTGAGGTGGGTGGCTGTTTCGGAGCAGACGGATCCCTCTCCGTGGATTGAACCCGGGGATCTGGTGCTCACTACGGGCATGGCTCTCTCGGATGCCACAGATGAGTGCGCGGCGTATGTGGAGCGCCTCGTCCGGGCCGACGCTGCCGGCGTCGGCTTCGGGGTTGGCCTGCACCACGCTCGCATCCCCGAGGCTCTCGTCGATGCGGCCGAGCGCGCGGGACTGCCGGTCGTGGAGGTGAGCGAGCCGGTGCCGTTCGTGGCGGTCAGCAGGGCGGTCTCGCGCCTCATGGCCGCAGAGGAGTACGCCGAGTCAGGCACCTCCTTCGACAGTCAGCGGCGCATGATCCGCGCTTGCCTGGCCACCGGAGCTGACGAGACGACCGCTCTGACAGAGCGAGGCACGGCAGAGGCGGTGCTCCCCGTTCTCGCTCGGCACGTGGGCGGTTTCGCGCTGTCCCTGTCCCCGTCAGGTGACGTGCTCCACTCGGCCCCAGGGGAGGCCGCCGCTCGTGCGTCTGAGCTCACAGGGGAGATCGACCGGCTGAGACCTCGCGGGCTGCTGGCTTCCGCCTCGATCGCGGCACCGCATGAGCACGTGGTCATAGTGCCCGTGGGCGTCCGCGACATCGTCAGCGGATTCCTCGTCGTGGGAAGTCCGCGACATCTCACGGCCGGTGATCAGGCGGTGCTGAACCTTGCGGTCTCCCTGATGTCCTGGGAGAGCACGACGGTGATCGCGGCCGATCGCCACCGTGATGCATGGCGCCGGCTGCTGATTGACGTCGCTCAGGTCGAGGGGCTCTCCGTCGAGCGTCTGTCGAGCCTGGGAATCAGCGGTCTGGATCCCGCACGCGCATCCGCGTTCGTGGCGCTTCCTGAGTCCGCGGACGATCTGGTGGCACCGGTCGTAGACGGCGTGATCGCGTGTCGCGACGGAGCGGGCGGACTCCGGGGGTTCGTCAGCATCGAGGCCGACGGAACGGTCGCGCCGTCGATCACGGGCTCTTTGCGGCGTGACGGTATCCGATCCGTGGGGCTGTCGGAGCGACTGGACCTGACGTCTCCGGGCAACGTGCGTCTGGCACTCGACCAGGCGCGCCAGGCGGCCTCCTCCGGCCGCGGCTGGGTGCCGCATGCAGATCTGGCTGAGCGCTCCTTCGATGCATTGGTCGATGCGGACGTCGCCGCACACTGGTCGCGGTCCTGCCTGGCTCCCCTCCTGGCTGCATCGGACTCAGCAGACATGTGCCAGACCCTCCGGGCATGGCTCGCCGAACATGGTCAGGTCGACGCGACCGCCCAACAGCTGGGCATTCATCGGCACACGGTCCGTCACCGCCTGCGGCGGATCGAGTCCGTGCTGGGTCGATCCTTGGACGATCCCTCGGTGCGCGCCAACCTGTGGTTCGCGCTGCGTACGGCTCCGCCGCCGGCGGATGCGGTCACGGGCCCGGAACTGCCGGCATCACGCGGGTAGCCTGTCGTTCATGGCCGGACCACGTCGCCTCGTCGTCCTCGGCAGCACGGGCTCGATCGGCACCCAGGGACTCGATGTCGCCAGCCGGCATCGCGATCGGTTTCGAATCGTCGGGCTGACCGCCGGGTCGTCTCGGCTGGAACTGCTCGCCCAGCAGGCGCTGGACTTCGACGTGGAGGTCGTCGGGGTGCCGGACGAGCGCGCCGGGCGTGAGTTGCGCGCTGCGCTGGAGAACGCCGCCGGGCAGTCCCGCGTGCCCGAGATCGTCACGGGCCCGGCCGCCAACGAGGTCGTCGCGTGCTGGCCATCCGACACCGTCCTGAACGGGCTCGCGGGCGCGGCAGGGCTGGTCCCGACGCTGTCCGCGCTCGGAGCCGGCCGCACGGTCGCCCTCGCCAACAAGGAGTCGCTCATCATCGGTGGGCCTCTGGTGAAGGCGGTAGCGCGCCCGGGCCAGATCATTCCGGTCGACTCCGAGCACTCGGCGCTCGCGCAGGCGCTGCTGTCGGGTCAGCGGTCGGAGGTGCGCAGGCTGGTCCTCACCGCCAGTGGCGGTCCGTTCCGTGGCTGGTCGGCCGATGCGCTCGAGGGAGTGACCGTCGACCAGGCGCTGGCCCATCCGACCTGGGCGATGGGTCCGCTGGTGACCATCAACTCGGCCACCATGGTCAACAAGGGTCTAGAGGTGATCGAGGCGCATCTGCTCTTCGATGTGCCCTTCTCCGCCATCGAGGTGGTGGTGCATCCGCAGTCGGTCGTCCATTCCATGGTGGAGTTCGTCGATGGCTCGACCATTCTTCAGGCGAGCCCTCCGGACATGCGCATACCTATCGCTTGGGGCATGGGCTGGCCCGATCGAGTGCCCGACGCGGCCGTTCCCTGCGACTGGTCCGTCGCTACGGCATGGGAGTTCATGCCTCTGGACGAGGACGCGTTTCCGGCCGTGCGCACCGCTCGGACGGCTGGAATGGCTGGCGGCACCGCACCGGCTGTCTTCAACGGGGCGGACGAGGAGTGCGTGGCGGCCTTCCTCGCGGGAGAACTCCCCTTCACCGGCATCGTGTCCACGATCCGCCGCGTGCTCGACGAACACCTGGGCGGCGGCACCGGCGAAGTGGGATCGGCATGGGTGGACGGGAACGACACCACGCTCGAGGACGTCTTCTCAAGCGACGCGTGGTCGCGCACCCGTGCACGCGACCACATCGGCCGGGGGTCCCCGGCATCGAAGGTCTCGAAGGTGAGGGGATGACGTGCTCGAGCTGATCGGGATCGCCATCTTCATCGCGCTCATCGGACTGTCCATCGCCCTGCATGAGCTAGGTCACCTCATGCCCGCCAAGCGCTTCGGCGTGAAGGTCACCGACTACATGATCGGATTCGGACCCACGCTGTGGTCCCGGGTGCGAGGCGAGACCCGCTACGGCATCAAGGCGATACCGGTGGGCGGGTACATCCGGATGATCGGGATGCTGCCCCCCGCCCCAGGAGATCCGGCCGGAACGGCGAGGTCGATGACGACCGGACGTTTCGCCACCATGGTGGCGCAGGCGCGTCAGCAGTCCCTGGAGGAGATCGGCCCGGGCGACGCTGATCGCGTCTTCTACAAGCTGCCGGTCCGCAAGCGCATGGTGATCATGCTGGGCGGGCCCTTCATGAATCTGGCGTTCGCCTTCGTGCTCTTCGCCGTTCTCCTGATGGGCGTGGGAGTCCCGACGCCGACCATGGAGGTCTCCTCGATCGGCCAGTGCACCCCGACCCCGACGCAACCGACCGGGGAGCCCCTGCCATCCGGCGAGTGCCCGACCGGGAGTTCGCCCGCCCCGGCGGCGGTTGCGGGATTCGCACCGGGCGACGTGGTCCTCTCCATCGACGGAGTGCCGTACGCCGACTGGACGGCAGCGACGGACTGGATCCGTGAGAACCCCGGGGTCACGACCACCGTCACGGTGGACAGGGATGGCGTTCCCGTCGATCTCACCGTGACGATCGGGGAGGCCACCCGACCGGTGTACGACGACACGGGAATGCCCACGGACGAGGTGGCGACTGCGGGCTATGTGGGCCTCGCGCCGGGTGTCGCCTGGCAGCCGCAGCCCTGGACTGCCGTGCCCGAGTACATGTGGGACATCACGGTGCGCTCGGTCGAGGCGCTGATCTCCCTGCCCGTGCGCCTGTACGAACTCGTGACCGAGACCCTGCTGGGCGGGGGCGAGCGCCAGGTCGACAGTCCGGTCAGCGTGGTCGGGGTGAGTCGGATCGGCGGTGACGTGGCCGCGATGGATCAGCCGTTCAGGGCCAAGGTGGCGACCTTCCTGGGGCTGCTGGCCTCGCTGAACCTGTTCCTGTTCCTGTTCAACCTGCTTCCGATCCTGCCTCTCGACGGTGGGCACGTCGCCGGCGCCGCGTATGAGGGCGTGCGCCGGTGGCTGGCCCGCGTGACCGGGCGTCCGGACCCGGGTCCGGTCGATATCGCCCGGCTCCTTCCGGTGGCCTACGTCGTGGCCGGCGTGCTGCTGGCGATGGGCGTCATCGTCATCTGGGCCGATCTGGTCAAGCCCATCTCCCTCGGCTGACCCTCCCGCCTTCCCGCGAGTGGCCACTGGGCACCGCGAGTGGCCACTGGGCACCCCGAGTGGCCACTGGGCACCCCGAGTGGCCACTGCACGGCGCGCGCTAGGGCGACGCCGTCCGCATACCGGCATAATGCGAGGGTGTCCGTCAGCCTCGGAATTCCCAGTGCCCCCGCGCCGGTCGTCGCGCCCAGGCGACCGACCCGCTCACTCCTTCTGCGTCATCCGACTCATCCGGTGACGGTGGGAGGCGGCGCGCCGGTGAGCGTCCAGTCCATGTGCACGACGCTCACCTCGGACGTGAATGCGACCCTTCAGCAGATCGCTGAGCTCACCGCGTCCGGCTGCCAGGTCGTTCGCGTGGCGGTCCCGAGCCAGGACGACGCCGACGCGCTGCCTCAGATCGCGCGCAAGAGCGGCATCCCGGTGATCGCCGACATCCACTTCCAGCCCAAGTACGTATTCGCCGCCATCGATGCCGGCTGCGCCGGGGTGCGAGTGAACCCGGGCAACATCAAGCAGTTCGACGACAAGGTCGGTGAGATCGCCCGCGCTGCCAAGGATGCCGGTACTCCCATCCGCATCGGAGTCAACGCAGGTTCCCTCGACAAGCGGCTGATGGACAAGTACGGGAAGGCCACACCCGAGGCGCTTGTGGAGTCGGCCCTCTGGGAGGCGTCGCTGTTCGAGGAGCACGATTTCCGCGACATCAAGATCTCCGTCAAGCACCACGATCCCGTCGTGATGATGCAGGCGTACATGCAGTTGGCAGAGCAGTGCGACTACCCACTGCACCTAGGCGTGACCGAGGCTGGTCCAGCCTTCCAGGGCACGATCAAGTCGGCAGTTGCCTTCGGAGGCCTGCTGAGCCGCGGGATCGGCGACACGATTCGGGTGTCGCTGTCGGCACCTCCGGTCGAAGAGGTCAAGGTCGGAATTGCGATCCTGGAATCATTGAACCTCAGGCAGCGCGGACTCGAGATCGTGTCCTGCCCGTCCTGCGGACGCGCGCAAGTCGACGTCTACACACTTGCGGAGCAGGTCACGGCAGGACTCGAAGGCCTTGAGGTTCCGCTTCGCGTGGCCGTCATGGGCTGCGTCGTGAATGGACCCGGCGAGGCGCGGGAAGCCGACCTCGGCGTTGCATCGGGCAACGGCAAAGGGCAGATCTTCGTGCGCGGCGAGGTCATCAAGACGGTCCCTGAGTCGCAGATCGTCGAGACGCTGATCGAAGAGGCGATGATCCTTGCGGAGCAGATGAGTGGTGAGGCGGGATCACCGGTCGTGACGGTCGACTGACGATGACGATCTTCGCCGACGTCGGATCCGTCCGAAGCCTGTCGGCTATGGACCTCCCGGCCGTGGAGGCCCTGCTGTCGTCGGATCCGGTGACCCACTGCTTCGTGGCCTCTCGCGTGCGCGGCGGTGGTCTCGACCCGTGGCGTATGGGGGGTGAGCTGCTCGGGCACTTCACCAGCAGCGGGCTGTCGTCGCTGCTCTACTGCGGTGCCAATCTGGTCCCGGTATGCTCGGATGACGACGCACGCGAGGCGTTCGCCCAGCGGCTTCGGCTCTCCGGCCGACGGTCATCGTCCATCGTGGGTCCGCGGCATGAGGTCCTTGACCTATGGCAGCGCCTGCGGAACAGATGGGGCCGCGCACGGGAGATTCGGGAGTACCAGCCCTTGCTCGCGATGACGACCGACTCTGATCTCGAGCCGGACCGCGCCGTGCGGGTGAGCAGGGCCGAGGATCTCGACATCCTTGTGCCAGCCTGTGTTGCGATGTTCACTGCCGAGGTGGGTATCTCTCCCGTGACCGGGGGCATGGGGGCTGCCTACCGTGCACGTATCGCCGAGCTCGTACAGCAGGGGAGATCGTTTGTTCGTCGCGAGGACGACGTCGTCGTCTTCAAGGCGGAGGTGGGGGCGGCCAGCGAGCAGGCTTGCCAGGTGCAGGGTGTCTGGGTGGATCCCTCCCGACGCGGAGAGGGAATCTCCGCGCCCGCCATGGCGGCCTTGGTCGAGATCACTCGTCGATCCATCTCCCCGACGGTGTCCCTGTACGTGAACGACTACAACACGGCAGCGCGCCGTTGCTACGACAATGTGGGGTTCCGGCAGCACGGGGAGTTCGCCACCGTCCTGTTCTAGTCGCGGAGATTGGTCGCCCTGTGGCTAGGGTGGGCGCGTGATCCTGCGGATGTCCACCCTGTTCCTGCGTACCCTGCGCGACGACCCAGCCGATGCTGAGGTGCCGAGCCATCGACTGCTCGTGCGAGGCGGCTATGTCCGTCGCGTGGCCCCTGGTGTCTTCACCTGGCTGCCGCTCGGCTTTCTGGTGTACCGCAACGTCGAGGCCATCGTTCGTGATGAGATGGATCGCGCAGGCTTCCAGGAGGTGCACTTCCCAGCGCTGCTGCCGCGCGAGCCATACGAGCAGACGAACCGGTGGACGGAATACGGTGACACTCTCTTCCGGCTTCAGGATCGCAAGGGGAGCGATTACCTGCTCGGTCCCACTCATGAGGAGATGTTCACGCTCCTCGTCAAGGGTGAGTACTCGTCGTACAAGGATCTCCCGCTGGTGATCTACCAGATCCAGAGCAAGTACCGCGACGAGGCACGGCCTCGTGCCGGCATCCTTCGCGGACGTGAGTTCGTCATGAAGGACTCCTACTCCTTCGACATCGATGATGAGGGACTGGCCCGCTCCTACCAGCGTCACCGTGACGCCTACATCTCGACCTTCCAGCGCCTCGGGATGGATTTCGTCATCGTCTCGGCCATGTCCGGCGCCATGGGGGGTTCGGCGAGCGAGGAATTCCTTGCTCCCACCGAGGTGGGTGAGGACTCGTTCGTCCGCTGCTCTAGCTGTGATTACGCCGCGAACGTCGAGGCAGTGCTGACACCCGCGCCGAGCCCCGTGGATCCCACAGGCGTTCCTGCTGCGCATGTTGAGCAGACACCGGAGACACCCACGATCGAGACTCTGGTCGACCTCTCAAATGCGCGAACGGACCTCGCTCGCGCGGATCGTCCGTGGAACGCCGGCGACACGCTCAAGAACGTCGTATTCATGGTGACGGCTCCCGACGGAGTCCGTGCCCCTCTGGCCATCGGCGTGCCGGGTGATCGGGAGATCGACATGAAGCGGCTCGAGGCTGCCCTGCAGCCTGGGGTGGCGGCGGTATTCGACGAGAACGACTTCGCGGCACGCTCGAGTCTGGTGAAGGGGTACATCGGGCCCGGAGCCCTCGGTGAAACGTCGTCGTCGGGAATCCGCTACCTGCTCGACCCGCGGGTGGTCGATGGAACCAGGTGGATCACCGGCGCGAATGAGCCCGGCCGTCATGTGTTCGACCTTGTGGCCGGACGCGACTTCACGGGTGACGGTGTCATCGATGTGGCTGAGGTGCGTGAGGGCGATGCCTGCCCAGAGTGCGGATCCGATCTCTTGCTCGCCCGTGGAATCGAGATCGGGCACATCTTCCAGCTGGGTCGCAAGTACGCGGAGGCGCTCGACCTCAAGGTTCTTGACGAGAGCGGCAGGCTTGTGACCGTGACCATGGGGTCGTATGGGATCGGTGTGTCCAGGGCCGTTGCAGCCATCGCCGAGCAGTCCCACGATGAGAAAGGGCTGATCTGGCCGAGGGAAGTGGCACCGGCTGACATTCACCTGATCGCCACAGGCAAGTCAGATGAGGTATTCGGTGTTGCGGAGCGACTTGCTGACGCGCTGTCCGCGCATGGGGTGCGCGTCCTGTTCGACGATCGCCGTGGTGTCTCTCCGGGCGTCAAGTTCAACGACTCGGAACTGCTCGGTGTGCCCACGATCGTCGTAGTTGGAAAGCGGCTCGAAGAGGGATTCGTCGAGGTGAAGGATCGCCGCTCAGGAGAGCGTCAGGACATCCCCGTGGACGATGTTGTCGAGGTGATCCGAACGATCGTGGCGGCTTGACGTGACCGTCCGGGCAGTGGTGTTCGACTGGGGTGGAACGCTGACGCCCTGGCACGACATCGAGCTCGTGTCGCAGTGGTACGCGTATGCGGAAATCTACGACCCCGAACACGCCAGTGCGCTGGCCCATCGGCTCGCTGAGGCCGAGGTCAGACGCTGGCGCGTGCAGCGGGAGTCAGAAGGTGCGGAGCCAGCTGGCGCGCTTGACCAGATATTCCTGGATGAGGGCATCGACACCACGCAGGCGCGGCATCTACGTGCGCTGGGCTGCTACCTGGACTTCTGGAGCCCCCATACGTACGCCGATCCGCAGGCACGCGCCGTGCTCGAGGGACTACGTTCCAGCGATTGCCGAATCGGCGTGCTCAGCAACACGATGTGGCCGAGTGCTCATCACCTCGAGGTCTTCCGGCGCGATGACCTCGATGACCTGTTCGACTGTGCGTTCTTCACCAGTGAGATGTCTGTGGCCAAGCCCCACAGTGATGCGTTCCTGGCGGTACTTGACTCCTTGGACGTTTCCGCCGATGAGTCCGTCTTCGTCGGGGATCGCCTCTGGGATGACATCGCGGGGGCGGCGCGTGTGGGCATGCGCACGATCCTGATTCCGCACTCGAATGTGCCGGACGAGGAGATCCCTGACGCGACTGTGCTTCCCGACGCTACGGCACACGAGCTCCTGGATGTCCTGCGTATCGTGCGGTCCTGGCAGTAGCGGTGGACGCACTCGCGCTGCCGGACACGGGCACGCTCGTTCTCCTGGTGGTGGTGGCCTTCGCTGCGGGCTGGGTCGATGCAGTCGCCGGGGGAGGGGGTCTCCTGCAGTTGCCAGCACTGCTGCTGGCGGTGCCGGAGGCTGAGCCTGTCCAGGCGCTCGCGACCAACAAGGCGTCCAGCATTGCGGGGACCAGCGCTGCCACCTACACGTACACGCGCCGAGTGAGACCCGACATCAGGACGGCTTTGCCGATGGTCGTGGCGGCGATCGTGGGAAGCGCCATGGGAGCGTTCACGGCTCGTGCTGTCCCAGCCGAAGTGTTTCGTCCGGTCATCGTCATCCTGTTGATCCTCGTATGGCTGTGGACTCTGCTGCGGCCTTCGATGGGCATGGAGCAGCAACTGCGCTGGTCCGGTCGGAAGCGGCACTACGCGATCGCCACGGCGGGGGGTCTCGTCATTGGCTTCTACGACGGAATCCTCGGTCCCGGCACAGGCTCCTTCCTGCTGATCCTGCTCGTAGGCGTGCTGGGCTACTCCTTCCTCAATGCATCGGTCACGGCAAAGGTGGTCAATCTCGGCACGAACGCCGCGGCCATGGTCGTGTTCGCTGCAACGGGTTCCGTCCTGTGGGTTCTGGGCGCGTTCATGGCCCTGGGAAATGTCCTTGGCGGAATTCTCGGTGCACGTGCAGCCATCAAACGCGGAAGCGCGTTCGTGCGGTGGGTGTTCCTCGCTGTGGTGGGCGTGCTCATCCTCAAACTCGCGTGGGACCTGCTGCCCTAGGCCGTGCTCTGCGGGAAGGCCTGGGGCGTGGCGCCCCAGGCCACGGCGCTCGCCGCACAGTCGGCGGCGCATCGGGCAGCCCAGCGCCGATCCGATCCGATACTGGCGCCCGCCGCGTCCGCGTAGACCGCGACGAGAGCGTTGTCGACCTCGGCCAGCAATCGCGCTGCGATACGGGGCCGGGCGACTTCCTCGGGGAGTGCGTAGGCCGCACCGGGCGGCGGAGGTGTGCCGCCGGCGGCGCTGACCAGAGCGGAGGCGCGGGCTCGGCGCTCGCGATGTGCGTCCATGGCAGCCCGCGCTCGCCGGCGGTCCGCGGCCGGCACCCGTGCCCCAGCCACGGAGTAGGCGTAGATGGCGGCGTCCTCCCCGGCCACCACGGATGCCCAGGCCTCGGCGGGTGTCATGTCACGCTCCTCAGGGCCGGCACATGGCTTGCTTCGGACGCCCCGATGAAGGCGAGGAGGCGGGCGAGGCCGGGGTCCTGGGCCTCCGTGCAGTCGCGGATCCTCCGCTTGGCGGCTGCCAGCTCGGCCTCGATGAGCGCAGAAACGGGAACGCCATCGGAGGAGACCGGACCCGGTGTCTGCGGCACCTCGACTCCGTCGGTGTTCAGGGCGGCCAGATGCTGTGCGTGCTGGTCGCGGATCGTCTCCAGGAGTGGTCTGAGTGGACCATCGTTCGCCGACAGGACCTGAAGTGCGGCGTCGTACAGAGCAACGAGTGCTGCCTCGTCGGCCGTCACCCGCTGGGTGAGTGTGGGCCCCGTCGTCGCCTCACGGGTGGTCGCTGGAGCGGATGTGCTCGTGGCGTCCCCGCATGCGGTGAGCAGCCCCATGGGGAGCGTGGCAGCGAGAAGTCCGAGTCCCCGGCGGCGGGTGATGAGGAATGCGCCCGTGCGGGGGGTCGTCGGGCTCGTCATGTGCCAAGGATGGCACGCACTCGGTACAGTGGGGCAACGCGCACAGGACTCGCGAGACCGTGGTTCTTCGCGCACAACCGTGTGGCGACAACAGAATCCGGGAGGACGGCGATGACCATTCGACAGGCGCTCCTCGCGGGTCTTGCTGCACCTCTGTCCGATCTGGGTGTGGACCTCGAGGACGTAGAGGTCAGCCGTGCAGGTCGTCGTGAACTCGTCCGTGTCGTCGTGGATCGTGATGGCGGAGTCGATCTCGACCTCGTGGCGGCTGTGAGCAGTCGCGTCTCCCAGCTGCTGGATGAGGAGCCTCTCGCGAGCGTCATCGACGGCGCGTTCGTGCTCGAGGTGACTTCACCGGGCGTCGATCGGCCGCTGACTCAGACGCGTCATTGGCGGCGGGCCGTGGATCGCCTCGTCCGCATCGAGCTGCGGGACGGCGCGAGTCTCGAGGGCCGCATTCTCGACGTCCCGGATGACGAGACGGTCGAGGTCACCGTGGATGGAGAGCGCCACTCGGTGCCGCGTGCGGATGTCGTGCGTGCCGTCGTCCAGGTCGAGTTCAATCGAGAGACAAGTGTGGAGTCAGGGGACTAGAGGTGGACATCGATGTCAGTGCGCTCAAGGCGCTTGTACGGGAGAAGGATCTGTCGCTCGACCTCGTGGTCGAGACCATCGAGCAGGCTCTTCTCGTGGCGTACCACCGCACTGATGGAGCTGCCTCCAAGGCGCGGGTGACCCTCGATCGCAAGACCGGGCATGTGACTGTCTGGGCCGCTGAGACGGATGATGACGACATCACGCTGCGCGAATACGACGACACACCAGACGGTTTCGGCCGCATTGCCGCCATGACGGCCAAGCAAGTACTGCTGGCCCGTCTTCGTGAGGCCGAGGGTGACGTCACGATGTCGGAGTTCACCGGGCGCGAGGGTGATCTCGTGTCGGGGGTCGTTCAGCAGTCCAGCAATCCAAGGATGATCCGTGTCGACATCGGCAAGGTGGAGGCGAATCTCCCGCCGGAGGAGCAGGCACCCGGTGAGTCGTACCCCCACGGCACGCGAATCAAGTGCGTGGTCACGGGAGTGCGTCGCGGATTCAAGGGTCCACAGGTGACGGTTTCGCGTACGCATCCGAATCTGGTGAAGAAGCTGTTCGCCTTGGAGGTTCCCGAGATTGCCGACGGAACGGTGGAGATCACTGCGATCGCCCGCGAGGCCGGTCACCGCTCGAAGATTGCCGTGCGCTCCAACGTCCTGGGGGTCAATGCCAAGGGTGCCTGCATCGGGCCTCTGGGGCAGCGGGTCCGGCAGGTGATGTCGGAACTCAACGGCGAGAAGATCGACATCGTCGACAGCAGCGAGGACCCCGCTGAGATGATCGCCCACGCGTTGTCGCCTGCACGTGTCGTGAGCGTCCAGGTGGTGGATCCGGTGGCCCGTGCCGCCCGCGTCATCGTTCCGGACTACCAGTTGTCCCTCGCGATCGGCCGTGAGGGACAGAATGCCCGGCTGGCGGCCCGCCTGACGGGCTGGCGCATCGATATCCGTCCCGACACGCCCACTGGCGGGCAGTCGGCCCCCGCGGGCGAGTCCACCGTGGAATCGCCACCGGGGTCCATTGCGGCGGTGGACTGACCTCCGTGGGCGAAGGAGTACACTCGGAGCCGGTCAGTACGGCAGGCCCCCAGCGCATGTGCGTCGGGTGCCGCGAGCGGGCCAACGCTTCCTCCCTCATCAGGGTGGTGGCCGTGGAGGGCAGGGTGATCCCTGATCCACCGCGGAGACTGCCCGGACGCGGTGCGCACGTGCACCCGGCCAAGCAGTGTCTGGATCGTGCTGAGCGTTCCAAGGCCCTGTCCCGCGCATTGCGGGTGGTCGGGAAGCTGGATGTCAGCGCGCTGCGGGAGGCAGTGGACGTCAGTCTGGCAAGGCCGTTCCCGGCGCCCGCCGGGGACGAACGGCACCGGCGAGGGTCGTCGGTCGAGCGGACCGGGAGTTCGAGGATGAACACCCCATGAGCGCGCGAGCATGAACGTGTATCGCATGCACTGACGGTCCGGAGCACCCTGCCCGGACCAAGACAGGAGAGTCGTGTCGAAGGTTCGGGTCCATGAGCTCGCCAAAGAGCTCGGGGTAACCAGCAAGGACGTCCTCGCCAAGCTGCAGGACATGGGCGAGTTCGTGAAGTCGGCGTCGTCCACCGTCGAGGCGCCCGTCGCACGGCGGCTCCGCGAGGCCATGCCACCGGCCGCTGAGCAGGCCGCCCCCAAGCGCAAGCCAGCCGCCAAGAAGGCTGCTACGGACGAGGGCGCCGTCGTCAGTCCCGTGGAGGCCGCCGTCG
Organism: uncultured bacterium; assembly: GCA_903934925.1. Lineage (GTDB taxonomy): Bacteria > Actinomycetota > Actinomycetes > S36-B12 > S36-B12 > UBA10649. The sequence goes on along the minus strand of CAIZPS010000242.1, from coordinate 14,301 downwards.
CCGCTCCGGCTGAAGCGGCCCCTGTCGCCCCGCCGGCCAGCCCGGCCCCCGTGGAGCCTGAGCCCGCTCCGGCACCGTCCGAGGAGGCGCCCGCCGCCGAGGTGTCCGCCGCGGATGCGTCGGCCCCCCGTCCCGCGACTCGACCTGCCGGTCCTCGCCCGGGCAACAACCCCTTCGGCACCGGAACCGGGATGGGTCGACCCACGGGTCCGCGTCCTGGCAACAACCCCTTCAGCAGCGGTCCGGGCACCGGCATGGGACGCCCGGCTCCCGCGGTGCCTGGCGCTCCGCGGCCCAACCCCGGAACGATGATCCCCCGACCTCAGCGGCCGGCAGGCCCGGGCTCGCGTCCCGGAGGTCCCGGAGGCCCGGGGATTCGTCCTGGTGGCCCGGGAGGCCCCGGAGGGTTCGGCCGTGGCCCGGGAGGTCCGGGGAGTCGTCCTGGCGGTCCTGGTGGTCCCGGTGGGTTCGGTCGGGGTCCTGGTGGTCCCGGTGGCCCGGGCGGACCGGCAGGTCCCGGTGGTCCCGGAGGTCCGGGCGGTCGTCCCGGTGGACCCGGTGGTCGTGCTGGTGGCCCTGGTGGACGTGGCACTACCGCGGGTGCCTTCGGCAAGCCTGGCGGACGTCCGTCGCGTGGCCGGAAGTCCAAGCGTGCGAAGCGCCAGGAGTTCGACAACATGCAGGCACCCGTCATGGACGGTGTGCGGATCAAGCGAGGCGGCGGCGAACTGGTCCGGCTGCCCCGTGGGGCCAGCCTCACGGACTTCGCTGAGCGCATCGACGCGATGCCGGCGGACCTCGTCAAGGTCCTCATCGGGCTGGGTGAGATGGTCACGGCGACCCAGTCGATCGACGACGACACCCTGCGTCTTCTGGGCAGCGAGTTGAACTACGACGTTCAGGTGGTGTCGCCGGAGGACGAGGATCGTGAGCTACTCGAATCCTTCGATCTGGAGTTCGGCGAGCACGAGGGCGAGGAGGAGGACCTTGAGATCCGTCCGCCGGTCGTGACGGTCATGGGTCACGTGGACCACGGCAAGACCAGACTGCTGGACGCCATCCGGTCGACCAACGTCGTCAGTGGGGAGGCGGGTGGCATCACGCAGCACATCGGCGCCTACCAGGTCGGCACTCGGACGTCCGATGGATCGGAGCGACGGATCACCTTCATCGACACGCCGGGTCACGAGGCATTCACGGCGATGCGTGCACGTGGCGCCCAGGTGACCGACATCTCGATCCTGGTCGTTGCGGCTGACGATGGTGTCAAGCCGCAGACGATCGAGGCACTGAACCACGCGCAGGCCGCCGGCGTTCCGATCGTGGTGGCGGTGAACAAGGTCGACAAGGAGGGCGCTGATCCCCAGAAGGTGCGAGGGCAGCTGACGGAGTATGGGCTGGTTGCCGAGGAGTACGGCGGCGACACCATGTTCGTCGACGTGTCCGCGATCAAGGGCACTGGGCTCGAGGAGCTGCTCGAAGCGGTACTTCTCACGGCCGATGCCGCTCTCGATCTGCGCGCCAACCCGGTTCAGGATGCCCAGGGTGTTGCGATCGAGGCCCACCTCGACCGTGGTCGTGGCCCGGTTGCCACGGTGCTCGTCCAGCGCGGAACGCTGCGACCGGGCGACTCCATCGTCGCGGGCGACGCCTTCGGCCGAGTTCGAGCGATGCTCGACGACGACGGCAATCCGGTTGATGAAGCCGGTCCGTCGATGCCGGTGCAGGTTCTCGGCCTCACCTCGGTGCCGAGTGCCGGCGATAGCTTCATGGTGGTGCCGGAGGATCGCGTGGCGCGCCAGATCGCACAGACGAGGCAGGCGCGAGAGCGCAACGCTCTCCTGGCTCGCAATCGCGTCAAGCGCTCCCTCGAGGACTTCCTGGAGTCCCTGGAGAAGGGCGAGGTCGCCGAGCTCACCCTCATCATCAAGGGTGACGTGTCCGGTTCCGTCGAGGCGCTCGAGGACGCCCTGCTCAAGATCGACGTGGGCGAGGAAGTGAACCTCAGGGTCATCCACCGTGGGGTCGGCGCCATCAACAAGAACGATGTCACGCTGGCCAGCGCCTCCAAGGCCGTCATCATCGGCTTCAATGTCCGTCCCGAGGGCAAGGTCGCCGAACTCGCCAACGAGGAAGGCGTTGACGTCCGCTACTACAGCGTCATCTACCAGGCCATCGAGGAGGTCGAGGCAGCCCTCCGCGGCATGCTCAAGCCCGAGTTCGAGGAGTTCCAGCTCGGCACGGCCGAGGTGCGCGAGGTCTTCAAGTCCTCGAAGTTCGGCACTATCGCTGGCTGCCTCGTGCGTTCGGGTGAGGTTCGCCGGAACGCCAAGGCGCGGCTCATTCGTGACGGGGCCGTCGTCGCCGAGGATCTCACCCTGGCAGGTGTGCGTCGCTTCAAGGACGACGTTACGGAGGTCCGTGAGGGCTTCGAGTGCGGCATCAACCTGGGCAACTACCAGGACATCAAGGTCGACGATGTCATCGAGACCTTCGAGATGCGCGAGAAGCCCAGGAAGGTCTGACCATGGCGAGCGAGGCACGCCAGCGGAAGTTGGCGGACCGCATCAAGGTGATCGTTGCGGAGGCGCTGGAGTCGCGCATCAAGGACCCACGTCTGGGCTTCATCACTGTGACCGACGTCCGTGTCACACCGGATCTGCGTGAGGCCTCCGTGTTCTACACCGTCTACGGCGACGACGATGCGCGCTCGGAGACGGCCGCTGCCCTGGATTCGGCACGTGGCGTCCTCCGGACGGAGGTGGGACGCCAGACCGGGATCAAGTTCACGCCGACCCTGGCCTTCATCCCGGACGCGATCCCGGACACGGCTCGCCATGTCGAGGATCTCTTGCGTCAGGCAGCTGAAGCCGACGCCGCCGTTCACGAGCTGGCTGCACATGCCACCCCGGCGGGGGATGCCGATCCCTATCGGCGTGCCCCTGAGGAGCAGGCGGCCGAGTGACGGAGCTCGGCCCCAGCGGAGTCATCGTCATCGACAAGCCCGCGGGGACCACATCCCACGGCGTGGTCGGCCAGCTGCGAAGGATCATGGGCACTCGCAAGGTGGGGCACGCGGGAACGCTGGATCCCATGGCCACCGGGGTGCTGGTGGTCGGAGTGGGGCGGGCCACGAGGCTCCTCGGTCATCTCGCACTCCATGACAAGGACTACTCGGCGACGATTCGACTCGGTTCTTCAACGGTCACGGACGATCGTGAGGGGGAGGTCATCTCGATCGCGTCTGAACGGTCTCTCGGGATGGTGTCCGCGGCAGATATCCGTGGCGCCATTGATCTGTTGACGGGAGAGATCGACCAGGTCCCCACGGCAGTGAGTGCCATCAAGGTTGACGGCAAGCGTGCACATGCGCTCGTGCGTGCCGGGGAGGACGTGGAACTCGCTCCTCGGAGAGTCATGGTCGAGCGTTTCGAGCTTCAGCTCATCAAGCAGGAGGCATCGTGGATCGACCTCGATGTCGACATCACCTGCAGCACTGGTACCTATGTCCGCGCGCTCGCCCGTGATCTTGGTGCACGGCTGGGAGTGGGCGGCCACCTGACTCGTCTGCGACGCACCCGTGTGGGAGCGTGGTCTCTTGCGTCCGCCGTTTCATGCGATGTCGTGGAGTTGGCGCCTGACCCGACGTCTCTTCTCATGGGTTTGGGGGAGTGCGCAGCCGCATCCTTCCCGATCATCACAGTCGGGCAGGAGCACATGGCATGGATCGTGAACGGCCGACCGCTTGATGACATTCTTCCCTCTCCGGTGGCGCAACCCACGGCCGTACTCGATCCTCTGGGAGGTCTAGTGGCCCTTGTCGGTCCGTCCGAACGCGGCACCGCCTACCTCGCCGTGTTCACTGCGTGAGCGTCTAGGGTGGCGCCGTGACTCGAGGTGACGCTGCGGTGCTGTGCATCGGTGTGTTCGACGGAGTCCATCGCGGGCATCGCGCCCTCCTTCAGGAGGGCCGCCGCCAAGCGCAGGCGCTGGGTCTGCCGCTGACGGCAGTGACGTTCGACCCGCATCCGATGTCGGTGGTCTCATCCGAGGGTGTCCCATCTGCCCTAGCCACGCTTGAGCACCGAGTCGCCCTCCTGCATGAGGTCGGTGCCGACCACGTTGCCATCCTCGCGTTCGATGGACAGATGGCGGCACAGTCGCCCGAGGATTTCATCGCGCGAGAGCTCGTTGATCGGCTCGGCGCGCGGGCCGTCGTGGTGGGAGCTGATTTCCGGTTCGGCCGCGGAGCCTCGGGTTCGCTCGAGACGCTGCAGGCGGCCGGTGATCGGCTTGGCTTCTCAGTGACGGGCGTGCCCCTCATGGGTGACGGCCACGACCGCTGGTCCTCGACGGCAATTCGACTGAACCTTGAGGCGGGTGACGTCGCCGGGGCGGCGATGGCGCTCGGCCGTGACTATGCCCTGGACGGCAACGTGGTTCATGGTGACCATCGTGGGCGTGAGCTGGGGTATCCGACAGCCAACCTCGCCTGGTCGGACAGGCCCGTGATACCGGCCGATGGGGTGTACGCAGGTTGGCTGGTGGATGCTGGGGAGCGCCTGCCCGCTGCCATCTCGGTGGGCACGAACCCCCAGTTCGCAGGCCGGGATCGCCGGGTGGAGGCGTACGTCATCGACCGGAGGGATCTGGATCTCTACGGCCACGAGGTGCGTCTGGAGTTCGTGGAGCGACTACGCGGCCAGGAGAGGTTCGTCGACGTCGAGGCCCTCGTGGAGCAGATGGGCCGTGACGTAGCCCAGGCTCGTCGGATCCTTGGGTCACCTGATTCGTGACGTTCGCGTCACGGTGCCCCACGGCGGTTCGCGGGGGTGGGAATAGGGCTGGTAGTCTGGCGACTCCAGACGGCCACGGGGCTTCTTCGAGCGCTGTGGTTCGTGTCATCTCGATCACCCGTAGGGGTGAGTGAAGGAATGCTCGCATGTCGCTCGACAGCGCAACAAAGCAGCAGATCATCGCCGAGTACGGCACCAAGCCCGGAGACACCGGCAGTCCTGAAGTCCAGATCGCCATGCTTACGCGGCGCATCTCCGACCTCACGGAGCATCTCAAGCAGCATAAGCATGACCACCACAGTCGTCGGGGACTGCTGATCCTCGTCAGCCAGCGTCGTCGGCTGCTCCAGTACCTGACCAAGACCGACATCGAGCGCTACCGGGCGATCATCGAGAAGCTCGGCCTGCGCCGCTAGGACACCGCGTCGTGGGGGCCACCGCGTCCCCACCACACACCACCACAACTGAACAATCAAGAGCACGACACGTACCGGATCCGGGGCGTCGCGACATGCGCGCCAGTCGTCGGTCCTCGGTAGTGACCTCCGGGAGCAGCACCTCAGTTCCCGTGGGCCTCGATCGAAGACCGCCACCGGCCGCTCAGCGTGTGCGCCCCTGTCCGACTTTCGCGAACAGGAGGCACCCGTGGAGGGTTCCCAGATCTCAGTCGCCGACGCCATCATCGACAACGGCTCGCTCGGCACCCGTACGATTCGATTCGAGACCGGACGCTTGGCGCGCCAAGCGGCGGGCTCGGTCTGCGTCTACCTCGACGACGACACCATGCTCCTGTCGGCCACGACTGCGGGCAAGCAGCCGAAGGATCAGTTCGACTTCTTCCCCCTCACGGTGGATGTCGAGGAGCGCATGTACTCCGTCGGACGCATCCCAGGCTCCTTCTTCCGCCGTGAAGGGCGCCCGTCGGAGGACGCCATTCTCACCTGCCGACTCATCGACCGTCCCCTGCGCCCCACCTTCACGAAGGGATTGCGCAACGAGGTTCAGGTCGTCATCACGGTCATGGCGCTGAACCCCCAGGACCTCTACGACGTGGTGGCGATCAATGCTGCGTCTGCGTCGACGCAACTGGCAGGTCTGCCCTTCAGCGGTCCGGTCGGCGGAGTTCGCGTGGCCCTGATCCGGGGCCAGTGGGTTGCCTTCCCGAACCATGGGCAGCTGGAGGAGGCCGTGTTCGACATGGTGGTGGCCGGCCGCATCGCCGGTGACGACGTAGCAATCATGATGGTCGAGGCCGAGGCTACGGACCGCACGATCGAACTGGTGGCCGGCGGGGCAACTGCTCCCACAGAGGAGATCGTTGCTCAGGGCCTGGAAGCATCGAAGCGCTTCATCCGAGTCCTCTGCGAGGCCCAGATCGAGCTGGCCAAGGCTGCCGCGAAGCCCACGGCCGACTTTCCGCTGTTCCTTGACTACCAGCCTGACGTGTACGACGCCGTTGAACGGCTCTCCATCGCTGATATCCGCGAGGCCATGCAGATCGTGAGCAAGGCCGACCGCGAGGCGCGGCTCGATGACATCAAGAAGGTTGTACTCGCCGAGCTTGCAGTGGAGTTCGTGGGTCGCGAGAAGGAGGTGTCGGCGGCCGTGCGCTCGGTGACCAAGAAGGTCGTGCGTGATCGGGTCCTCCGTGACAAGGTACGCATCGACGGTCGAGGCATCACCGACATTCGCACGCTGTCCGCTGAGGTGGATGTCCTTCCGCGCGTGCACGGATCGGCGCTGTTCGAGCGGGGCGAGACCCAGATTCTCGGTGTGACGACGCTCAACATGCTCCGCATGGAGCAGCAACTCGACACGCTGAACCCGGAGAACCGCAAGCGCTACATGCACAACTACAACTTCCCGCCCTACTCGACCGGTGAGACGGGTCGGGTCGGGTCTCCCAAGCGCCGCGAGATCGGCCACGGCGCCCTCGCTGAGCGCGCGCTATTGCCGGTGCTGCCTTCACGTGAGGAGTTCCCCTACGCGATTCGGCAGGTGTCGGAAGCGTTGGGTTCCAATGGGTCGACTTCCATGGGCTCTGTGTGCGCCTCGACCATGTCGCTTCTCAATGCCGGCGTTCCGTTGCGGGCACCGGTGGCCGGCATCGCCATGGGCCTCATCTCGGGAGATGTCGACGGCAAGCCCGAGTACGTGGCGATCACCGACATCCTCGGCGCGGAGGATGCGTTCGGCGACATGGATTTCAAGGTTGCTGGCACTCGTGACTTCGTGACGGCCCTGCAGCTTGACACGAAGCTGGACGGAATTCCGGCCGAGGTGCTGGGTCAGGCGCTCCAGCAGGCGCGCGATGCCCGCATGACCATCCTCGATGTCATGAACGAGGCGATCGATGCTCCTGACGAGATGGCGCCTACGGCACCCCGGGTCATCAGCATCACGGTGCCCGTCGACAAGATCGGCGAGGTGATCGGGCCGAAGGGCAAGATCATCAACCAGATCCAGGAGGACACCGGCGCCGATATCACCATCGAGGATGACGGCACCATCTATATCGGGGCTGCTGATGGCGCATCGGCCGAGGCTGCACGAGCAGCGATCAACGCGATCGCGAACCCGACGATGCCGGAGGTCGGTGAGCGTTACCTCGGGACAGTGGTCAAGACGACGACGTTCGGTGCTTTCGTCTCTCTGACGCCGGGCAGGGATGGCCTGCTCCACATCACCGAGATCAAGAAGCTCAACGGAGGCAAGCGGGTCGAGAACGTCGAGGATGTTCTCTCCGTCGGAACCAAGCTCGAGGTCGAGATCAAGGAGATCGACTCACGCGGGAAGCTGTCCCTGGTCCCGGTCGTCGAGGAAGGCGCCGCTGGCGCCGATGCCTAGGGCACAGACCCAGACGCTGCTGCGGGAGGGTGATGGCGGAGTAGTCCGCCGCACCCTCCTGCCCGGTGGCCTGCGGGTCATCACCGAGCACGTGCCGAGCGTGCGATCGGTGGCCTTCGGCGTGTGGGTCGATGCTGGATCCCGTGACGAGACGCCTGCTCAGATGGGCGCCGCCCACTACCTGGAGCACCTGCTCTTCAAGGGAACCTCACGTCGTTCTGCGCTCGACATATCGGCCTCGATTGAGGCAGTTGGCGGAGATCTCAACGCGTTCACGACCAAGGAGTACACGTGCTACTACGCACGTGTACTCGACATCGACACGGACCTCGCGATCGATGTGGTGTGCGACGTCGTGACGGATGCGCTCCTGCGCGCAGACGACGTTGAGGCTGAGCGCGGTGTCATCCTCGAAGAGATCGCCATGCATGAGGATGACCCAGGCGATGTCGTGCACGACCTCTTCGCCCAAGCCATGTTCGGCGACTCCCCGCTCGGTCGCCCCATCCTCGGCACCGTGGACACGATCGAGGGCATCAGTCGCGGCATGATCAGTCGGTTCTACCGGTCGAGGTATCGCCCCGAGTCGATGGTGGTCGCGGCGGCGGGCAATGTTGACCACGATCACGTGGTGCGCCGCGTGCGTCGGGCGTTCGACCACCTCCTCGAATCTGTGGCCGAGTCGAGTGAGCCTCGCGGCAGTCGGTCGCGTCGACGTGGCAGGCGTGGCAGTGGCGGCACAGGTGGCACAGGTGGCACGGCGGTGACGTCGCGGGTGACGGAGCAGGCCCATGTAGTTCTCGGTGTTCCCGGTCTGATCCGATCCGATCCTCGGAGGTATGCACTCTCGGTGCTGTCGACCTCGCTCGGGGGCGGCATGAGCAGTCGTCTCTTCCAGGAGGTGCGCGAGAAGCGTGGGCTCGCATACTCCGTCTACTCGTACGCTCAGGGGTTCTCGGACGACGGCATGTTCAGCGTGTACGCGGGGTGTCTGCCGTCGAAGGTCGACACGGTTCTTGACGTCTGCATGAGCGAGCTCGACGATGTCGCGACAAACGGGCTGAGCGAGGACGAGATCCGTCGTGGCAAGGGCCAGGTGCGCGGGGCTACCGTTCTGGGTCAAGAGGACACCGGCTCCCGCATGAGTCGCATCGCCAAGAGTGAGTTGCTCCACGAGCCCTTGCTGTCGATCGACGAGGTCCTCCTTCAGGTGGAGTCGGTAACGTCCCAGGAGATTCGCGAAGTGGCCCGCGACCTCCTCGGCGAGCCTCGGACACTTGCGGTGATCGGCCCGTTCGATGCAGGCACCACTTTCGCAGCGGTGGGATAGCCAGTTGCCGTGCTGCGGCAATCGTGCCGGGTAGGCTGCGGACCGTGATCAAGGTCGCAGTCGTGGGTGCGAAAGGTCGCATGGGGCAGTCGTGTGTCGAGGCCGTGCGCTCCGCGGACGACATGCAACTGGTTGCGGCGATCGACATCGGCGTCCCTGCCACCGCTGTTGCTGAGGCCGGCGCTGAGGTGGCTGTGGACTTCACCACCCCCGATGCGGTCATGCTGACCCTCGAGACCTGCATCCTGCGGGGGATCCACTGCGTCGTGGGCACCACGGGGTTCACTGCTGAACGCCTTGATGTCGTCCGGGGCTGGTGCGACTCGAATCCGGGAGTCGGCGTCCTGATTGCACCAAACTTCGGGATCGGGGCGGTCCTGATGATGCGCTTCGCTGCCATGGCAGCGCCCTACTTCGAGTCGGTCGAAATCCTCGAGCTGCACCATCCCGACAAGGTCGATGCCCCATCCGGCACAGCGACGCACACGGCGCGCGCGATCGCGGCGTCACGGTCACACCTCGGGCCGCAGCCGGATGCCACCGCCCACCAGCTGGCCGGTGCCCGAGGAGCCCTCATCGACGGAATTCCGGTCCATTCGGTGCGGCTCCGTGGACTGGTGGCCCACCAGGAGGTGCTGCTCGGCGGTGAGGGGGAGACCCTCAGCATCCGGCATGACTCACTCGACCGGTCGTCCTTCATGCCGGGAGTACTGCTCGGTGTGCGCGAGGTCGGTCGGCACCCGGGTATGACGGTGGGCCTGGATCACTACCTCGACCTCGCGTGAGTGCTCGACTGGTCTCCCTCCTCCTGGGGGGAGCAGTGGCCATCTACCTCGTGTTCATCGCTGCGCGAGCATGGGTTCTGATTGCATCGGGTGATCCCGTTCCGATGCTTCTTGGCGCAAGCGTCATCGTGCTGCCCCTGATCGGCGCCTGGTACCTGTGGCGAGAGCTCGTATTCGGACTCCGAACGCAGGCCATGGGGCGGGAACTCGCTCGCGAGGGTGGGCTGCCGGTGGATGACCTCCCTCGGACGCCGTCCGGTCGCATCGAACGCACCGCCGCAGACGTCCGCTTCGAGGAGTACCGAGAGCTGGCGCAGGAGCAGCCGGACGACTGGCGTTCGTGGTACCGACTGGCTATCGCGTATGACGATGCGCGTGATCGTCGACGGGCGCGCGAGGCGATGCGTACGGCGATCCGCCTGTACCGAGCCGCGCACTAGGCCCGACGAAACCAGTTCTCAAGGCGGTCCGTCGCCATGTCGAAGGCATCAGGTCGTCCGACAAGGTCGGGTGAACTTGTGTAGACGTGGGTGCCGAAGCGCTCGCCGCGCGTGGTCTCGATGCTTATGCGAAGTCCGGATGTCCGCAGCGGCATGCCTAGCAAGGGCACTGGCTCCCGCGCGCGGTGCACTTCCGAGACCTCGTTCCAGGGGATGCGCACCCGTCGGACGAGGGTGTCCAGGACGATCCCGTGATCGTTTACGTACGTGCCGAGCACCCATCCGCGAAGAGAGATGTAGAGCGCCGTGGCAGCCACGGCAGAAGCCAGAAGTGCGGCACCACTCATGGGTGCGGAAAGGGCAGTCATGACGGCAGCGGAAGTCAAGAAGACGCTCAGCAAGGTGGCGATGATGAGCGTAAGGATCCGAACAGGACCGCGCGGTGCAACGCGCACCAGACGCTGCTGAACCGCGGCCGCGTCCAGAGGCGCATGGGGATCGGGTCGCGGCCACAGAAAGCCGAAGATCGGCCGCTGCGGGCGGTTCACGAGGCCCAGCCGAGTGCGCGCAGGCCAGCCGCGGTGACTCCGGCGAGAATCACGACCGCGAGGAAGGGGGCCCGAAGCATCAAGGCCACGATGGCCATGCCAAGTCCCGCGGCGCGCGCATCGAGCTCCAGCGCCATCCCCGTGGCGAAGGTCTGGACGGCGACGAGCGCCGAGAGAAGCGCAACGGGCATGAGTCCGAAGACCCGTCGGGTGCGCCTGTTCTCGAGCACGGCGGGCGGCACGAGGTAGCCCAGGTACTTCTCGAGGAAGCAGCCGAGCGACGCGACGAGTACGGCGGCCCACATCATGGACTCGTGTTCCGGCCGCCGATTCGTCCGCCGAGCATGCCGGCGAGAAGGGCGACCATGGCGGCGGCAAGGACCGGCAGTCCGGGTTGGAGGACCGGGGTGAGGACGATGGCCACTCCTGCCGCGGCGAGGGCCACAGCCCACACCTGCCGTTCCACCAGACGGGGCCACAGGAGGGCTAGGAGGGCTGCGGCCGTGGCGGCATCGAGACCCAGCGTGCTCGGGTCACCGATGGCTTTGGCACTCAACGCCCCCACGAGGGTGCCCGCGTTCCAGAGCAGGTATATCCAGGCTCCGGTGATCCAGAAGGCATAGCGAGAATTCGAGACCGGCTCGGGATGTGCCAGGGCCATGGCCGTGGACTCGTCGATGGTGGTCTGTGCGGCGACGAGCCTCCGGACCCCGCGCGGGCGCAGAATTGGGTTGAGGCCCACCGCGTACATGCTGTTGCGAGCCCCCAGGAGCCAGGCGGTGAGCACTGCGGCAACCAGGCCACCGCCCGCGCCCACGATGCCGACGAACGCGAACTGGGAGGCACCCGTGAACATCAGGAGGGACAGCGCCTGCGTCTGCCACACGTCGAGGCCAGTGGAGACGGAGATGGCCCCGAAGGAGAGCGCGTAGGCGCCGGTTGCTACCGCGATGCTCAGTGCCTTGGCGTGGATGGCACGGCGTCCGGTGCCTTGCGCCTCGCTCTCCACGACAGGACCGTATCGGGCGCTGCTATGCCACAGTTGGCCGATGGTCACCGAGACCCCGACGCGTATTGTCCGGCGCCTGCAGGACACCGTCGTTGTGCGCCGCCTCCGGTTTCTCATGCGTCGTGCAGAGCCAACCACCGCCGTGTCGGGAGTCACGCGCGGCCTGCTCTCAGCGGCGGTGTGCTGGCAGCTGCTGTGGTTCGTGGTGCAGCCCTCTCTGCTTCCCCAGGCGCAGCCCACGCCAGCATCGGCGATTGCGGTGGCTGCCGTCCTTGCCCTGGCGGTGGTGCTGCTGCTGGTCCACGTGATCGGGAGGAGGCCTTGGGCTGCCCGTATCGTCCGCATGAACGCTGTGGTGATCTTGGCGGCAACGCTGGTGGTGAATGTGAGCCAGGCACGCAGCCCGGAGCCAGACTGGCAGCGCGTGGCGGAGCTTGCTGCCCTCGCGGCAGGAGTCACGGGCCTGCTGCTGTCGACCCGATGGGGCCTGATCGGCACGGGCTTCATGACGGCTCTGCTGCTTCGCGATGTGGTCCTGCCGGACTGGTCGGGGGAGTTCAACTCGTCGGTGGACGCGATCCTCGATCCGGTCTACGTGCTGGCGATGGGTCTGTCCTGCGTGGCGGCCAAGCGAGCTCTGCTCGCGAATGCTGATGCTGCTGATGGCGCGGCCATCGACCTCCTGCGCGCTGAGCAGGAGCGGCATACCGTCGATGTGGTCGCGCAGAGCCTTCGCGACACCGAGAGGCGCCTGCACGAGAGCGTGCTCAACACCCTGGTCGCTCTGGCGAGGGGGGGTCTGGGTGCGCAGTGGGGTGCGCGCATTTCCGTGCGCTGCGAAGAGGGAGCACGTCTGCTGGAGTCGCTGAGCAGTCGATCCGCCCCTGCCGTCGACGAAGCCCGAGACCACGGTTCCCTCGAGCAGGACCTGGCCGGGGTCATCTCGGATCTGCAAGGCAGCGGTGTCGATGTCCGATGGAGTGCTCAACAGGTCGACCTTCCAGCTGACGTCTACTCCGCTCTGCGAACGGCTGCGGCCGAGGCCCTGATCAATGTCGGTCGCCACGCTGACGCGTCCAGCGTGGACGTTGACGTGACGGCGTTGAGGGCACGGGGAAGCCGGGGTGTGAGTTTGCGCATACGGGATGACGGGCGTGGTTTTCCGCAGGCTGCCGTGGAGGAGCGGTTCGGTCTCACGGACGCGATTGCCGGGCCTATGGCCGAGGTCGGAGGCACGGCTGTCGTGCGCAGTGCACTCGGGGAGGGGACGGACATCACCCTGGGCTGGTGGTCGCCAAGGGGCGCCTCCGACGGCCAGGATTCGGCGCTCACTCCTGCAGCGTCAGTCTTGGCGCTGCCGGTGCTCGTTGTTCTGGCTCTGTACGCCTCCGTCATGGTCATCGTCACGCGCGGATTCATCACGGACCCCATGCGAAATGGCATCGCTTTTTCTCTGTGGCTCGTCCTCGTGGTCACAGTGGTCGGTTTGTGCCAGCGCAGAACGCTGACGTGGTCGGTCGTCGTTCTGGTCGCGGCTGGCGGCTGGATGACCTATGTGCTGCAGGAGTCGGCGACGCCAGAAGTGGCCACGGCATGGTGGTCCTCGCCGGCGATCGCAGGACTGTTCCTCGTTGTCGCGGCGATCGGACCATCTGGGGGCTGGATCCTCCTTCTGTTGACGTGGTTGGTGTTGCAGGGGGATCCACTCGGTGAACTCACTCAACCGGGCACGGCCATCATCTTGGTAGGTGCGCTGCTTGGACGCAGTTTGCGTCGGAATGCGCGTCTGGCCTGGGAGAACCGGTCTGCACAGGCGCAGGCGGCGTCCGCCACACGTGATGCGCGGGCGGCGATCGAGCGAATTGCCTGGCGTTACCGACCACTTCAGGAGTCTGGCGCTGGGCGCCTGCCTCGTGGTGTGGCCGAGGGGCGTCTGGATGCGGGCGATCCCCACGTCCGTGCGGAAGCCGGGCGCGAGGAGCGGTTCATTCGAAACGTCATGCGCACAGATCCTGCTGATGGACCCGTGCAGTCATTGGCAGCGGCACCCACAAGATATAGCGTCTTCCGGTGAGGAGGCGAAGGGTCTCCTCCCTTCCTGCTTTCCCTGCAAGGCCTTAGATGACGATGTTAAGAAAAGGCGCAAACTGCGACTCGGGCCGGGCTTGCTGGGGCTGACCGCGCCGCCAAAGCCGGGCAAAATGCCCCACCTGAAGGAGCCCATATCGTGAAGCCCATCCGCCTTGCCGAACCCTTCCGCGCCGTTTTATACGCGCCCTTTTATGTGGCCGAACAGCGCGGCTTTTACGCCAAGCACGGCGTCACAGTAACGCGCTCCACGGCGGGTGACCCGAACCGCGCGGCAGAGACGCTGCTCGCGGATCAAGCCGATGTCGCCTGGTCTGGCCCCATGCGCGTGATCATGATGCGCGCCGCCGATCCCGCCTGCCCCTTGCGGTCCTTCTCAGCGGTGGTGATGCGCGATCCGTTCATGCTGCTCGGCCGCGGGGCGAACCCGGGCTTCATGCTGAAGGATTTGCCGAAGC
>CAIZPS010000241.1 GCA_903934925.1 uncultured bacterium | reverse complement strand
GCCATCTTCCAGAAGTACCCAGATCTCGAGGGCATGCGCCTCGTCGACTACAAGGTGCGCATCCTCGACGAGACGTCCGGCACGGGAGCGCGCACGCGCGTGCTGATCGGCACCACGGATGGGCATGACTCGTGGAGCACGGTCGGGGTCCACGAGAACGTCATTGCCGCCTCGTGGCGTGCCTTGGAGGACGCTGTGCGCTACGGACTCCTGAGGCGTGATCGGTAGGGTCGGAGGGTGCGCATCTGCCGAGTGTCCTGGGACGACGACCTGCACTACGGGGTGATCGAGGGGGAGGCGGTCGCTCTGCTCACCAGCCACCCATTCGGAGCCTTCGAGCCGGATGGCCGGGTGCTCGCCCTCGAGGATGTCCGACTGGTGGCCCCCGTACTGCCCTCGAAGGTGATCGCGGTCGGGAAGAACTACCTTGACCACGTGCGTGAGATGGGCGGCGATGCACCCCCCACTGAGCCGATGATCTTCCTCAAGCCGAGCACGTCCGTCATCGGGCCGGGTGATGCCATCTATCTGCCGTGGCAGTCCGAGCAGGTCGAGCACGAGGCCGAGATCGCCGTAGTGATCGGGCGCCTGTGCCGCGATGTACCAGAAGACCTCGTCGATGACGTCGTGCTGGGGTACACGTGCGCGAACGATGTCACTGCGCGCGACCTCCAGCGCACGGATGGCCAGTGGGGACGAGCCAAGGGCTTCGACTCGTTCTGCCCGCTCGGTCCCTGGATCGAGACCGACGTCGACATCGACGACGCTGCCGTCGAGTGCCGCGTGAACGGTGAAGTCCGGCAGTCGGCTGTAGGCGCTGACATGGTGCGCAGCCCGCGGGAGCTCGTATCGTGGATCAGCTCGGTGATGACCCTGCTCCCGGGTGACGTCATCCTCACCGGCACGCCCGCGGGAGTGAGTCCGCTCCGGGCGGGCGATGAGGTCAGCGTCACCATCGGGGGAATCGGAACTCTGACGAATGCGGTGATGGATCGTGGCTGACAGCAGCGTGCGAGTTCGGTTCTGCCCCTCGCCGACCGGGAATCCGCACGTCGGAATGGTGCGCACGGCTCTGTTCAACTGGGCCTTCGCGCGTCACACCGGGGGCACCTTCCTCTTCCGCATCGAGGACACCGATTCCGCCCGAGACAGCGAGGAGTCGTACGAGGCGCTGCTCGAGGCGCTCTCCTGGCTGGGTCTGACCTGGGACGAAGGCCCTGTCGTGGGCGGTCCCTACGGGCCGTACCGGCAGTCCGAGCGCATGCGCGAGGGCACCTACGCGGACGTTGCCGCGCGCCTCGAGGAAGCCGGTTTCGCCTACCGCTGCTACTGCAGTGCCGAGGAGCTCGAGGCTCGTCGTGAGCAGGCACGCGCCGAGCACCGAGCGCCCGGCTACGACGGCCACTGTCGGGATCTCACGGGCGAGCAGATCGCCGCGTTCCGCGCCGATGGGCGACCGTCGGTGCTGAGGTTCCGCATGCCCGACCACGACTGGACCTGGGACGACCTCGTCCGCGGGCCGATCACCTTCGCTGCTGACCAGGTGCCCGACTACGTGCTGGTCCGCGCTAACGGTGAACCGCTCTACACCCTGGTCAATCCCGTCGACGACGCCATGATGCGCGTCACGCACGTCCTCCGTGGCGAGGACCTGCTGTCATCGACGCCCCGCCAGCTGGCCTTGTACGAGGCCCTCTCGGCCGTGGGTGTCTCCGATGGCACCATCCCCCGATTCGGTCACCTGCCCTATGTGATGGGTGAGGGCAACAAGAAGCTGTCCAAGCGTGATCCGGAGTCCTCGCTCCAGTGGTACCGGGACGAGGGCTACCTGCCTGAGGCTCTGCTCAACTACCTGTCGCTGCTCGGCTGGTCGATGGGGGAGGATCGCGAGTTCTTCAGCAAGGAGGAGCTCGCGGCAGCCTTCTCGCTGGATCGTGTCAGCCCCAATCCGGCGCGCTTCGACCTCAAGAAGTGCACGGCGATCAACGGCGACTGGATCCGGGCCCTCGACCCGGACGATCTGATCGAGCGGATCATCCCGTATCTGATCCGCGCCGGAGTTCTTCATGAGCCGGTCAGTCAGCAGGCGCGTCAGGTGCTCGAGGCGGCCGTGCCCCTGGTCAGGGAGCGGATGGAGACGCTCGGTCAGGCTGCGGGGATGCTGGGCTTCCTGCTGGTCGGGCCTGGCGACTTCGCGGTGGATCCAGCGGACGCTCAGGCTGTCCTCGACGACTCTGGTCGTGCCGTCGTGGCGGCCTCGCTCACCGCGCTCGAATCCGTGGGGGAATGGACGGCCTCGGAGATCGAGGCGGCTCTGCGGGCTGCCCTGATAGACGGGATGGCTCTCAAGCCGAAGGTTGCTTTCGGGCCCGTGCGCGTGGCCATCACCGGACGCCGGGTGTCGCCCCCGCTGTTCGAGTCGATGGAGGTCCTCGGACGCGACACGAGCCTTGCGCGGCTGTCCGCGATCGGCTAGCCCACCCGTGTCCGGGGTGCACGCTCGGCCGTCTATACTCGTCAGGCCGCACTGCGGCAGCCATTGGGGTATGGGGTAATTGGCAGCCCAACTGATTCTGGTTCAGTTAGTCTAGGTTCGAGTCCTGGTACCCCAGCGATGCGAGGTCGATGGTGATCTCGTCTCTGCACTTCGGTACAGTTTGCGAGCCGCGCGATGGCGTGGTTCGCACGTCGAGTGCATCGCAAGGCCCCGTTGTGTAGTGGCCTAGCACGCCGCCCTCTCAAGGCGGTAGCGCGGGTTCGAATCCCGTCGGGGCTACGCGTAGGAAGGGCCTCCGGTTCGCCGGGGGCCCTTCGTCATTTCCGCGGCTGGCTCGTGGCGCCCGAACGTGCGCCCGAATTCCTCCCCAGGGTCGGGATGAGGCTCTAGAGTCCGGCTGAACGCGAGGGGGGCCTGCCGTGCGACCGGGCACGGGTATCTGCGAAGGACGGTGCACATGAGGAAGCTCGCGCTG
>CAIZPS010000240.1 GCA_903934925.1 uncultured bacterium | reverse complement strand
TGGCAGCCAGGACACCCCTACATTCGAGCGGACATGCCGCCCGTCCTCTCCGAACACCATGGGAAACACCGAACTCGCACCGTCGAGGACAGCGCTCAGCGAAGCGAAGCCCTCGACGCAGGCGATGTAGCCCACTACCTCGATCACCCCTGTGAGATGGTCGATGCCTCCCACCGCATCGGCAGCAGCCGAGAGCGAGTTGGGTGCTGCCGTCCGCGCCGCCTGCGCGCCCGAGTCGACGTCGACATCGCGACCGAGAACTCCGGGGACGGGGATCCGGCCGTCGACGAAGGCCAGCTGGCCGGTCACGTGCACGATGTCGCCGTGGCAGAGAGCCGGCACATAGTCACCGACCGGCTTAGCCGTTTCCGGAAGGACCAGCCCAGCCTCGGCCATGCGCACCGACGGCAGGGTCATGACGTGGCGGCGATCATGTCTCGCTCACGGGCCCGGTAGACCGCACGCGCCTCGAGGGCCTGATCGAGAGTCACCGGCGTGAACCTGGTCATCGTGCCAGGGGCACTCTGCCCCACGACATCCATGTCAGCGCTGATGACCGTTCCGACCATCGCGTAGCCGCCTCCCGACACCGCGTCGCGGTGCAGGATGATGGGCTCGACGCCACCCGGGACCTGGATCGACCCCACCGGGTAGCCCGCGTCGGTGATGTTCGAGGGATCCGATCCAGCACCGAACGGCTGCTTGCGTTCCCTCCACTTCAACGTGTTGCCCGAGTAGCGGAAGCCGATGCGATCGGCCACCGGGCTCAGCTTCCATGGACGGTCGATCAGCGAGCTCATGCCCTCGTCCGTGAGCCGGTAGTCGTACAGGCCCAGGACGACGCGGACGGCGAGCTCCTTGGGGTAGTCGGGAATCAGGCCCTCGGGCAGTCGAACTCCCACCCGACCCTGGCCCGCGCCCACGGGTAGCACGTCACCCGCCTGCATCGGCCTGCCCTCGAATCCTCCGAAGGCTCCGAGGGCGTACAGCGAGCGACTGCCGAGAACGAGTGGCACATCGATGCCTCCTGACACACCGATGTAGATCCGCGCTCCCGCTTGGAGAATGCCGAACGACAGCTCATCACCGGCCCTGACCTCGAAGGACTCCCATCTCGGTGCCTCCTGGCCGTTGAGCAGGACGGGAACAACTGCCCCCGTCACGGCCACGACGGCCGCATCTCGGAACCTGAGCTTCGGGCCCATGTAGGCGGACTCAAGGACACCAGCAGTCACGTCGTTCCCGACTAGGGCGTTCGCGGCAGCGGCGGCGTAGAGGTCCAGTGCACCTGACGGAGGCACCCCGACGTTGTAGTAGCCGGGACGTCCTCGGTCCTGGACAGAGGTAGCGAGGCCGGGTTCCAACACCTCAATTGCCATAGAGCACCTCCAGAAGTCGCGCGTTGTAGGCGTCGGGATCCTTCTCATACTCACTGAGGTCGAACGTGACGGGTGCCTGTCGGACCCGGTAGGTCCCTGCATCGACCTCGGCCAGGATGCGCTCGTACTCGGCGCCGTCGATCGCCCGGAACTTCACGATGTCACCGGGGCGGAAGAAGAACATGGAGTCAGCGAAGTCCGCGTGCTCCTGCTTGGGCTCGAAGATGGGAACGGGCGTGATCCCGAACATCTGGTAGCCGCCCGCACCGCGGACGCTGTAGATGGCCGTGAAGCACCCACCATGGCCGATGGTCAGCTTGGGGGTGTCGGTGCGCGGCCGCAGGTACTTGGGCACCTCCAGCTGTCGCTCCTGGGGAACCATCTGGAAGAGGAAGGGAAGTCCGGCGACGAAGCCCACCATCGAGGCGATCCACGGCGAGCCTGCATGTGCCTCGATGAATGCCTCGACACTCGGCAGGTTGTTCTCCGAGGCAGCGAACTCAAGGTCGGTGCCCTCGGGAGTCTGGTGGCGATCGCGGAATCGGGCACCGGTCTCGTTGGTGTACGGATCGTTGTACCAGACCGGGAGTTCGAAGATCCGTGTGCTCAGCGACTGCTGAGTGCCTCCCTCCAGTCGGGCCTCAGCCTCACGGACCATGCGCTCCACTTCGCTCGGGGGCACCTGGTCGGGATTGAATCGGACGAGGAGGGACGCGTTGGCCGGGCAGATGTCCGTGATCCCGTCGACGTGCTGTGACTCGAGGTCACTGGCCATGGCCATGGCCTTGAAGTTCGACTCCAGGCTCATGTCCTCGGAGATCTGAACGACGAGATGCTCATCGGCACCCCATGAATAGCGACTGGCCATCCCTGCCCTCACCTACCCTCTCGCTGGTTGCGGACCCTTGTCACAGAACAGTTCTTTCCACGAAGAGCGTGTCGTACGTTCCCCTCACGAAGTCCGGAGACTGCAGGACTCGAGCCACGAAGTCCTTCGTGGTCTTGACGCCCTCGACGTGGACCTCCCCCAAGGCGCGAGTCATGCGGGAGATCGCCTCTTCACGATCACGACCCCACACGATGATCTTGCCGAGCATGGAGTCGTAGTAGGGGCTCACGGTGTCACCCGCGACGAATCCGCTGTCGCACCTGACGAAGGGACCTGCGGGCAGGTCGAAGTGAGCCAGCGTTCCGGGCGAGGGGAAGAACTGCATGTCGGGGTCCTCGGCGTTCAGCCGGATCTCGATCGAGTGTCCGCGATGGCGGATGTCATCCTGGGTCCACGACAGAGCGTTGCCGGAGGCCACCGACAGCTGCTCGCCCACCAGATCGACACCCGTGACCATCTCCGTGATCGGATGCTCGACCTGGATCCGGGTGTTCATCTCGATGAAGAAGAACCGGTTGCTGGCCGGCTCGTACAGGAACTCCACCGTGCCGGCTCCCGAGTACCCGACGGCTGCTGTGAGCGCCACGGCCGCGCGACACATCTCCTGCCTGACGTCGTCAGGCAGGGTGGGCGCCGGCGTCTCCTCGATGAGCTTCTGCCTGCGCCGCTGGACGGAGCACTCCCGCTCGCCAAGGTGCACGAACGAGGACCCGTCGCCGAACACCTGGACCTCGATGTGCTTGGCGTCGCGGACCATCCGCTCGATGTAGACCGCATCACTGCCGAAAGCGGAGAGAGCCTCCGCTTTGGCGATGGGCAGCTGCTCGCGCAGATCAGCCTCGTTCTCTGCGATGCGGATGCCACGACCGCCGCCGCCGGCAGCGGCCTTGATCGCCACGGGATAGCCTGCAGCTTCGGCGGCGGCGAGCGCCTCGTCCATGGTCTCCACCGGAGCACCAGACCCCGGAACGGTGGGCACGCCGGCGCGTATGGCGGCCGAGATGGCCTGCGCCTTGTCGCCCATCTCCTCAATCGCCTCAGCCGACGGACCCACCCACGTCAGACCCGAACCCACTACTGCCGACGCGAATGCAGCACGCTCGGACAGGAAGCCGTAGCCCGGGTGGATCGCGTCAGCGCCCATCTCTCGAGCGGCCTCGAGGATGGCCTCCGGAACGAGGTAGCTCTTGGTCGCGGCCGCCGGTCCGATGAACACGGATTCATCGGCGAATCGGCGATGCAGCGCACCTTCGTCCGCCTCGCTGTACACGGCTACCGTGCGGATTCCACGCTCGCGCGCTGCACGCATGATGCGCACGGCGATCTCACCCCGATTTGCGACCAGCAGCTTCCTCATGACGTGCTAGGCGCTCGTCTCGATCACTGCGACGACGTCGCCGGGACCGATGATGGCCTCGCTGTCGACCTCGAAGGACACGACCCTGCCGTCAGCACCCGCCTTGATCTCCGCGTACTGCTTCATCACCTCGACGAGTCCGATCGTCTGGTCGGCGGTCACGATGTCACCAGGGGCCGCATACTCGGCCTGATCAGGTGCGGGACGGCGGTAGAACACCCCCGGAATCGGGGTCTGGACGTTGTGGGTACCCATCAGGGCTCCTCTCTCGGAGATCTCGTCTCGGGATCTGTGGTCTCGGAATCTGTGGTCTCGGAATCTGTGGTCAGCGGATCATGAGTGAGCGGAAACGACCTGACGCACCACCCCTGCGACGTCCACCGCGTTCGGCGTGTCCGAGTGAACGCAGATGCTGTCGAACGTGACCGGGAAGGTCTCCCCTGTGTCAGCACGGATCAGCCCGTCCTCCAAGGCCAGGCGAGCCCGCTCAGCTGCAACCTCGGGAGGGGTGGCCTGCGGCCGTCGCACGATGATGAGGGAGCCGTCGGCCCGGTATCCGAGGTCGACGTACAACTCTGCCGTGAACGGGATCCCCCGGCTCCTCGCCACCTGTTCGTGGGCGCTGCCGGCCATGCCGAAGACGCCCACGCCGTACGACTCGGCGACATCGCACACCGACTCCAT
The DNA here is from genome assembly GCA_903934925.1 of uncultured bacterium. Lineage (GTDB taxonomy): Bacteria > Actinomycetota > Actinomycetes > S36-B12 > S36-B12 > UBA10649. Next base: position 351 of record CAIZPS010000240.1, on the reverse strand, counting down.
CAGAGCCGGGTCGCGCGCCACCATGCCGTACAGGGACCCGTGCGGCTTGATGTGATTGAGGGGAACGCCCACGGCCCGCAGGAAGCCGGTGAGGGCACCCACTTGGTAGCGGACGATGTCGCGGACCTCGTCCGCGTCGAGCTTCATCTCCCGGCGGCCGAAGCCCCAGATGTCCGGGAGCCCGGGATGGGCTCCGATGGCGATTCCGGACTCTGCCGCGGCCTCGACCGTGATGCGCAGCGTGGTGGGGTCACCTGCGTGGAATCCACAGGCGACGTTCGCAGCATCGATGAGCGGCAGCAAGCCCGGATCGTTGCCGAAACTGTGGATGCCGAGTGACTCCCCCATGTC
>CAIZPS010000239.1 GCA_903934925.1 uncultured bacterium | reverse complement strand
TCGCGGAGCTCGATGACGAGCAGCGCGCAGTCGTCGAGGCCCTCCACGGCCCAGTGGTGGTGCTGGCCGGTGCGGGCACAGGCAAGACCCGCGCCATCACGCACCGCATCGCGCACGGGGTGACTTCCGGCGAGCACGACCCCCGGCGCACGCTCGCGGTCACCTTCACCACGCGTGCGGCGGGGGAGATGCGCACGCGGTTGCGTGCCCTCGGCGTCGACGGCGTTCAGGTGCGTACCTTCCACGCGGCTGCGCTGCGACAGTTGCGCTACTTCTGGCCGCGCCTGAGCGGTGGCGAGTTCCCCGAACTGCTTCCGGCCAAGGCACGGCTGGTGGCGGAGGCCGCGAATCGCTGCTCGCTGCCCACCGATACCGCCACGGTTCGCGATCTCTCGGGAGATCTCGAGTGGGCGAAGGTCAACTTCCTCATCGGCGATGCCATCGGCGTACGTGCCGCGCAGGTGCATCGCACGCTGAGCGTCGACGCAGCACAACTCGCTCTCGTGCAGGATGCCTACGAGGAGGCGAAGACGCGTCGGGGAATGCTCGACTTCGAAGACATCCTTCTCGCCACGGCGGGCGCACTCGATGAGCGGCCCGACATCGCCGACGAGGTGCACGCGGCGTACCGCTGGTTCACCGTCGATGAGTACCAGGACGTCAACCCGCTTCAACAGCGTCTGCTCGACCTCTGGCTCGGCGAACGTGACGACCTCTGCGTCGTCGGCGATGCGAACCAGACCATCTACACCTTCACTGGCGCGTCGCCCGACTACCTCACCGGCTTCCGGCAGCGTCACCCTGATGCCACCGAGGTGCGTCTGATTCGCTGCTACCGGTGCACCCCGCAGATCGTCGACCTCGCGAACGCCGTCATCGGTCGTGCGCCACAGGCAGCCAACTCCCTCGTGCTGCGATCCCAGCGAGGTGCGGGGTCATCGCCCACGCTCGACGCCTACGCCGATGACGTCGAGGAGGCGGCAGGTGTCGTCCGTCGTGTGCGCGAGCACCTCGACTCCGGCATCGCGGCCCGCGACATCGCCGTGCTGTTCCGCATCAACGCGCAGTCGGCCGAGCTCGAAGAGGCCTTCTCCGCAGCCGGCATACCCGTCGTGCTGCGCGGCACGGAGCGCTTCTTCGATCGACCGGAGGTGCGCGAGGCCGTCACCCGCATCCGCGGGGCCGCCCGCGCCGCCGAGACGGCCGGCCCCTTGGGCGAGCAGGTCCGCGCGGTGCTGTCCAGCGCAGGCTGGACTCCGGAGGCGCCACGCACCACAGGTGCGGTGCGCGAGCGATGGGAGTCCCTCGCAGCAGTGGCTGCCCTTGCCGACGAGCTCGCCCCGACCCTGGGCGACTCTCTCTCGTCCTTCGTCCAGGAGCTCGACGCCAGGGCCGAGGCCCAGCACGCACCTGTCGCCGACGGCGTCACTCTTGCGTCCATCCACTCGGCCAAGGGCTTGGAGTGGCAGGTCGTTCTCGTCGTGGGCTGCAGTGACGGCCTCATCCCCCTGCAGTACGCCGAGACCCCGGCGCAGGTGGAGGAGGAGCGCCGTCTCGCCTATGTCGCCATCACGCGTGCGGCCGACCACCTGCACCTGTCTTGGGCAGCGGCGCGTCAGCCCGGCGGTCGCGCGTCGCGCACGCTCAGCCCGTTCCTCGTCGGCACGCTGCATGGCACCGGCACGGTCGGCGGTCCCCAGAAGGGCATGGTCACCGCCGGCTCCGGCCGTGCGCGCGGCGAGCGAGGTCGCAAGGGCCCGGCGCGATGCCGGGTGTGCCGCAAGGCGCTGGTCACCGGTGAGGAGCGAACCCTGGGCCGCTGCCGGGTCTGCCCCGTCGACATCAACGAGGAGCTCCTCGACGCCCTGCGCGAGTGGCGCCTGTCGACCTCGCGGCAGAAATCGGTTCCCGCCTACGTCGTGTTCACCGACGCGACCCTCATGGCGATCGCCGAGCAGCTTCCCCTCAGCGAAGCAGCCCTGGAGCAGATTCCCGGCATCGGTCCGATGAAGCTCGCCGCTTACGGACCGCAGGTGCTCGAACTGGTGCAGCAGCACGCGTGACTCCAGTGGCTGCCAGCCGCCGGCGGCGTCACACCTCGGCGAAGCCTGGTGCCCAGGTGCGCAGCTCGTCGCGCATCGGCACTGTGGCATCCAACTGGCACAGCACTGCGATGCAGCCCAGCCACACGCGATGGATGAGTGCGTAGGACGGCGGCAGGTTGAGCTTCAGCGCGATCGTGAAGTCGGGATTGCGCACGTCGTTCATGCGGGCGAACTGTCCGCGCATCCAGTCGCGGCTGAAGTGGAACTCCTCGGTCTTCGCCGGCTCCACGAACGGGTCCAGGTAGTTCAGCACGGACTCCGGGTCCACGGTCACGTTCGGCAGGATGAAGCCCTCGTCACGCAGGCCCTCGGCCACCTGGTCTGCGTCGCCGGTCATGGCGATGCGCAGCAGGCTGCCCATCGCAAGGGGCAGCCCCTCGGGCAGTTCCGCGACCGCGCCGAAGTCCAGCACGCAGAAGCGGCCGTCCGGCGTGATGCGGAAGTTGCCCGGATGGGGATCGGAGTGCAGCAGTCCCGCGCGTGCGGGCCCGGCGAGCAGGAACCTCATGTAGAGCAGGCCCGCGCGATCGCGCTCTTCCGGTGTGCCGTCGCGGATGATCGCCGACAGCGGTCGGCCGTCGACCCACTCGGACACGATGACGTGCGGTGCAGCGGCGAGCACGTGCGGCACGACGAACTCCGGGTCGTCCTCGAACGCGGCGGCGAAGGCACGCTGATTGCGGGATTCGCGCAGATAGTCGAGCTCTTCGATCGCCCGTGCCTTGAGCTCCTCCAGCAGTGGCTTGATGTCCATGCCGGGCACCCATGACGCGAACAGCTTGCCCATGCGCGTCATCTGGTTCAGGTCGGAGATGAAGGCCTTGTCGGCACCGGGGTACTGCACCTTGACCGCGACGACGCGGCCGTCATGCCACACGGCCTTGTGGACCTGCCCGAGCGATGCGGCGGCAGCGGGGCGGTCGTCGAACTCAGCGAAGCGTGACCGCCAGTCGGCACCCAGTTCCTCGTCGAGAATCGCGTGTATCGAGGTCGCGGGCAGGGGAGGAGCGGACTCCTGCAGCTTGGTGAGTGCGGCGCGGTAGGGAGCGGCCACCTCCTCCGGCATCGCCGCCTCGAAGATGCTCATGGCCTGGCCCACCTTCATGGCCCCGCCCTTGAGCTCCCCGAGGACGCTGAACATCTGCTCGGCCGTGCGTGCCTGGAGTTCGGCCGCCACCATCTCGGCAGGCTTGCCACCGATGCGCTTGCCGAGCCCCCACGCGGCCCGTCCGGCATGGGCGGCGGGCAGCGCGGCGATCTTCACACTGCGGGTGAGTGCGAAGCGCGGGATCTCGGGCATGAGGCCATTGTCACCCGGGTCTGTGCGGGTCGCACGGCCGGTGTGGTGCACGCGCCCGCTGGCCTTTGTAGGTAGTTGCCGTCAGAGGCAGCTCCACCGGCACCCGCACAGCGGGTGCGGGGGGCAGGTGCGCGTCTGCGGGTCGCCCAGGGGCAGTCGCAGGTCAACGGCGGTGTCGGCCCACACCGCCGGCTGGTCAGGCAGGTCGATCCACGCGCGCACGAGCAGTGCCACCTGATCCGCTGCGAGCCTGGCCAGCAGGGGGTCGACGGGTGAGAGGGGAAGCGTGCTCGTCCAATGGGCCCACTGCACGCTGAGCAGCGGCCATGAGGGATCGGCATCTCGACGGTGCAGGTGCTGGCAGCGCAGGCAGCTGGTGCGTCCGGGAACGACAAGCGGCCCTGCTGTCGCCCGCTCGCCGAATGCACCGATGTGCACGTGCGGTCGCGTCATCCGGGGATCGTCGAAGGATGCGGGCACGTGGGGGTGCGCCGAATCGGCGAGCACGGCGATGTCGGCGAGCACGGCGATGTCGGCGCGCTCGACGTCGGCGGTGAGGCCTGACGCGGCCAGAGCGGCGAAGACCTCCTCGGCCAGTCGGCCTGTGCCCGCCACGGCGATCCGGCGTCGCTCCCGTCGGCTCGTGACGGCATGGGTCAGATCGAGGTCGCGGTAGGTCGCCAGGGCAGAGGAATAGCGCCGCTCGGCATCCTCCCTGGCGAGCGGGCTCGCCCAGCGCACGCTCTCCGGCACGCGGGATGCGTCTTCGAGGGCTCCGGCGGCGATCAGGGCACGCACGAGCCGAGCGGCCTGGGCTTCGGGGATGGTGAGCGACTCCACGATCCCCTCGGGTGAGGCGAGTCCGTCGAGGGAGGTCAGCCAGGCCACATCGGATCGGGTGACCGAGGTGAGCCTGACGTCGTCGCCGATCTGCACGGCGGTGGCCGACCGCCACATGATCGGCACTTCGCGGCGCAGCCGTGGCCGGCGACAGGCCTGCAGTGCGTGCAGCAGGGATAGGGAGGGCAGGTGGGTCCCGGGTGCGCTCATGCCCGCACCGTGCTGCCTGCGTCCTGTGGATCGTCACTGGCGATCCACAGGCCCGATGCGCTAGGGCGTGCGCCCGCCGTTAGCTCGCGTCAGGCGCAGATGCGCAGGATCATTCGCGCCATCGCATTCGCGGCGTCCACGACCTGCTGCGTGGCGACGTACTCGTCTGGCGTGTGTGCGGACTCGGGCACTCCCGGGCCGTAGTGCACGGTGGGAATCCCGCCGATGCCCGCGAGCAGTCGAAGGTCCGACCCGTAGGGGCCGCCGTAGATCACGGGCTGGGCACCGAACAGGGCGCGATGCTCGTCCCCGACGATCGCGGTGATCGGATGAGCGGGATCCGTGCGACCGGAGGCGAACTGTCCGCCCCACCACGTCACCGTCACGGGATGCTCGGCCAGCCAGGGATCCCGCGCGCAGACCTCGGCGACGGTGGTCTCGAGCTCGGCTCGGGCATGCTCGACGGACTCGCCGATGGCCACACCCAACCGGCCCTCGGCGACGAGCAAGTCCGGCACGGTGGAGGCCCAGTCGCCGGCGTGCACGGTGCCGATGGACAGCGGGTACGCGATCGGCCAGCGCTGCATGATCGGATCCACGACGGCATTGCGTCGTGCCTCGAGATCCTCCAGTGCACGGTAGACCGGAATGAACTTCTCGATCACGCTGTATCCGGACGTGCGCATAGATGCGTGCGCGGCCAGGCCGTGGACCGTCAGCCGGAAGGTGAGTGCACCTCCGTTGCCGGGCACGATGCACAGCTCGGTGGGTTCGGGCACGATGCACATGTCCGCGCGCACGCCGTGCCGCAGGAGTGCGAAGGTGCCGAGTCCGCCGTCTTCCTCCCCGGAGACGGGCGCGAGGATGACGTCTCCGCGCAGTGCGATGCCGGAGTCCGCGATCGCACGCACGGCCGCCCACATGGCCGCGACCCCGGCTTTCATGTCTGATGCGCCGCGGGCGATGAGCCGCTCCTCGCCGTCGACGGCGACGCGGCGTACCGCGAACGGGTCGCCGGTCCACGCGTCGAGGTCACCCGGTGGCACCACATCGGTGTGTCCGTCGAGCAGGAGAGTCGCTCCTCCGCCCGTGCCGCGCAGGGTCGCGGTGACGCCGAGCGCATGCGAGCGCTCCACCTCCATGCCCGGAAACTCCGGATCGGCGCCGAGTGCGTCGATATCGATGTCCCAGCGCTCGACCTCCAGGCCCTCGCTCGTCCAGCGCTCCGCGAGCCAGGCCTGCACCTCGGCCTCGGCGGCCGAGCCGCTCACGGAGGGAATCGTCAGCAGTTCCGTCAGGTCGGCTCGGAGTCGATCGGGGTCGACTGGGTCGGCTCGGAGTCGATCGGGGTCGACTGGGTCGGCTCGGAGTCGATCGGGGTCGACTGGCGGGACGAGTTCTTCATGGTGGACGGTCACGGGACGATCCTGCCGCCAAACCGGTTGTGCCATCCACCGAGGGCCGTCATGATCGGGTCGGCCCGTGCGGCGGGCGCGGTGGAGGTGACGTGGCACCAAGGCGACCGATCGGGCATGCCTTCGCCATCTGGGCCGGCATGTCGGTTGTCGCCGCGGGCATGCTCACGGCCCCACCGGCCGCTGCCGATGAAGACGGTGCCTCGAGTCTGCCCACGGTCGGGCAGTGCCTGGATCTGCCCGTGGAGGACCTCCAGGCCTCGGGCTTCTACGCGGAACCGGTCGTGGTCGAGTGCACGCGGCCGCACACCTTCGAGGTCACGCGGGTGGAGGGTCTGGCGGAATCCGGGGATCCCTTCGCCTACGCCGCGCAGAGTTGCAGCACGCTCGGCGTGTGGAACGAGGTGGGGGTGAATCGGCCTGTCGCCGGAGTGGTCCGCGATCCGCTGAGCGTGGAGCCGCGCTTTTTCGGCATCCAGGGTCCGACTCCGGTCCTGGTGTGCGGGGCGATTGCGCTGACCATGGGTCAGACGGGCGAGCGCGAGGTGGCCGTCCTGACGCGGTCGATGGCGGAGCTGACCGCTCGAAGCCGGGCGGACCTGCGCTACTGCAGTCCCGGTGCGCGTGGTCGCAAGGTCGTCGATGTCGCGGTAGCGACGTCGTGCGGCGCTCGGCCTCGATGGCAGGTCGACGCGCTCATCGTGTGGACCGCCTTCTACGACTCCTACCCCGGCCGGACTGAGCTGCGGGCGCGAGCCCAGCGGGTGTGCGGGCCCCAGGCCCGCGTGCTGCTACCGACGCGAGCCGACTGGGGGGCCGCTCCGGCGACCACCTGGTGTCTGACGTGGTACCCGTAAGATCCTTTTTATCCCATTTATTCCCAATAATTTCGCGTGTTGACCCCGTTCGGGGCCCGTGGCGTGCCCAAGCGGGCCCGTTCGCTGCCCTAGGGTGAAAACACCCAAGGCGGCGCACGCTGCCGACCGCGGCCACGCGGTTCTGACCGAATACAGGAGGGCCAGATGGCCGAGAGCTACACCGGCGAGGCGTACTGCGTGAAGTGCAAGGAGAAGCGCGAGTTCACCGGGCACGTCGAGGAGACCAACGGTCGCCGCTTTGCGAAGGGCATCTGCCCGGTCTGCGGCACCAAGGTGACTCGGATCCTGGGCAAGGCCTAGCACTCGCACCACCTCGCGAGTCCTGCGAGCTGTTCGGGGAGGCGACCGCCGGTCGCCTCCCCGTCGCATGTCTGGCGTCGGTTCCGCATGGGGTTACCGTTGAGCCATGAGCATGCCCTTCGGCTTCGGTGTGGGTGACGACGGTACGTCCGGTCAGCCCGGTGGCTTCGACATGGCCAATCTGGGTGCGGCCCTGCAGCAGTTGGGGGCCATGCTGCAGGCCGGGCAGGCCGGGCAGGCCGGTCCGGACGCCGGTGGCCCGGTCAACTGGGCGATGGTCACCGACATCGCGCGCAAGGCCCTGGTCTCTGCGGGCGATCCGTCCGTGTCGGATGCCGAACGTCGCGCGGTCGTCGACGCGGTGCACCTTGCAGACGTGTGGCTCGATCCGGTCGTGACCTTCCCCTCCGTGGGCGCACCCGCCCTGGCATGGAGCCGTTCGGAGTGGCTCGAGGCAACGCTCCCGACGTGGCGACTGGTCGTCCAGCCGATCGCGGAGCACATGCAGCAGGTGGTGGGGCAGTCGATGCCCGAGGCAGGCCAGATGGACATCGCCACCCTCGAGGCGAACCTGCCCGAGCAGTTGCGGGCGATGCTGCCCGAGGGCCTGCCGCCGGAGTTCGCCCAGATGATGGCTCCGATGCTGGGCATGATGCAGCAGCTCGGTGCCGCGGCGTTCAGCATGCAACTGGGTCAGGCCCTCGCCGGTCTCGCAGGCGACGTCCTGGGCTCCTCTGACATCGGCATACCTCTCACCGAGAACCCCCAGCCGGCCCTGCTGCCCGGCAACGTGGCGCGGTTCGGGGAGGGCCTGGGCATTGCCGCCGACGACGTCCGCGTCTTCCTTGCTCTGCGCGAGTCCGCGCACCAGCGTCTGTTCGCGCATGTTCCGTGGCTGCGTCCGCGGATCATCGGTGCAGTCGAGGAGTACGCGCGGGGCGTGCGCGTCGATCAAGCACGGCTGCAGGAGGCAATGGGCGAGATCGACCTCAGTCGGCCGGAGGGACTGCAGGAGCTCATGGGAAGCGGCCTGCTTCAGCCGCAGGACACTGAGGAGCAGAAGGCCGCCATCGCGCGACTGGAGACGCTGCTGGCGTTGGTCGAGGGCTGGGTCGACGATGTCGTCGACAGTGCCGTCGATGGCCGGCTCGCCCCCGTCGTGCAGCTCCGCGAGACCATGCGACGTCGACGCGCGGCCGGTGGCCCTGCCGAGAAGACGTTCAGCACGCTGATCGGGATGGAATTGCGACCCCGCCTCGCCCGCGAGGCGGCGACCCTGTTCGCGGTCGTGCGCGCGGGACGTGGGGCGGAGGCGCGCGATGCCCTGTGGGCTCATCCGGATCTCCTCCCGGGTCCTGCCGACCTCGCCGATCCCCTGGGATTCCTCGAGGCGAGTGCCACCGACCTGGAGTTCGAAATCGATGGTGAGTGAGTTCGCAACGTCTGTGATTCCCGTGGTGAGTCTTGACGACCGTGAATGCTGACAACTCCGACGCTTCCCTGAGCCACCTGCACGAGGAAGCGCGATCGATGCTGCACGAGTGGCAGCACCCGGATTCGGCCCAGCGTGCCCTGCGCGACTCCTACCTCGCGTTCCTCGCCGACCACCCTGATGGCATGGCTCGGATGTGCGTCGATGGCCACCTGACGTCGAGTGCTCTGATGATGGACGACGCGCGCTCCCGCGTGCTGCTCACGCTGCATCCCAAGGTGGGGCGCTGGCTGCAGCTGGGTGGCCACAACGAGCCGGGGGACGCATCCGTTCGGCTTGCCGCGCTGCGCGAGGCCCGGGAGGAGAGCGGAATCGCTGCGATCGAGATATCGGCGCTGCCCGTGCGCCTGGACCGGCATCCGGTGCCGTGCGGCGGCCGCCCCAGCGTGCACCTGGATGTGCAGTACGTGGCCTGGGTGGACCAGGAGGCCACTGCGGTGCGCAGCGACGAGTCCGATGATCTTCGGTGGTTCGATCTCACGAACCTGCCCGAGGGCCTGGATGCGTCGGTACGTGCGCTGATCGACGATGCAGTGCGCCTCCCGTGACGCGCGCATGAACGCGCGGCGAACGCGGAAAACTAATTTGCGTCCACAGGGTGGGCATGACGTTCCCCCTGCTCACAGGGCAGTTCCGGCACTGTCCCCAGCGTCATCCCCAGGATCATGCACGTCCCTTCCACAAGGACACGCCGAGTGATCCCAAGGTGGTCCACAAGTGCTCCACAGGGCAGATGAACGAATATCGCTCTTGCGTTGACGCGCCCTCCGCAGATCTCTAGTTTCTCCCCGTCGGACCCCCCGGATAACACATCGATGAGCAAGGGGAAGGCGAATCGATGGCGAGCCCCGGGGGGTCCTGCCATGTCCGGGGGACGGCCGTGCACTCGCGGAGCAGGCCGGGAACGTAGGCTGACGGAGCGGGCGGGAACGACCCGGTGTCGGTGCGCGTCGCAGATGCCGGTCCTGCCGTGACGGTCACCCGCACGTGGCGCACAAGAGGAGCATGGATGTCGAACCTGGCCTGGTGGCTGATCCCCATCGGCGCCACAGTCCTCGCCATCGTGTTCGTGATGCTGCGCAGCCGTCCGAGCAAGCCGACCTCGCCGACCGACTCGATGGAGAGCCTCCGGCGCATGCAGAAGGCGATGGAACGCCCACTTCCCGGTGATGACTCGTGAGCGGAGAGACCACGTCGCCGGTCCAGGAGCACCCAGAGGATGACGTTCGAAGGGCAGGCGCGCACCTGACTCGCCGAACGTGGATGCTGCTCATCAGCACGGCAACGACCGTCGGCCTGCTCGCTCTGGCCCTCCTGCTGCCGGTCCCGTTCGTGAAGGTCTCTCCCGGGCCCACCTTCAATGTGATCGGCACCGATGATGGCCGTGATGTCATCGACATCCAGGGTGCGCGAACCTATCCGGTGACGGGCGCTCTTGACATGACGACGGTGCTGGAGTCGGGCGGTCCGCGAGGCGGGCTCACCTTCGTCAACGCGCTGACCGCGTGGTTCAGTCCCACCGATGTGGTCGTCCCGCGTGAGCTGCTGTTCCCCGACGACGTCACCGGAGAGCAGGTGCGCCAGCGCCAGGCCGTCCTGTTCAGCACATCCGGCTCCAACGCGGTCGCCGCGGCCCTGGACTTCCTCGATCTGCCGGTGGGCACAGCCATCGTCGTCAACGCCGTCTACGGCGACACACCGGCCGACGGCGTGCTCGAGGTGCGCGACGAGATCATCGCGATCAACGGCGAGCCCGTCACCATGACGTCTGAAGTGGTCGATGCCGTGCGCTCGCAGCCGATCGGCACGGAGTTCGAAATCACCGTGCGACGCGCGAAGGCTCCGTCTGAGAGCGACGTCGACGGCAGTGCTGACGGGGCCGGGGACACGGAGATCGCTGAGACCACCGTGCGCATCACCAGCGCCGACAAGCCCGATGCCCCGGGCACGGCCTACATCGGGATCGGCGTAGGGGAGCTCTACGCCGCGGACTTCCCGATCACGTTCACGCTCGAGGACGTCGGCGGTCCGAGTGCGGGCCTGATGTTCGCGATGGGCATCGTCGACAAGCTCACGCCGGTCGATCTCACGGGGGGTGAGCATGTGGCCGGCACCGGAACCATCAACCCCAGTGGCGAGGTTGGCCCGATCGGTGGCATTCGGCAGAAGCTCGCGGGTGCGCGAGAGGCGGGTGCGTCGCTGTTCCTCGTACCCGCCGACAACTGCGCCGAGACGGCGGGCCACGTGCCGGACGGGCTCACGGTCACGCCCGTCACGACACTCAGCGAGGCCGTGGCAGCGGTCGAGGGTTTCGTGGCCGGCACGGCGCTGCCCGCCTGTCCCGTCGATCCAGCGTGACGTCCGGACTGATGCTCGTGACGTCCGGACTGATGCTCGTGACGTCCGGACTGATGCTCGTGACGTCCGGACCGATGCTCGTGAAGACGTCGGCACGGGCGTGACGTAGGTTGGTGGCGTGAGCTTCGACATGCCCGGCATGGGCGGCCAGGGAGGGGCGGACTCCCTCGCCGAGACTGCTCCGCGCCGGCGCAGCGTCCTGA
>CAIZPS010000238.1 GCA_903934925.1 uncultured bacterium | reverse complement strand
TGCCCTACATCGTCATGGAGTACGTCGATGGCATGACCCTGCGCCAACTCCTCGCCAGCGGTCGTCGCCTCCTCCCCGAACGGGCCCTCGAGATCACCGCCGGCGTCCTGTCGGCCCTCGACTACGCGCACCGACACGGCATCGTTCATCGCGATATCAAGCCGGCCAACGTCATGCTCACCCGCACCGGCGACGTCAAGGTCATGGACTTCGGCATCGCACGCGCGATGAACGACACCGGCAACACGATGACCGCCACGTCCGCTGTCATGGGCACCGCGCAGTACCTGTCGCCGGAACAGGCCCGCGGCGAGGTGGTCGACGCCCGAAGCGACCTTTACTCCGCGGGAGTCCTGCTCTACGAACTGCTGACCGGTCGCCCGCCGTTCACGGGCGACTCCCCGGTGGCGATCGCCTACCAGCACGTGAGCGAGATGCCGGTGCCACCGTCGCAAGTCGACTCGGGAGTGACACCCCAGGTAGACGCCGTCGTGCTGCACGCCCTGGCCAAGCGCACCGATGACCGCTACCAGTCCGCGGCGGAGTTCCGGAGCGATGTCGAACGTGCCGTTGCAGGTGCTCCTGTCACGGCTGCCGTGCCGATGGTCACCATGGACCAGACGCAGATGCTTCCGCCCGCACAGGCTGCCGGAAACGGGGGCGGCAGCGGTTATGAGCCGATGTACGACATGAAGCGCCGTCCACGTCGGCGCGGCGTCGCGTTCTGGTTCCTGAGCCTGGTGGGAGTCGTTGCGGCAGTGATCGCCGCCCTGCTCATCGGTCGCTTCATCTTCGGTGGCCCTGGCGCGAATCAGGTGCAGGTGCCCAACCTCGAGGGTTTGACCATCGAGCAGGCCACCACGACTCTCGACGAGTTCCAGTTGCGCCTCGGTGCACAGACACCCGAGATCTCCGACCGTCCCGTCGACACCGTCATCGCGCAGCAACCCGCTGCGGGAGAGAGCATCGAGCAAGGACAGTCCGTCAACGTCACCATCTCCGCCGGGCTGGAGCAGGTCACCGTGCCGCAGCTCATCGCGCTCACCTCCATCGAGGCTGCGCGCATCGCCCTGGAGGACGCGAACCTGCAGCTGGGCGCCATCAAGGAGCGCAATTCACCCCAGCCCGCCGGCTACGTGCTCGCACAGGATCCGGAGGAAGGCACGCAGGTCAACGCCGGATCCAGCATCGACATCACGGTGTCGTCCGGCTTGGTGAAGGTGCCGCAGGTGACTGGTGTCAGTGAGGCTCAGGCGCGCAGCGACCTGGCTCAGGCTGGCTTCGACGTTCAGGTGGTGGAGATCGAGGATCTCTCGGTTCCCAGCGGTACCGTGCTGGCGCAGTCACCCCAGGGCGGAGACCTGCTGGCCCGGGGCTCGATCGTCACCATCACGGTGTCGACGGCACCCGAGGCTCCGCCAACGCCAACCGTGGAGCCGACTCCGACGTTCGAACCCACACCCGTGCCCACTGAGGAGATCCCTCCCCCGGTGGAGCCCGCACCCGCGCCGCCAAGCGACGTGTTCACACCCGCGCCGTAGGCGGGTACCAACCCTCGGATCAGCCCACGACGGGCGCCAGGCCCTTGGCTCGCTCGCGCGCCGTGGGATCGCCGCATTCGTCGAGCCAGTTGGCGAGCATGGCGTAGCCGCCCTCCGTCAGCACCGACTCGGGGTGGAACTGCACGCCCTCCACGGACAGATCACGATGGCGGATCGCCATGATCACTCCGCCGGGGGTCGCGCCTGTGACGAGGAGTTCGTCTGGAACCGTGGCGGGATCGACCGCGAGCGAGTGGTATCGGGTCGCGATGAACGGTGACGGAAGGCCGGCGAGCACACCGACGTTGGCGTGCTCAACGGGTGATGTCTTGCCGTGCAGCAGTTCGGGCGCGCGCTCGACGGTGGCACCGTAGGCAGCTGCGATGGCCTGATGACCCAGGCACACGCCGAAGATCGGGACGTCACCGGCGCACTCCCGCACGATGGCCATGCACACACCGGCATCCTCCGGTGTGCCCGGGCCAGGGCTCAGCAGGACTCCGTCGTACTCGCGTGCTTCGTCGGGTGTGACGTCGTCATTGCGGCGGACGGTGACGTCAGCGCCGAGCTGCGCGAGGTACTGCACGAGGTTGAAGACGAAGGAGTCGTAGTTGTCGACGACGAGGATGCGCACCACGGCGCCATTGTGGCCCCCGAGCGTCACTGCCCTCACCCGAGGGTGGTCGCCGAACCCGGTGGGACGGTTGCGGTCTCCAGACCGAGTGGTCCCTCATACGCCGGGATGACCAGATCCGGCACCCGCACGACTGTGTAGCCGAGCCCGACCGCATCCGCCCAGGCCCGATAGTCGGCGACCGCAGGATCCTGACGCAGGCTTGAGCGCATCTGCTGCACCGGGCCGACAGCCTCGACGACGTAGGGGGGCGAGTAGACGCGACCGTTGAGCAGCAGGGTGTTGCCGACGCACTGGACCGAGCTGCTGCTCACAAGTCTTTGGCCCATGACGGCGATGGCCTCCGCGCCTCCACCCCACAGGGCATTGATGACCGCCTCGAGGTCGGCCTGATGGACGATGACGTCATTCGGCGTCAGGGTCTGCCACAGCGGATCGTCGGATTCGCGCAGGGGAGCGTCGTCGAGCGTGACGCGCAAGCCGCGACCGGAGACCTCCGTGAGCCCGGCATCGGTGCGGAGCTGATCGATCTGCTGGCGCACCTCCACGGCGGCAGGGTCTCCGATGCGCCCCTCGGTCAGGTCGTCGACCACCTGCTGCTGCTCGGCCACCGACTCCTCTAGTCGCGCAACGCGATTCGCCTCCTGGCGCACGAGGTCGCGCAGTTCCGTGACGCGCTCGGCCCGCAGGTCGGTGCCCTTGCTGGCCGACGCGGCGGCGGTGAACATCAGGCCGGCAAGGGCGAAGACCAATGCTGAGGCGATGACGGCCGGGCGCAGCCTCGAACGCAGCCCGGCACCTGACCCCATGAACCCACGGTAATCCCGGGGTGCGTGTCATGTGGCAGGCTGACCCCATCGAACGGTCGCCGCAGGCGGCCATCACCCGGGAGGAAGACCGTGCCGGAGTCCAAGGGCCGCAAGAAGGACGTCTACACCCCGCCCCCGACCCACAAGGGGGAGCGCAAGGCGGCGCGGATCGGGTCACCGTCCTGGCTGGCCCCCACGATGGTCACCCTGTTCGTCGTCGGGCTGACCTACATCGTCGTCTTCTACATCGCCGGCTCGTCGATCCCGATCATGCGCGACCTCAGCGCCCTGCTGAACGTGGCGATCGGGTTCGCCTTCATCATGGGCGGATTCTTCCTCGCCACGAAGTGGAAGTAGCCGGTCCGGGTAGCGAGGCCGTTGGTGCGGCCATAGGGGGGG